>JBCBUA010000115.1:0-16530 GCA_039818365.1 Pseudomonadota bacterium
CTTGCGCTCGGCTCGAAGGAACGGGACCTGCCGGCTCTGGCAAAGGCCCCGCGGCTTGACATCATGGGGGTCATCGACACCTGGGAAAGCTTTTTCAGAACCTTTGATCATCCGGTGCCCCAGCGAAGCGGCCTGCAGGTCGATCAGACCCTGTCAGCATTGGAGCTTGCAGCGCTCGGTCACGGACACGCGCTCGTTCTGCAAAGTCTCGCGCAGCCGTATCTGGACAGCGGCCGGTTGATCGTGTCGTCCAGCCGGAAAATCAAGAGCCGCCACAGTTACCATCTGGTGACATCCGGACCGCGTCAGGCACTTGGCCAGGACGCGGCGATTTTCTGCAAATGGCTGATCGATGAGCTGGGCCGGACCGGTTTTGAATGATGCGCGGTTCGGGCGCAGAGCCTGTCAGTCGATGGAGAAGGTGAACTCGAACAGCCGTTCGATCGGGTCCAGAGGCTTGGGATCATTGTAGCGGTTGATGTCGAGGAGACCCGCCTGGATCGCGTCCTGGGCGGTGAGTTCGGACTGGATCAGATCAATACTTTCCCAGAACCGCGGATCGGTCCGCCTGATGCCGTAGGCCGCAATCACGTCGAGATAGTCGCGTTGGCTGCGGATTGCCCGCACATCTTTTACGAAATCGGGAACCTCTCCGGCATTCATCCTGAAAACGAAATTCGGATAGCTGCTGAACTGCCCTTTCACGATCGTGAGTTCGTCCTGTTCCGGTTCCCGGCGCAGATCTTCGTTGAAGATAAAGGCGACATTGCTGTGTGCCATGTCATGGGCAATCGTGAAGACATCCCTCTCACCCCCGTCCTCAGCGACAAGAACCGAAACGTCAGGCATGTACTTTGCCCAGGGCGCCGGCTGATCGCTCAAGCCGCGAAGATGACCGGCAACAGACGTCTTGTCGGCGCATGCCTCTCCGGTGCAGCGGTTGATCGGATCGCTCTGCGGCCAGAGCCGCGGCGCGATGGTCAGCAAACGCGTGAGAAACTCTGTCTTGGGACGGTCGGTCTGAAAACGGATGCCCGTCGGCGTCGTGTCGTCGATGGGGCTTTCCTTCCACAGGTCGAGCAGGCTGGCCAGCGGCCCCTTGTACCAGCTGTCGTGGAGGGCATCGCGCCGGTCCGCGGGCAGAAAGTAGAGGAACATGCGTTCGCCTTCCCGGCGAAGATTGTCCATGTACATGCGCGTGGTCAGTTGGTGCTCGACATTGCCGAACACATCGAAACCGGCAACCAGATCGTAGTAGATCCGCTCAAAAAGCGGGAAGTCGATAACCCAGGCGGTTTTCGGAATTGCGCCCTCAAACCCGGTGACGACGGATGCTGAAGAAAAGTTCCTGTAAATCGTCAGGCGTGCATTTGTGTTGCGGCCGTCCCCGTCCCAGATGTCCGCATAGGTAAGGCCTCCGTCTTTTGCCGCTTTCCGGGCATAGCGTTCCTGCCGGAAGGCCTGGTACTTGAGCGGCCCGACCAGAAGGAAACTCTTCAGCCGTTCCGACATCTTGTCGTCAGAAAGGGCGACGGGCAGTTCAAGGACAGGAATGGCGTCAGCGAGGAAACTCGGGTCCGTGACGGAAAGATCAGCATCGGGGTCGAGGAAGGACACCCAGAACCGGTCCTGAATGACATTCACGGCGACCTGCCCGTAGCAGACCGGTCCACGGATGAAGGTGCGCACGAAGAACAGCGCGTCGTCGAGCAGAAACTGGTACCGGCTGCGTGGCGGAATCGCCCTGAAAGTCGAGAGCGGGTTGCCGCCTGCCTCCTTCGAGTAGGGCGGCAGGGTTTCAAGATCCCAGTCCGGTGCGAAAAACAGGTCCCGATAGCGTGCCAACCGGTCCGTCCCGATGTCATAGACGATATGTTCCTTGTGCAGGATCGTGCCGTCTATCGGAATGAGACGGTAGAAGAAGGGCCCGCCCGGATCGTCGAACGGCCGCCGGGACGGGATCTCCTTGTGCGGTACGCCAGGAGGCGTCCGCGACCGGATCAGGCGGAAGAAGCGTCTCGGATCATCCCCTTCAAGATGCAGATGGGCGAGAAAGAGATGCTCGTAAATGTAGCGCGCGACCAGCTTCGCCCGCTGTGTGTCCGTGTTGAAGAACGTTTCGACCGCGTTGACGGTGTCGGTGACGTGATCGGGAACCTCGACGGTCTCGCTGGGGACGGGAGACCCGGCAGCGGCCCAGGACAACAGCGTTTGATAGTCTTCATCGGGCAGCGGTGCCGTCGCGAACGGCATGCCGCCATGCTTGTTGTCCGACAGATAATCCTCGATCTCCTCAGGAGCCGGACAGCTGTTGCGGCGCAGTGGACTGATGTTCAGCTCGGCGGGAAGGGCTTTGCCCAGTTCAAAGGTCTGCCGCCGTCCCGCTTTCAGCAACTGCTCCAGGACGGAAACGCCGCCTTGATTGGCCGTGACCGGAAAGAAGCCTTTTTGCCGCCATTCGGGAACGGTCGTTGCGTCGATACCAAGTCGCGTCGTTGGAGCGTCTTCCAGCCGCTTGGAATCGTAGACCCTTGCCTTGGTGGCCCCGCGTTGCCAGCCGTCCGGAGAAGAGAGTTTCAACTGACAGGGCGCATCGTAGCACCCGTGGCAAACCACGCAGCGCTTGTTCAAGGTATCCTGCACGGATGCGGCCGGAACCGAAGTCTCTTCGCTCGCTCTGGCCGTGTTCAACCCTGGAAACTGGCCGGCATGAACCAAAAAGATGCCAAGCAGCGCGAAAGCCGCCGTCTTGGCTCCAGTCAGCATCCTGTCTGCGATCGGCCACCGCATTGAGCCTATTGCGCCTCGTCTTTACGCGCCTCTTCGGACGCTTCTGCAGATACCTCCGGGGCCGTCGCATCGGACCCTTTGTACGCATACAAATAACACCAGGCCGCGTATGCGGTGATCGCCCCCACGATGCTCGCCCAACCGGTATTGCCCATGGCAAATTCCACGACTGTCCAGGCACCGCAAAAGACAACGAGCGCAACCCGCCGCCACAGCGGATCGAGCCAGGGGTGTTCAGCGGGTCCCAACACAGTTTTGCCTTTCTTTCGGGTCATCTGGAATTGATCATGTCATCAGTCCTGCCCGGGCTGTCAAGGGCCAGCGTTGACGTTGGGTGAGTTCCAAGAGCTTGCAAATTCAGGCGAAACTTACCCCAAGAAAGTCGATTTCGCCTTGAAGTTGGCATCTGAACGCGGGAAGGTGGCGACCTGTTTCAGTTCAACACCGGGTTTCAGTCAACGGGAGCTCGCGGTCCGCGATGCTAACAGCGCTAGATCTCCTGACGGCAAACGACACGCCGGGCCAGCACGCACCTTCCTACTATGCCGCGACGGCGAAGTGGACAACGAACAACCCGCCTCTGGATGGATCCCGCAACTGTCAGGTTTGCGTTGTCGGCGGCGGTTACACAGGATTGTCGGCGGCGCTGCATCTTGCCGAACGCGGCATAGATGTCGTGCTTCTGGAAGCCAACAGGATCGGCTGGGGGGCGTCGGGCCGCAACGGCGGTCAGGTCGGATCCGGCCAGCGCGTCGACCAGAGCGTTCTGGAGGAACGGCACGGCAAGGCCCATGCAAGGCTGCTCTGGGATCTTGCCGAACAGTCCAAGGCACTTGTCCGCGACCTGATTTCCCGTCACCAAATCGCCTGTGACTATGCGCCGGGTATCCTTCACGCCGATCACCGCAAATCCTATGTGGAGGAAAGCCGGGATCATGTCGAGCATCTGCGGCTCACCTATGGGTATGAAGACATCCGTTTCGTTGATGGCGACGAAATCGGAGACCTTGTCGGCAGTCCGCGGTACTTCGGCGGATCGCTCGACATGGGGGCCGGGCATCTCCATCCGCTGAACTTCGCGCTGGGTCTGGGCCGAGCTGCGGAAACGGCCGGCGCGCAGATCTTCGAGGAAACAAAGGTCACGGGACTAGATGGCAAGGGCTCCGGCAGGATCACGGTCCGAACCGGGCAGGGCGACGTCACCGCCGACCATCTCGTTCTTGCCTGCAACGGTTATCTTGGCAGGCTCGACCGGACGACGGCGTCCCATGTCATGCCCATCAACAACTTCATCGTCGCGACGGAACCGTTTTCGGCAGAAGAGGCAGAACGCATCATTCGGGGCAACGTCGCCGTTGCCGACAGCAAATTCGTGATCAACTATTTCCGATTGTCGGCAGACCGGCGTCTGCTGTTTGGTGGCGGCGAGAATTACGGCTACCGATTTCCGGACGACATAAAGTCGTTTGTCCGCGCCCCTCTGGAAGAAATTTATCCGCAGCTCAAGGATGTCGGTCTCGACTATGGCTGGGGAGGGACGCTGGCCATCACGCCAAAGCGCATGCCCTATTTTGCGCGGCCTGCGCCCAACATCCTGACCGCCTCCGGCTATTCGGGTCATGGGGTTGCCATGGCGACGCTCGGCGGCCAGATCCTGGCCGAAACCGTTGCCGGAACGGCGGGTCGGTTCGACGTCTTTGAGAAACTGGACATTCCGGCTTTTCCAGGCGGCGATCGCCTGCGCTTTCCGCTTCTTGTCCTGGCAATGACGTGGTTTTCGCTCCGCGACCGGCTGGGGATTTGAGATGCTGCAGCAGACCAAGGCGCCGCGTGAGGTGATCGGCAGTTACTGGGAGGCAAGCGTCGAGCAACCGCGTACCGACCGCCAGCTCATGGGCAACGCCCTGTTTGACGTTGCCGTTGTCGGCGCAGGATATGCAGGCCTCAGCGCGGCACTGAAGCTCGCCCGGAGCGGTGTTTCCGTCTGCGTGCTGGAAGCCGAGCATGTCGGATTTGGGGCATCGGGACGCAATGGCGGCTTCTGCTGCCTCGGCGGAACGACACTCGACCACCACCAGTTGATCAGGAAATACGGTCTTGACGAGGCGCGCAGGTTCCTTGCCTACCAGGTTGCCGGGATCAATCTGGTCGCTCAAAGGCTTGACGCCTGGGGTGTCGACGCGGACTGCCACTCGAAGGGAGAGATTTATCTGGCCCATCGCCGCAGGGATGTTGCCACGCTGAAATCGGAAGCAGGCTTTCTGAAGGAAAACTTCGGAATGAACGCGCGCCTGCTGTCAAAGGAACAACTGCGTGAGGAGGGGTATGGCGGCGCGGGCTTTCACGGCGGCATGCTTGTGCCTTACGGTTTCGCCTTGAACCCGATGAAATATGTTCTTGCGCTCGCAGGCGAAGTGCGCAGGGCCGGTGGCAGTATCTTCGGCAAGTCTCCCGTATCGAGCCTGACCCGGGACGGTGAGCGCTGGCGCGTGGAAACCGAACACGGATATGTCCGCGCCAGAAAAGTGGTCCTTGCAGGCAACGGATACGCCCGAGAGAACGCACCGAAATGGCTCTACGGCCGGACGCTTCCGGCCATGTCCTCCATACAGGTGACGCGGCCCTTGAGCGACGCGGAACTGGCCGATCAGGGATGGACGTCGGAAACCATGGCGGCCGACACCCGCATCTTGCTCCATTATTTCCGGCTTTTGCCGGACAGGAGATTCCTGTTCGGAACCCGAGGCGGCATTTTCGACACCGACACTGCACTCACAACGATGCAAAAGCGTGCGCGCTCCGATTTCGAGACCATGTTTCCCGCGTGGACGGATGTGGAAACAGAGTACAGCTGGCACGGAAATGTCTGCCTGGCCCGCAGGCTCACGCCTTTTGTCGGCGTTGTGCCCGGCATGGAAGGCGTTTATGCGGCGCTCGGCTGGCACGGCAGCGGGATCGCCATGGCCTCCATTTCCGGTGAAAAGCTCGCCGGGCTGATCACAGGAGCGCTGAAACAGGCGGATATGCCCGCGCCGTTGCAGCAACCGCTGAAGAAGTTCCCCTTGCCCCTGTTGCGTAAGCTCTACCTGCAAGGTGCCTACTGGTTTTACGGGTGGAAGGATCGCTAGGTCATCACGCGGCCGGAAGCAGGCGGCGGATGCGCATCCGGCAGCTCCGGCCGGCCGTGTCGAAGCCGCGGCGAGCCATACTCATTTCACCTCAATGACGTATTTGTTGCTGACGTTCCTGATTTTCGCGGTCCCGTAGGTGTGCATGTCCATGACGAACCTGACCCGGAACACATCCTCGCCGCGGAACCCGCGGTTCGGCTTGTAGACCACGAGCGTGCCCTTGACGGTTTTGCCGGCGCAGCGGCCCGCTTTCTCGCTCAGCTTGCTGGACACCTGCCGGAACGAAACACTTCCGTTTTTCGGCGCTTGCGTGACCTTCATTTTCGGAATGGTGCCGCCTTCGCATAGCGGGCCGTAGGTGGCGTGCGCGCCAACCACCGACGTCTTGTTGGCGGGAACCGTTTCCCGGAATGTGTCGGCCTGGGCAAAGGTCGGCGTGAGCAGCAGAAGAAACGAAAAAACGAGAGAACGCATTGTCTTGCCCTGTGATTTTATACAATGATGTATGTCCTATTGAATGCGCTTTTTGATTGCAATGAAGCGGTGGTCGACGGAATTGTTTTGAGGATGGATTGTTGCAAAAACGCAACTTCTGGTTGGGGCAACTCTGCAGCCCGCTGGAAACCCTTGCGAAGCACTGGCTCGCAAACGGCTCTTTTGTTTCAGGTCAATGCCCCGCGGAGAGGATAGCGCTTCGTTTGCGGTGACAAGGAGCGGTCACATGGCAGCGACGACAAAACAGGACCTTCTGAGCCTGACCCGAACGGAATACCGCAAGCTCGGCACAATTCTGGATACGCTTCCGGAAAAGCTGAGGCTGGCGAATGATGGCGACGGTGTTTCGCCCAAGGACATTGTGGGGCACAGGGCCCATTGGATCACACTGTTCCAAGGCTGGTATCAGGAGGGGCAGGCGGGCAATCCGGTCGATTTTCCCGCCAGCGGCTACAAGTGGAACGAACTCAAGCGCTACAATGCGGATCTCCGTAAGCAGCAGTCGATGATGAGCTGGGACGACGCCGTTTCGCTGTTGGACGCGCGGCACGGCGAACTCCTGACCTTCATAGAAGCCCTCTCGCAGGACGATCTCTACGGGCATCCGATGAAAGGCGGCAGGAATGACTGGACGACCGGCCGCTGGGCGGAAGCCGCCGGTCCAAGTCACTACCGGTCGGCAGCGAAATATCTGCGGCAAAGGATGAAGGCGTTCCGCGGGGACAAGGCGTGAGCCGGGCGCCTGTCCGGCCGGTTGCCGGGCCGGCTAGGTTCTGCGGCGCACGATCGCGACGTTGACTTCGTTCCAGATTTCAAATCCGAGTTTCCGGTAAAGCGCGATCGCACCGTGATTGTCCGCGTAGGCATGGAGAAAAGGCGTGTCTCCATCAGCCCGGATTTTGGCCGCAATGTGCAGCGTCAACGCGCTGGCAAGACCGCGCCCCTGAAAATCGGGATGGGTGCACAGACCACTGATTTCCCGGTAACCTGTCAGATTGAGACGGGTGCCCCCCATCGCTGCAAGCCGCCCATCGTACCTGACCCCGAAAAAGGTCCCGAGTTCAGGCGTCCGGTCCGTGAACGGGCCAGGCTTCGTCAATTCCGCCAGCGCCACCATCTCCGGCACGTCCGCACGCGTTAGCGGCTCTATTTCGGTGTTTCCGGAAAACGCCGCGGCAGGTGTCGTCTCGATCATCAGGACCCCGAGCGCGGTTTTTTCGGCAATCAGATCGCCGGGAAGCCGGATCTCCTCAGCCTGAAGCAGGAACGCTTGATCGTCGCCGGGCGAAATCAGCTGTTCAAGCGCGGCAAGGGACTCGTCGGAATTGTCGATCGCGGAGGCGAAGGGGGAAACAAGAGGATCAAAGCGGCGCGCGCGGGTGTTTCCCAGCGCGAACGTATCCTGCCGGGTGGCGAGGGCAGACCACACCACGCGTTTGAGAAGATCGGTCATGTCAGGGCTCCACGGGCGGGGTCAGGCTCATCACGTCATAATGGGAGGCCGTTTGCTCCCAGCGGGCCAGGACTTCCCGGGCAACCGCCGGAACATGGCTGCGCGCATAGTCTGGACCTTGAAACGCGATAATGTCATCGAGGCTCCTGAACGTCATGATCGTCGCAAATTCCACCTCGTCTGCAAGGTCCCGCCGTAACACGTCTATCCCGAGAAATCCGGGGAGGGACATTGCCTTGATCCCGGGTATGACGGATCGGGAAAGAACATCGAAGTACCGGTCTGCATTCTCGGGCGTGGTCCAGCCGTGCCAGATGCGCTTTATCACCGCGTTTCCTCCATTCGTGAAACAATGTCTTCCCAGGCCGGCAGTGGTTCGGCTGACCGCCGCGCGCGCAGCGGACGAGCTTCCAGAGCGTCTTCCAACTGGGAAAGCTGTTGCAGCAGCGATCCGTTCAGTCCGGAACAGGCGTCTGCGACCGCCAGGATGATTTCCGGCCACAAGGTTTGCTGCAAGTGCCGCACAAGCGCCTTTCCCTTGACGGTCAGCGCGATCATGGCCACGCGGCGATCATGCGCGTCTGGCAGACTTTCAACCAGTTCGTCCGACTTCAGCTTGTTGACCATGCGGGTCACGCCCGGCTGGCTCAGGCCCACTGCGTCGGTGAGATTTCCGATGCTGAGCGGACCATACCGGTCGAGGGCGGCAAGGACAGGGTGATGCGAGGCCGGAAGGTTCAGCTCCTGCGACCGCGTGCTGATCTCCTGGGTCTGCGCCTGCAGTTTTTCTCCCATCCGTTTCAACCGGCTGCCCAGTGTTCCGTAGCCAAGCGCTCGGACGATGTCATCTACCATGACGGCTCCTATTTACATAACAAGTAATATAACAAGGTATACAAAACAAGGCGCTTGACATAAATTGCAATTAAGATAACCATACAGTTATGGAACGAGTTGGTTATATAAGTGGTGACGCGTCACTCGACGCGGTCTTCGCTGCGCTGTCGGACCCGACCCGCAGGGCGATCCTGACGCGATTGGCGGCTGGCGAGGCGTCCGTCAACGAAATTGCGGAGCCATTCGACATGAGCCAGCCGGCGGTCTCCAAGCATTTGAAGGTGCTTGAGCGCGCGGGTCTGATCAGGCGCGGAGCGGACCGGCAGCGCAGGCCGGCAAAGCTGAATGCGGTTCCCATGAAGGAAGCCGTGGCCTGGCTTGAAGAATTCAAAACGTTCTGGTCATCGAGTTTCGATCAACTCGACAATTTGCTTGATGAGCTGAAAAACACGGAAACCTGGGAGAAATAGCGTGTCCTTGCCTGAGTATATTCTGGAAAGACGTTTCAATGCACCGCGAGAGCTTGTCTGGAAAACCTGGACCGACCCGGCGCTGCTCGCCCGCTGGTACGGGCCGGGCGTGGAAACGGTCATTCACAAACTGGATGTCAGGCCGGGCGGGCTGTGGCTGAACGAAATGAGATTCGGCGGCGGCTCACACTACCAGCGGGTCGAGTACACCGAGGTTGTCGAACCTGAAAAACTGGTCTGGTTGCATTCCGTGTCGGATGAAAACTGGGACCCGGCTTCCAATCCCATGATGCCGGACTGGCCGCGAACGCTCCTGACGACCGTCACCTTCACCGAAGCGGGCGAGGAGACGGAATTGCGTCTCGTCTGGACCCCGCACGAGGCAACTGATGCCGAGATATCCTGCTTCGCCGGGGCCATCAGCGGGCTCGACCAGGGTTGGGGCAAAGGTATGGAGTTGCTGGCAGAACTTCTGGGAGAACTGAAGAGCTGATTTTCACGCGGTGCCGTTCATCAGACCAGCTGTGGCGGCACAGGCAACGGGTCGGGCAGCCGGGGGCTGCCCGATCGGGAACGCTCAGTCGTATTCCGGCCCGCGTGCACGATACGGCGTGATTTCCTTCCAGGCCTTCATCAGGGTGTCGAGCTCGTTGTCGCTGTGAGGCGCCATGATGATTTGCGGTTTCACCAGAAGATCGCCATGGCCGCCTGTCTTGTTGGGCAGACCCTTTCCCTTGAGACGCATGGGCTTGCCGCTCGACGTGTTCGGCGGGATCGTCAGATTGACCGCTCCAGAAAGCGTCGGTGTCCGCACCTTTGCGCCAAGCACGGCTTCGTAGAGCGTGAGCGGCAGGTCGAGATGCAGGTCCGTGCCCTTCATCTCGAACAGCTTGTGCGGCCTGATCCTGACCTCGACCATGGCATCGCCCGCAGGTCCACCGTGTTCACCCGGATGGCCCTGACCCTTCAGCCGGATCTTTTCACCTTCCTCGACGCCCTTCGGCAGCGTGACATTGACGGTCTTGCCGCTCGGCAGGGTGACCTGTGTCTTGCCGGAATTCACGATGTCTTCCAGGGAAACGCGCGCAACGATCTCTGCATTCCTGCCTTTTTTCCTGGGCGGTGCCTTCGCACGTGCACCTGCTCCCCCGCCCGCGAAGCCGCTGGCACCAGCGCCCGGACCGGCCCCGGAACGGCCACCACGGCCGCCGAATCCACCGAATATGTCGTTCAGGATGTCATCAAACCCGCCCGTATTGCCACCGCTGGAGCGAAAACCCTGGGCGCCGCCGGCTGCACCGAAATCTTCAAATCCGGAAAACCCGTCAAAACCCTTCGACTGGAAACGTTGCTTGCCCTCCGCGTCGATCTCGCCGCGGTCGAACTGGGCGCGCTTGTCCTTGTCACCGACGATTTCATAGGCCTGGTTGACTTCGGCAAAGCGCTGCTGCGCACCCGGATCGTCCTTGTTCTGATCAGGGTGGTATTTCTTGGCCAACTTCCGAAAAGCCTTTTTAATGTCGCCCTCGCTGGCATTTTTTGCCACCCCGAGAACGCTGTAGGGATCTCGCATTCACATCACCAGGTATCTAAGATTTTCCGGCCATCCGCCTCACGCGGAAACGCTTCGGACACATGACCTGCTCCGAAGCGCGCGTTTTCCCGAGGCTGAACTGACCGGACTTATCTACTATATCGGAACGGTGGAGGCAAAATTCCAGTCCTGCGGGGCCTTTGTGCGGGCTGCGGCGACAAACCGGAAGCTTGTTTGAGATCAGGTGTCTGTCACGCTGAGCGCGGTCACGGCGAACCTCTGCGTGATATCGCGGCATGCCGTTCCCGAATAAAGCTTGATGCCCGCAATGGTATTTGCCGTCGTGTTGAAGGACAGGCATCCGGTTGCATCGAAGGTACCGGTTTCGATTTTCGTCAACGTTCCCGAGTTGCCGCTCACGGGATTGAGCCAGGACAGCATGACGTCCCTGCCTTCCCCGCTCAGGTCCAGTTCGCCGCTCAGCGTGTCGAGATTTTCGGCGATAACCGCGCGATCATCTGCATTCACATCGGAATAGGCCTGATCCGACGGCGAGGGAATGGAGCCTGTCAGCACCGTTGGTGTATCAACGTTGTTGCTTCCTGTCGGCACGGTGACCTGTGTGCAACCGGCAAGACAGACCGAGAGGGCCAACGCTGCGGCGGCAAGGGGGTGGATCTTGCCGTGTCTGAGAGTATATGAACGCATAAGATACAATTTTTCAGACGGCCCCTTCACTGGCATATCCTTGCCGTGCTTCAGGCGGTCGAGTTCTTCGACAGGTAACCCATGACAGACCCCAACCTTCCTACTGAACAGTTAACAAAAGGTGACTTTGCGGATGTCAAGAAGCCATTTGATCTGTTTTCTGAATGGCTTGAGGACGCCAAGGGCTCCGAGCCCAACGATCCGAATGCACTTGCGCTGGCCACGGTCGACGAAACCGGCCTGCCAAATGTGCGCATGGTTCTGCTGAAAGGGTTCGATGAACGGGGCTTTGTTTTTTATACGAATTTCGAGAGCGCAAAGGGGATCGAACTGCTGAGCGCGGGCAAGGCGGCCATGTGCTTTCACTGGAAGTCGCTGAGACGGCAGGTCCGCATTCGCGGTGAGGTGCACCAGGTTTCCGGCGAAGAGGCGGACACTTATTACCAGTCACGCCCGCGCGGCAGCCGGATCGGAGCCTGGGCCTCGAAACAGTCCAGGCCGCTGGAGAGCCGGTTTGCGCTTGAGAAGGAAGTCGCGAAATACACCGCAAAATTCGGTGTCGGCGACATTCCGCGCCCCGAACACTGGTCCGGTATGCGTCTGGTTCCGACATCCATCGAGTTCTGGCATGACCGGCCGTTTCGTCTGCATGACCGGATCGTGTTTTCACGCTCTGGCCCCGACCAGCCCTGGGAAAAGGAACGGCTCTACCCCTAAGTCCTGCCAGGCGCACAGGAGGCCGGGGGCATCCCGGTTCACAAGAGGCGTTTCCAGCGGAAAAACAGGAAAGTCAGGACAACGGAGACGAGCATCATACCAAGGGAAAACAGGAAACCCTGCTCCCATTTGAGTTCGGGCATGTTGGTGAAGTTCATTCCGTAGATGGACGCGATCAGGGTCGGGGGCAGGAACACCAGGCCGAGAACCGTGAAGATTTTCGAGATCTGGTTCTGTTCAAGCGTTACAAGCCCGACCGTCGCGTCCAGCAGAAAGGCGAGCTTGTTGTCCATTGCATCGGCATGTTCCTTGATGGACCGCACATCGCGCCCGTAGGTTTTGACCTCCGCCGACTGGTCTTCGCCCAGGTTAACCCGCCTTGCATTCGTGTTGAGAAACAAGAGCGCACGCGACAGGCTGGTACACACATCGTGCATCTTGGCAACCTGCAAACCGATCTGCCCGGTTTGCTTGATGGCGTCCTGGTAGCTGGCAGTTTTGCGTGTATTGAGCCCGTCTCCGAACACTTGCATCGCCAGGTCATCGTAGCGGGCGGACGCGTTTTCCATCTCGTCGGCACAGCGATCCACAATGATTTCGAGCAGTGCGAACAGCACCGCCGGACCCAGATGCGCGATTGTGGCGTCGCCCTGAACCTTCTTTGACAGGAGTGCGATGGATTTTGGTTCGCCGTAACGAACAGTGACCAGTCTCTTGGAACTGAGCACAAAGGTGACGGAAGACAGGATCGGATCAAGCGTGCGCGTGGCCATCGGCATCTGAACCGTCATGACAAGCGCGCCGGGCTCGGCGTAGAGCCGCTCGGATGTCTCGATGGATGCAATTTCGTCCCGTGTCGGGATCTCCGCGCCCATGAGCTTTTCGGTGGCCTTCTGCTCGTCACGTGTCGGTGAAATGAGATCGATCCACACGGATGTCGACGGCAGGGGCGTACCGGGTGCGAGCTCTATGCGCTCAAGACCATTCACGGAAGGGCAGTAGGCAATGATCATCAAGTCGGGCTCCGCACGGCCAGGCCGCACATTGCCAGCCTGCTGTTCATTCCGGGACTGACAAGAAGCTGGCTTCGTCCACATGCACCCGGGCTCCGCGAGAGAGCCGGCTGCATGCGCACGACACTCCGCCCGGGATGTGTGGACCGCAGCGCAACGCGCATTGGATCGGTGCACCTTCGGAATGCGGCGCTGCGCGCGTCAAACGGCACAGGCGCCAGAACACACCAAAAGTGCTGATCCGTCTGCAGCTTGCATCGAGCGCGATTCTCAACAGACCTCAACGGGCGCAGTTTGCCGAACACGTCGGCACACGGCAAGCGTGTTGGAACCCGAAAGGCTGTGGTTCGCTGCTCGGGGGACCGAAATATGGTCCGTCAGCAATCGGTCCGCGGTGCGGAATCGATTACTTGTTTTTCTTTGTCGAAGCGCCCGCGTTCTTGCAAAGGGCGGCTGCATTCAGGGCAGCAATTCCGACCGGTTTATATTGATTTTCCAATTTGGCTCCCGCCGGTACTTCTGCAGCCGGTTGGGATGATTGCTCAGACATTTTTCCAAGGTCCGTTGTTGTACCAGCTCCCGCTGGCTGGCGGTTTAAAGCGCGGTTAATTGCGGGCCGCGTGCATGTCGTGTCCAATTGCGGCATTCAAAGGGCAAGCTTCTGCAAACCTCAAAAAAAGTCGCAACCAGCCTTTGAATGATGCGCTTCTTTAGCCGTCTCAGCCAGTCAAATTCTATAACAGGATGTAACGTTAGGGCAGGGAATTTGAAGTAATCGATTAAGTAAATTTTAATTATCTTTCGTCCTGCCCTTGCTGGCTGGCAGTTACGCGGAGCCGTTTCACAGCAAATAGGATCGGTAGGAAGAGGGAGAGCTGCGCATCAACGCGCAAGCAATGCCTTTGATGCATCGTGACAAGGTAAGCATTCCGGCAAGCGCGGTGAGCAGAAGTCCGGCCAGAATGAGATAAGTTGAAATGTCCGCTCCCAGAACAATCATCATCCCTCCGACACTGCTGCCGATCACCATGAGCGCTATTGTCGTCCGGATGTAGTAGTAGTGGGAAAAAAGACGTTCTTCTGTGTTGTCGGCAAATTGTACTGCAAACAGCAATGCGATTGGAGCAAGGAAGACAACGCAGATGCAGACATAGCAGAGCACCACATTGGGGAAACCGGGCGCGAACAGAAGCCTGGCCTTGGCACCACCGGTTTGCCGGCCCGCATCTGCGGTCTGACAAATCTCGTCAGCGGGATGTCGTGAGTTCATTCCAATCGTGCGCTGCTCCGTGCGTTTAAGGCTTTTTTCCCACCTTTGACCCAGAATGATTCGAACCGTGACTTCCTAAATTATGAAGAGTGCGCCGTATAAGTGAAGTTCTAATTTGACAAATTGTCCGCAAACACAAAAAACAGACAAGGGTTTGGTCTTCGCACACCCAGAGCAAGCGCTGCGGTCCGGGTTGGAAACATATGAAACGCTATGCCGTCCATAGAACAGCTTCCGCGCCGGCGAGCCGGACAATAGCTTCGGTCGCGCTTGCAATCACGGTAACAGCTTTCGCCGCGAAACGTTTCGGCTTCATCAGCGCGGACGTGTTTGTCCTTTCGCTTTTGTTTTCCGCATGCGTGGCCTTGCTTGCGCTGCTTGCCGCATTTGTCGCGTTTCAAAGGATCTGGAGCAAGGGTGGCCCCGGTGTTCCCGCGGCGTTGACCGGGCTGCTGTTCGGGTTGGCTGCGCTTTTCCCGCCAGCCGTTGTCGTCGGAATGCTCATCACGGGCGGCGGCGTCAATGATATCGCGACCAATCCCGCCGATCCGCCCGAACTGAAAACCGAGGCCGTTGCCGAGCAACAGCCGTTCTTGAGCTGGACCACGGATTTTCTGAAAGAAAGCGCCTATCCGTTCCTGTCCGGCTTGTCGCAGGAAACCGTGCTTCGAGGATTTGAACCGGACCGGGCAACCGCAGACATCGTGCCGCGCCGGTACCGGATTGCGCCAGGGCGGTTGCATGTAGCCGGCGCCAAGGCGCTGGAGAACCTGAACTGGACAATCGTGGACGAATTGCCGCCGGACCTGCTCGATGCTGCGACGCGGCTGCAGGCCCAGGGACAAACGCACATCCTCGGACTGCAGTTTGATGTTGCCCTGAGAATACGGCCCGATACCGTCGGAGCGCTTCTGGATGTCCGCTCGCGGTCCAGGACTTCCTTGCGGGATCTGTCCACCAATGCCGGGCAGATCAGGACCGTGTTCGACGAGATCGACCGGGTCCTGCTGGAGACCTATGGCAACCTCGCCCGCCTTTCCGTCGAAGAGGGGGAGGAGGAAGAGGAGCTTCCGACGATCGTTCTGGAAGATCAGAGAGAGGTTATTCCCTTGCCCGGTTTCAAGCCGTATTTCGAGAATGGTGAAACCACCGACCCGGATGCTGAAGATCTGCCTGACCTGGAAGGCTGAGGGCTTATGCGGACGCCTTGTAGTGCGCGCTAAGTGATAGGTCGGGGCGCGCGTGCGCGATACCCCGCTCCACGAGATCTTCCAGATGCGCAAAGACCGAAAGCGCCGCCGCCGGATGAAGCGACGGGTCGACGGACGCGTAGAGCGTCGCCACAATCTCCGGGATCGTTTTCTCCGATCCTGAAATCTCCGAAAGAATGGACTGTTCGCGGCGTAATCTGTGTTGTTTCAGGTCCGTGACATAGGCGTGCGCATTGTCGATGTGGCCGCCATGCCCTGGATGGTAGGTCTGTTCTGGGCGCGCCAGAAGCTTTTCGATGGACGCCATGTAGTCGCGCATGGAGCCATCGGGAGGCGCGACGATCGACGTGGACCAGCCCATCACGTGATCCGCGGACAGGAGTGCGTCCGCCCCTGCGATCGAAAAGCAGAGATGATTTGCCGTATGCCCCGGTGTTTCAATCGTCTCGATCGAGGCTTCGCTGGCCTCGAAGATGTCGCCGTCACGCAATTGACGGTCCGGGAGGTGTTCCTTGTCGCCGCTGCTGTCGAGCGGATTGACCTCGTTTTCCATGAGCGCGCGCGCTGCGCGATGAGGTCCGCTTCCGACGATGGCGGCACCGGTCCGTCGCTGCAGCAACCGGGCACCTGGTGAATGGTCCATATGGGTGTGGCTGACCAGGATGGCCTCCAGCTCGCTTCCTTCGATTGCGCTCAGGATGGTGTCGATATGGTCCTCCTGCGCCGGTCCCGGATCCACCACCACGACTTTCCGCGTTCCGATGATATAGCTGTTGGTGCCCCGGAACGTGAATGGCCCCGGATTGCGCGCGGTCAGGCGCCTGAGACCGGGAGCAAGCTCCACGGCCGAACCGTAGTTCGGATCAAAATCGAGATTGTGTTTCATATTGTTTGGCGGAAG
>JBCBUA010000116.1:0-16464 GCA_039818365.1 Pseudomonadota bacterium
GGTGCTGCCAGCTCGTCGGCCTGCAACTGCGCGAGCGCGCCGCCGCGCGGGGCGACAGGGGTGCGTCTGGCCGCAATGATGGAGGCGGACGAGCCACCGGTCGCGGTCATTCGACGGCCTCCCCCTGCGCCATCATCTCCGAAACACGCCGGATGTCCAGTTTTCCTCCGGGTGTCTGCGGCAGCTGCTCAAAGACATGGATACGGCGCGGCAGCTTGGCCATTTCCAGCCTTTGCCTGCAATGCGCCAGCAACACGTCCCGCGCGTTTGCCATGGGCTTTTCAAGCTGGACGGCGGCCTCCAGCCGGGCGCCCCGAACCGGGTCCTGAAGACCGGTCACAACAGCGCTTGCGACCGCCGGATGCGCCATCAGAACGGTTTCGATCTCTTCGGGATAGACATTCAGCCCGGACGTCACGATCATCCGGTTGCTCCGGCCTGTCAGAAACAGGAAACCGCGCGCGTCAAGATAACCCTCATCGCCGAAGGTCAGCCAGCCATCCTTCCAGCGGGTCCTGGGATCATCTCCACACAGATACCCGGAAAAAAGCAGGCCGCTCTTGACCCAGATCGCACCCGGCGTTCCGGGTTCGGCCGGTGTTCCGGGATCGCCGATGGCGATCCTGACCTCTGACGGCGGCCTGCCAACCGACCCGCACGGAAGAGCCTCGCCACCGCATGAAACCGTGATGAAACTTGTCTCGGACGCACCGTAGAATTCAATCAGCTGCGCGCAGGGAAACAGACCGCCGAGACGTGCGCGGTCCTTATCCTGCCACTTGGCCCCGCTGGAAAGAACGTGCCGGACGGCATCAAGCGGCCCCTGCCTTTCAACGATTTCGGCCAGATAATGCAGCTGTGTCGGTGTCGCGTAGAGCGCGGAGCCGTGCCTGTGCCCCGACAGGTCGCCGAGCAGCGCCCGCGGATCAAAGCGGCGTGTCAGCACCACTTCATGGCCGCGCTCCAGACCGCAGACCGCCCCGTAAAGATGGAGCGAGTGGGTCAATTGCCCCGCAACGACAATGCGTTCGCCGGCCGGGATCGCGAATTCCCGGTCAGACAGGCCGAAGCTCCTGAGCCAGGAGCCATGATTGCGAAGATATCCTTTCGGCCTGCCCGTCGAACCGGAGGTAAAGCCGCAGTAGAAGGGATCATCTTCAATGGGCTCGTCGGCTGCCTTGCCCGGATCCGTGTCCTGGCCGGGCACCCCTGAAAACGCGTCCGCATAGGCGCGCTGATCGAGGATCAGGTCCGGGAGCGCGTCATCGATCACATCACGTTGCTGTCCGGACGGCCAGCCCGGATCGAGCACCAGGGCAATCCGGGCCGCGCGGGCGCAGGCAAGAAACCCGATGAGCAGTTCGGCCGGATCATCCAGCAGGAGGGCGACGCGTCCGCCGCGATCGGTGCCGCGGCGGATGACAGCCTCGACAGACCCGATCACCACCAGCAGAGCCTGCCACGACCACTGATCCGAACCGCATATCAGCGCGGTCTGATCCGGCCGATCTCCGGCAAACGCATCGAGGCTTTGTCCGACATAGGCCATGCAGCGCCGATCTTCACGCGGTCAGCCGCGGGACAGCATCGCCCCCGGCAACCCGCGGGCGATTGTCTGGGCGACAAGCGCAGCCAGAACGACCTTGACCAGATCGCCCGGAATATAGACGGCACTGCCGAGCGCTGCAGTCGACAGGGGCAGGCCGGCCATATAGGCGACACCGGGAATGCCGAAGAGATAGACCACGAGAATACCTCCGACGGCAGCGGAGATCGCGGCAGAGGCGAAGATGTTCAGGCCCGGCGTCGCCCGCATGATCCAGCCGGCAACAAATGCGCCAACCGGCCAGCCGATCAGAAATCCGACCGAGGGCGTGGCAAACACGCCCAGACCCCCGCGCCCGCCGGCGAGGAACGGAGCGCCAAGGGCGACCAGAAACAGGAACAAGAGCACGGCAAGCGCGCCACGCACCGGTCCCAGCATGATCCCGGCCAGCATCACGCCGAGCGTTTGCGCCGTGATCGGCACGCCGCCCAGAAACGGAATTGCGACCGGCGGCACCAGCCCGAGAGCGGCAATCAGAGCCGCGTAGAATGCGATATGAACAAGTGAGCGATCAGCCATGGCGTCAATGCGCCTCCCTTTTTGGTTGTTTCCCGCGGCGCCGGCGGGCCACCGCCTCGGTCCGGTTTCGAGGGTGTGTTCAATCAGGCCGCTCCGGGCCCTGTGCGAATTTCAGCCTGTCCCGATAGTCCTTCCGAGCCGCCGCGTGCCTGAAGCGCATCGGCGACGTTGTCGGACATGCGCAGGCACTGGATGGCCAGTGGGGGGATGAGTTTCCATGAATTCTTCGCCCCTGTACGCGCCTGATAGGCTTCGCGCATGCGGGAGAAGATCTGCATCATGTAAGGCGCAAACCGCAGCACAAGGGCTACGCAGAGCGCCGGTTTTCTTGCAGAAAGACCGATCCATTCGAGCGGCCTGAACAGGGGCATGACCGCTTCCAGCATGTCATCCATCCGGGTGGTGATGGAGACGAGGTTGGCGGCCAGGATCAGCACGACCAGCCGCAGGATGACCGAGACACCCTCCCAGAGAGTACCTGAGACCCAATGAAGAAGGAGAAGGATCGCCAGCAACACCGTCAGGCCGCGTAACATCGCCAGGCGCGCCAGCCCCGCGCGCCCGAGCGTTGCATAGCATCCGATGACGCCTGCAAGGCAAGCAATGAAAACCAGCGGGGCGTTTACCTGGAAGAGTAGCAGGCTCGCAACTGCGACCACGAGCAGTTTAAGTCCCGCCGGGGTCCGGTGCAGCCAGCTGTCGCCCTGTAGGTAGATCGAAATCACAGCGCGGCCAGCTCCAGTTTGACACCCGATCGCCGCGCGACATCCGCCTCGAAGGCGCGCAGCACCTCGTAAGGCGATCCATCCATGCGCAGGCGGCCTTCCTCCAGCCACAGAACGCGGTCGAAACCCTCGAAATGACTGAAGTCGTGGCTCACCATGACGATCTTCTGCGGCAAAGACAGCAGCTTGTCGCGGATCTTGCGCGTTGCCAGCATGTCCAGGCTTGTCATGGGCTCATCCAGAACCAGTAGCCGCGGCTCCATTACCAGAACGGACAAGATGCAGATCAGCTGTTTCTGGCCTTCCGACAATTCCGCAATCGGCACCGTTGCCAGCTGGCCGCAGCCATGCACGGCGAGGAACTCGAGAGCCCGCGTGCGGCTCTCGTGCCGATCGAAGCCCAGCTGGGTCAACCCGAAGGCGATCTCTTCCTCGACCGTTGGAAAAATCGCCTGATGATCCGGGTTTTGAAACACGAAGCCGACATGGCGCGGCAATTCGGGAGCGGCGCGCGCGGCGTCCGCGCCGAACAGCGTCAGTGAGCCATCGGAAGGCTGCCGTAATCCATTCAGAAGGCGGACGAAACTGCTTTTGCCGGATCCGTTCAATCCGATCACGCCGATCCGGTCTTCCTTGAGACACAGCGACAGATCGGACAGGATGCGCTTGCCGCCGAGGGTCAGCGAAACCTTTTCGAAAACGGCAAAAGGGTCAGCATGCGGATCGCAGATCCGATTCTTTTCCTGCCTGTTTTTCCTGGACCAGATCGCCATCTCACCTCGCCAAAGGCACACAGGCGCCAGCCGGTCAACGCCGCCCGGCATCCCGCGCTCTCAAGGGGCCGCTTATTGACCGGATCGTGCCCGATGTCAAAGTGAGCCTATCCTACAGGCCGGCCCAGTTCCGGCAATTCGGCCAATTGGTCAATGGTCGCGCGGACTTTCTCCAACGAGCGGAAAAAGCGGTCATCGGATTCCTCCGACCCGAATGTAAGCCGCAAATAGGGGGCAGGCGTGTTGTCTTTCGACTGGAAGTAGCGCGCCGACAGGACCGAAATTCGCTGATGACCGAGCGCGGCCTGCACGGCGTCCGGGTCGACATGGCCGGGCAGACGCAACCACCCGAACACCTTGTTGGTGTTGCCCTGAAGAAAATAGGGTGCCAGGATGTCCCGCGCCTTCTGGAAACGGATGCGGTTGGCCTTTCGTTTCAGGCGCAGGGTCTTGAACAGGTGTCCCTCGCGCACCCATCCGGCAATGAGCTCCGCGGTGATCGGCGATGCCATCCAGGTGCTTTCGCCGATCTTGTTGCGGATCGAGTCGCCAAACAGTCCCGGAACATGCACGAAACCAATCCGGCTGCCCGGAGAACAGACCTTGGAGATACTGGCGATGGAGGCCGTGCGCTCGGGCGCAAGCGCTCCAAAGGCCGGCAAAGGGTCGGTGAGAAACGGCGTATAGGGATCGTCCTCGACGATTTTCAGATCGTGGGTACGGGCCACCGACACAAGCGCTTCGCGTTCTTCGAGTGACATCGTGTGGGTGGTCGGGTTCTGCATGTTCGGCATCAGGAAGACGCCCTTCACGCCATGCGTCCTGGCGGCTTGCGCGAGCGCCTCCGGGTCCATGGCCCCGAAACCACCGTCAGGCCGCACAAGGGCCGGGACGGACACCGCCTTCAGCCCGAGGCTTGCCAGGGACGGGAAGATCGACGGGTAAGTGAAGCGGTCAATCGCGATGGCATCGCCGCTGCGGAACAGCGCCTGGCAGGTCACCTGAATGCCGTGCTGTGCGCCGCAGGTGACGGCAACGCGATCAGGGTCCGCATCCAGTCCGTAATCCTTGAAAACCAGAACGCCCGTTTCGCGATGCGCTTTCAAACCTTCCGACGGCACAAAGCCGTTCAAGTGGTCGATGCCGGCCGTGCGTGCCATCCGGACAAGGCCATCGGAAAGACTGGGGTTCAGGTGCGGATAGGCGAAGTTGCGCGCCAGGTCGCAGACATCCGCCTCATCTTCCGTGGGGACCAGCGGCGAGACCTTGTGCGTTTCCGGCGCGACATAGGTGCCGCGCCCCGTTTCACCCTTCACGAGGCGGCGCCGTTCGGCCTCGCCATAGGCGCGCGTGACCGTTCCAAGCGTGACGCCGAGCTGGTAGGCAAGCTCGCGCTGCGGCGGCAACCGGTAGCCCTGGTCAAGGGCACCGCTGCTGATATCGGCTTCCAGCGCATCGGCAATCGCCAGATAGATCGGTCCTTGCGCTTGGTCGATGTTCGGGATCCACATTGTCATGGGAACAATGTTTACATTGACTGATACAATATCTCAAGACAATTAGTATCTCCGCCAATTTGTATCGATTGTATCGATATTGCCGCAGGAGAGCACCCATGGATCTGGCCACCTTCCTGGCATTTGCCGTTTTCATCATCGTCATGACCGGGACACCGGGGCCTGGAAACCTGACGTTCCTGGCCATTGGTGCGTCTGCGGGCTACCGCACGGCGTTTCCGGTGATCGTGGCGTCGCAGATCGGCTCCATTCCGCTGAAGCTCAGCGTCGCCTACGGGCTGGGGCACGTCATGGCGGGCGGCGGGCCGGTCGTCACGCTCTTCAAGGTGCTGAGCATGGCGTACATGACCTATCTCGCGTGGCGGATCATTTCCCTTTCGGTGAAGCCGAAGGGCGAAGTGGCGCTGCCCAGTTTCTGGGAAGGCCTGCTGATCCATCCGCTCAGCCCCAAGACCTGGGCCATGAACCTGGTCGCGTTTTCAACGTTTCTTGCCGGCAACGGTCTCAGCATTCACGAGAATGCGCTGATCCTTGTCGCTGGGTTCACCCTTGGCGGCATGGTTTTCCATTCGCTTTGGGCGCTTCTCGGCGTCTCGATCCTCGCCCTGATCGGCGACGGACCGGTTATGCGTGTCATCACGGTCGCAATGGCGGTCTCCATGCTTGCGGCAACTGTCTGGGCGCTTGCGATCTGAGACACAAGAAAGGCACGGGCCGGCGCTGTCGCCGGCCCGAGACGATCTGCTCAGTAGTACATGTAATTGTAGTGCTCCGGGCTCAGGTAGCCTCGTGAATCTGAGCGTTCCTTTCGCTCCAGGTCCAGTTCGGTTTCATAAGCGCTGTCGGCGCGCCGCTCGTCGCGTTTGCTTTCCGTATCAGCCACCTCGCTCTCGTGCATGACCGGCAGGCGATGCCTTGCCTGCTCGTAGCAGTGGTTGGTGACGGATACGAAGCCTGCCGCGATCCGGCTCCAAATGCCGGGCTTGTGATTGCCCGACGCCGCTTCGATCTGCTCATTGGTAATGTATGCCATTTCCATCTCCTTCGTTCATGTGAACTCTGAGATGGCAATGCCTGGGCGCCCTTCAATTTAACTCTCTGTAATATTAAGCTTTTTTAATTCAGAAACCACCCGCCCGTAATCATTCCGGCGCCATGACCGCTTTCTGGTCAGCCCCAATGCTCAAAGTCTCACCGGAAAGCCGATTTGAAGGCCGTGTCCAGCTTGTCGACGATTTCCGAGACATGGGTGTCCTCAAGGATGAATGGCGGCGCCAGAAGAACATGGTCGCCCCGCACTCCATCAATCGTACCCCCCATCGGGTAGCAGATAAGGCCGGCCTCGAAGGCGGCTTTCTTGATCTTCTTGTTGATTCCGGCTGCAGGGTCGAACGGGGTTTTGGTTGACCTGTCCTCCACCAGTTCGATGCCCCGGAACAGCCCGCGCCCGCGCAGGTCGCCGACATGGGGATGCTGCGCAAATGCGTCTTGCAGCGCCCGATCGAGCTTCTCCCCCATGGGCGAAACGCGATCCACAAGACCCTCGCTGAGTTTCTTGAAGACCGTCAGCGCGGCCGCGCAGGCCGTCGGGTGACCGATATAGGTGTGGCCATGCTGGAAAAATCCGGACCCGGCCTCGATCGCCCGATAGATTTCATCCGTGCACAACATTGCGCCCACGGGCTGGTAGCCCGCGCCCAGACCCTTGGCGATGCACAGGATGTCCGGGGTGATGCCATCCTGCTCATGCGCAAAGAGAGATCCGGTCCGGCCCATGCCGCACATGACCTCATCGAGAATCAGAAGAACACCATGGGTGTCGCAGATCTCGCGCACCCGTTTGAAATAGCCTTCCACCGGCGGGACAGCGCCTGCCGTCGCTCCGACGACGGGTTCGGCAACAAAGGCCATGACGTTTTCCGGTCCGAGCCTGAGGATTTCGGTTTCCAGTTCATCGGCGACGCGCTGACCGTATTCGAATGCCGTCTCGCCTTCCGCGCGTCCGCGATACGCGTAGCAGGGCGCAATATGGGTGGTTTCGATCATCAGCGGCGAAAACGGTTCACGGCGCCACTGATTGCCGCCTGTTGCCAGGGCCCCGAGCGTGTTCCCGTGATAGCTCTGGCGGCGGGCAATGACGCGGTGTCTTGAGGTCTCCCCCTTTTCCAGAAAGTACTGGCGCGCAAGCTTCAGCGCGGCCTCGACCGCCTCTGACCCGCCCGAGACGAAATAGACCCGGTCGAGGTTTCCCGGTGCCTTCGAGACAAGCAGGTCAGCCAGTTCCTCGGCAGGTTCCGAGGTGAAAAAGCCGGTATGCGCGAAAGCGATCCGATCGACCTGGTCCTTGATCGCGCGGGTCACATCCGGGTCGCTGTGCCCAAGGCAGGACACGGCCGCACCACCCGACCCGTCGAAGTATTTTTTCCCCGACTTATCAATAATGTAACAGCCGTCTCCATGATCGGCGACAGGCGGACTGGCTTTCGTGTGGCGGGGAAAAACGTGAGACATGGATATCAACCTGAAGAGTGATCACGATGCAAATGGATGTGGATTGAGACATTTGTATCAGGTTTTTTCTCATCCTGAAACATTTGTTTCCAAGCCATGTTAACCACGTTTTTCATCACAATTTTAATCAAATTGCAGGAACGTTCGGGTGGGGGATATCGCAACACACTGAACAAGGCCGCCAGTCATGCCCCGACGCCTCTTTGCCTGGATATTCTTCATCGGGTTTGCCCTCACGCTTGCAGGATGCGGCACGGTTGCCGGGGTCACCGGACTGGGATGGGCGACCGCCTCGCACAGCTCGATCGACTATGACGACTCGTCCTGGTGCGTACCGCGCAAGCTCAAAAAGGTTCTGAACAGGGTCGCCAGCCGCTACGGCGAGGTGACGGTTCACTCGACCAAGCGCTGGTGGCTGGAAAACTGGCGAAAGGGCGGGGCGCGCAATTCCTATCACCTCAATTGCCAGGCGGTGGATTTTTCCGTTCGCGGCGACCCCTCCACCGTCATCGCCTTCCTGAAGTCGCAGCCGGAGGTCGGTGGATATAAATATTACGCGTCCGGCCATTATCACATCGACACGGGTCCGCGCAGAACCTGGTAATCCCGGAAGGCTTTCTGGCGCGAGCCAGAAACTCCCGTCGGCGGGACCCGGTGCCCGCCGTTACTTCAACTCGCCAAGCTCGAGTGCCATTTCCCACGACACGGGATCAAATCCGACGAAATTCTTTGCTTCACCTTCCACGATGGGGCGCTTGATCGTTGACGGATTCTCGATCATGACGTCGAGGGCGGACCCCGCATCGGTCACGGAATCCTTCGTGGCCTCATCCAGCTTGCGCCACGTCGTTCCACGTTTATTGAGGATTGTTTCCCAACCGAACTCGGCGACAAAGGCCGCCAGCCGGTCCCCATTGACGCCGTCTTTCTTGTAGTCGTGAAAATCGTAGTCAATGCCCGCTTCTTCCAGGAACTTGCGTGCCTTCTTGACCGTATCGCAATTCTTGATGCCGTAAACTTTCATGGTTTTCCTTCCCGCGCGGATCGATGGCCGGAGAGTTACGGTTCCGATAACCGGTTTCAAGCCCCGAGATACAGTTTCCCCTATCCGGGTTGACCCCGCTCCAATCTCGGGTCAGAGATTTTCCAGATCTATCCTGACTGGGAACACGAACCCGTGCTTACGAAACCGACCGGGAAGACCGGATGAGCGCTTCAGCAACCGCTCCGGTCAAGACGGCAACTGCGGACCACAAGAAGAAAGCAGGCCCGTCCTGGGGCAATTGGCGGCAACGGCTGCGCCTCTGGAGCGGCTTGATCCTGTTTGCCTACTGCCTCAGTCACTTTTCGAATCACGCGTTTGGAATCATTTCGGTCGATGCGATGGAAAAGGCATCGGTCTGGCACTATCGCATCTGGCGCAACGAGATCGGCGAAACCTTGCTGATGCTGGCCGCGGTGACCCATGTTTTCCTGGCGCTTTGGCGCACCGGGAGACGGCGGACACTGAAAATGCCGCCTTGGGAATTCACGCAACTTGTTCTCGGGCTCTATATTCCCTGGTCGCTCATTCCACATGTGGGCACAACCATGGGACTGGCCAACCAATTCGGGTTCTCGCCAACCTATCACCAGATGCTCACGATCCTCTGGCCGCAGCACGGACTGACACAGTCCCTGCTGCTCCTCGCGGTCTGGGCCCATGCCATGATCGGTCTGCATTTCTGGCTGCGGCTTTACCCGCTTTATCACCGGTTGAGATACGCCGCGCTCGGATTTGCGATCGCGATGCCGGTCGTGGCGCTTTGGGGATTTATCGAGGGTGCCCGGCGGCTGGAGCTGGCAAAGGATGTCCAGCTCAAGGTCACAAAAGAGCAGTTCGACTGGCTGACGACCTTCGTGATCGAAGCCCGCTCTGTCGTCTTCGGTCTCATTGCCGCAAGTCTCGCCGCCATTCTGCTCCGCTATGTCTTCAGTCTGACCGCGCGCAGGCTCACGATCACCTATCCCGGGAGCCTGTCGATCCGCGCCAAGCCCGGGGCAACCCTGCTTGAGATGAGCCGTATCAACGACGTCCCGATCGCATCGGTCTGTGGCGGCCGGGCGCGCTGCTCCACCTGCAGGGTCAAAGTTCTCGCCGGCGGAGCCGCGCTTGCTGCGCCTGGAGCCGCCGAAAAAGCCGTGTTGTCCCGCATCTCCGCTGAGGGTGACGTCCGGCTTGCTTGCCAGATCCGGCCGCAGCAGAACCTTCAGGTGCTGCCGCTTGTCCCCGTCAAGGCCAAGTCGGAAACCACGGAAAATCTCAAGGATGCCTATTACTGGGGTGTCGAGCAGGATGTCGTCGTGATGTTCGTCGACCTCAGGAATTTTACGAAAATCACCGAATCCCAGCTCGCCTATGACGTGGTTCATCTCCTGAACAGTTATCTCGACCAGGCCTCCGCGGCCATTCGCGCCGAAGGCGGCTTTGTCGACAAGTTCATAGGCGACGGCATCATGGCCATTTTCGGCATGGACAGCAATGTGGAAACCGGCGCGCGCCAGGCACTACGCGCGTCACGCCGCATCGAGACCGTCATGAGGGAGCTGGAAGCGGAAAAGGGACCGCAGTTCCAGGATCCGATCCGTCTCGGGATCGGTCTGCATCTCGGCCCGGCGATCCTCGGGCGGGTCGGGGCTGCCGGCACGAGCGGCGGATTGACTGCGCTTGGCGATGTGGTCAACACGTCAAGCCGGCTGGAAACGGAGAACAAGGCTCACAACAGTTTTCTTGTCGTTTCCAAGGATGTGACCGACGCGGCGAACGTCACCCTGCCTGACACGAATTCCGCCGAAATCAAAATCAGGGGAAAGGAAATTCCCTTGCAAATCTTTGCCTTGAGCAGCTTAGATGCGCTCGATATTCCGGCAGACTAGGTGATGGACCCATCTTTCCCCGCACACATGCCCGTCGGTACAGGAGATCTTGTGAGTACACGCTATACGCCGCGGGAGATGCTGGAGAAGCTGATCTCCTTCAATACCGTCTCGGACCGGAGCAACCTGGACCTCATCGCGTTCGTGGAAACCTATCTGGCCGAACACGGGATCACCAGCATCCGTGTTCCGGACGAAACCGGCGCCAAGGCCGCGCTGCATGCGCGCATCGGTCCTTGCGAGGATGGCGGCGCCGTTCTGTCCGCCCATACGGACGTGGTTCCCGTTGCGGGTCAGGCTTGGTCCCAGGACCCGTTCACGGCTTGGGTTTCGGACGGAAAACTCTTTGGCCGCGGCTCTGCGGACATGAAGGGATTTGCCGCCACCGTGCTTGCCAAGGTTCCTGATTTCATTGCAGCGGATCTTGAGCGGCCGGTTCATATCGCACTGTCCTACGACGAAGAGGTGGGCTGTTTCGGCGCACCGCCACTCGTGAGGGACATGCTTGCCAAAGGCCCGAGGCCAAGCATTGCGATCGTCGGCGAACCGACGAACATGAAAGTTGTCACTGCGCACAAGGGAATTGCCGTCTACAAGACCACGATCACTGGACACCCGGCGCATTCCAGCCAGTTGCACCGGGGTGTTTCGGCGATCTCCGCCGCGGCCAAACTGATTTCCTGGCTTGACGCGCGCACTCAGGAGAACAAGGCGAACGCGGACCCGAACTCTGCATTCGAACCTCCCTACACGACCCTGCACAGCGGCGTCATAAAGGGTGGAGAAGCGCATAACATCACGGCACAGCATTGCGAATTCACGACGGATTTCCGGCTTTTGCCCGGAGATAGCAAGGAGGCCTGGCTGGAGGCGTACAGAACCTACATCGACAGGGACGTGCTGCCCGGCATGCTGGCAATTTCGGGTGATTGCGACATTAGGGTCGAGGAACTGGCCTATGTCCCCGGTCTCTCGGAAGAAGACGATGGACTGGCTGAATCCGAAGTCCGCGGGCTGACCGGCGACAATGCCCGGCACGTTGTTGTCTACGCTACGGAAGGCGGCATCTTTCAGGAGCATGGTGTGTCAACGGTGGTTTGCGGCCCGGGCTCGATCGATCAGGCCCACCAAGCGGATGAATTCATAGAACTTGTGGAATTGGACCGATGCGCCGCGTTTTTGGACCGGCTGATTTCACGTTTATCTTAAAAACAGGTCCGAGCGGGTTTGAACACCGTCACTTACAATGTCATAGTTGCCGACGGACGGGCGGCCGCACCACTCCATGAAACAGCGGCCACTGTTGCGGCGTCATTCCGGGAACCGGAACCAACGAGGGGAATATGAACAAGAAAACTCTGATTTTCGCTGCGTTTCTTGCAGCAGGAACAGGTAGTGCTGCTCAGGCCGAAACATTCAAGTTTGCCTTCCAGGGAAGCCTGAACGGCCTTGATCCCTATAGCCTGAACGAGACTTTCACATTGTCGTCGCTCGGCAATGCCTACGAGGGCTTGACCCGTCGCGGCGTGGACCTCGCGATCGAGCCCGCGCTCGCTGAACGCTGGGAGATCGTGGAGCCGAACCGCTGGCGTTTTTATCTGCGCGAAGGCGTCAAGTTCCACAACGGCAACGATTTCACCGCCGAAGACGTCGCCTTCTCGATCGAACGCGTGCGCTCCGAAGGCTCGGACCTGACAACCCGTGTGCCGGCCGACGCAAAAGTCGAGATCGTTGACGACTACACGGTCGATATCGTCCTGACCGGCCCCAACCCGATCCTGCACTATGAGTGGGACACGTTCTACATCATGGACAAGGATTGGACGACGGAGAACGATGCGGTCAAGGTGACCTCCGCATCCGACACCACGCCCAATTATGCATCCTTGAATGCCAACGGCACCGGACCGTTCAAGATCGTCAGCCATGAAGCCGGCGTGAAAACCGTTTTTGAGAAGAACGACGGCTGGTGGGACGAGGCCAAGCACAATGTCGACACGGTCGAATTCACGCCGATTCCGTCGGACGCGACCCGCGTTGCCGCGTTGTTGTCGGGTGAACTCGACATGGTTTACCCGATCCCAGTTCAGGACATCAAGCGGATCAATGACAACGCCGGAACGGTTGCGCTGACAGGACCGGAGCTGCGCACGATCTTCCTTGGCATGGACCAGATGCGCGATGAACTGCTTTATTCGGACGTCAAGGGCAAGAACCCCTTCAAGGACGAAAAGGTGCGCAAGGCGTTCTACCAGGCAATCGACATCGAGGCGATCAAGAACAAGGTCATGCGCGACCTTGCGACTCCGTCGGCAATCATGATCTCTCCGTTCCTGTTCTCGAAGTCGAGCGAGTTCGAGCGGTATCCCTATGATCCCGAAAACGCGAAGAAACTCCTGTCAGAAGCCGGGTATCCGGACGGTTTCACCGTCGGCATGGACTGCCCGAACGATCGCTACGTCAACGACGAGTCGATCTGTCAGGCGGTTGCGGCCATGCTCGCGCGCGTCGGTGTTAAGGTCGATCTGAACGCACAGCCCAAGGCGAAGTATTTTGCGAAGGTTCTTGCCTCAGGCGGTTTCGATACGTCCTTCTACCTGCTGGGCTGGACCCCCGGATCCCTGGACAGCTGGAATGTTCTGTCGAACCTGATGAATTGCCGCAACGAGGCCGGTGAAGGCTCGCCGTTCAACCTTGGCGGTTTCTGTGACGACAAGATCGACGAACTGTCCGGCAAGGTTCTGACGGAAATCGACCCGGAAACGCGGGATGGCCTGATCGCCGAAGCCTACAAGATCAGCCATGACAACGCCTACTACATTCCGCTTCACCAGCAGGGCCTCGCCTGGGGCGTTGCGGACAACATCGAGCTCGTTCAGCGCGCCGACAATCAGTTCAAGTTCCGCTTCATCAACAAGAACTGATTTCAGCCACGACTGCTCAACGCTCCCGGCGATGCCGGGAGCGTCTTTTCATGCCAGACCCTGAAGAGCCGAAATGATTGGTTTTGCGACGCGCCGCCTGATCCAGGCGTTGATTGTCATGCTGGTGGTGGCCCTGCTTGCCTTCACCATGTTCCGTTTTGTGGGTGATCCGATCAATCAGATGGTCGGCATCGAAACATCGATCGAAGAACGTGAGGCGCTGCGTGAGCGGCTCGGGCTCAATGATCCGATACCCGTCCAGTTCCTGCGCTTCGTGACCAAGGCCGCACAGTTCGATTTCGGCACCTCATACCAGTTCCGCCAGCCCGTTTCGGAACTCTTCGCCAAACGGATCCCGGCAACACTGGAGCTCAGTCTGACCTCGGCGCTGTTTGCACTGGTGGTCGGCATTCCAATGGGGATCTATGCGGGTCTCAACCGGGAATCCCCGATTTCCAAGCTGTTTCTGTCCGTGTCGCTCGTCGGGATTTCGCTGCCGACCTTCTTCATCGGAATTCTTCTTATCTTCCTGTTCTCCGTCACGCTGCAGTGGCTGCCGAGCTTCGGCCGCGGCGAAACGGTTCAAATCGGGTCCTGGTGGACCACCGGGTTTCTGACCATTTCCGGGCTGAAGGCCCTGATCCTTCCCTCGATCACGCTCGGGCTCTACCAGATGACCCTGATCATGAGACTGATCCGCGCGGAGATGCTGGAGGTGATCCGGACCGACTACATCAAGTTTGCCCGCGCACGCGGCCTGCCCGACCGGCTTGTCCATTTCCGCCATGCCCTGAAAAACACGCTTGTCCCCGTGATCACGATTACCGGTCTGCAGCTGGGAGCGATCATCGCCTTCGCCACAATCACCGAAACGGTGTTCAACTGGCCGGGGATGGGATTGCTGTTCCTGCAAGCCGTCCAGAATGTCGATATCCCGATCATGTCCGCCTATTTGCTGCTGACCGCATTCCTGTTTGTCGCGATCAACTTCATCGTGGACATTCTCTACTTCTACATCGATCCGCGCCTGCGGGTCGGACGGCCGTAAGGGGACACTCCAAATGCCATATGTCTCCAATGAAGAAGTATCGGCTGCCGTTCAGGACCGGTCGAACGAACAGCCCCCCGCGGGCCGCGTGTCCCGAATTCTGGACAGCGACCTGTTCCATTCGTTCCTGCGGTCGAAGATCACCGTTGTCGCCGCGATCGCGACGCTGATCCTGTTTCTGCTGTCGTTTCTGGCTCCCTGGGTGGCCCCGCACAATCCGTTCGACCTCGCGACCATCTCGATCCTCGATGCCCGCGTCCCGCCCATCTGGCAGGAGTATTCAGATCCGCGCTTCCTGCTGGGAACCGACGACCAGGGACGGGATCTGCTCTCGGGTATTTTCTACGGGATGCGGATTTCGCTGATCATCGGGTTCTGCTCGGTCATCGCGGCGGCCGTTCTCGGCATTTCGCTCGGCCTTGTTGCCGGATACATGGGCGGCCGCGTCGATTCGTTCATCATGCGTGTCGCCGACGTTCAGCTGACGTTTCCGGCAATCCTGATCGCGCTCCTGATCGACGGGATCGCTGCCGGGATTTTCGGTGGCGTCGATCGCGAGTTTTTCGCTTTCTACATCCTGATCGTGTCGCTGGCGCTGTCGTTCTGGGTTCAGTATGCGCGCACGGTGCGCGGGTCCACGATGGTGGAAAAGAACAAGGAATATGTTCAGGCGGCGCGCGTGATCGGTATCCCTGCCGTCATCATCATGGTGCGCCACATCCTGCCGAACGTGATGGGACCGGTCATGGTGATCGCGACGATCAATCTCGCGCTTGCCATCGTGACCGAAGCAACGCTCTCGTTCCTCGGGGTCGGCATGCCGCCAACGCAGCCTTCGCTGGGAACGCTGATCGCAATCGGAAACGATTTTCTCTATTCCGGCGAATGGTGGATCGCGATCTTTCCAGGCCTTGCGCTTGCGCTTCTGGTTTTGAACGTCAACCTGTTGGGCGACTGGCTGCGCGACGCCCTTAACCCGAAACTGCGGTGAGGGCACCATGAACGTTCTGGATATCAAGGACCTCACGGTCGAGTTTCCGGGCAGAAAGTCCGTGTTCGTTGCCGTCGACGATGTCGATATGAGCGTGGATGCCGGCAAGATCCTGGGTGTCGTCGGAGAATCGGGCGCGGGCAAGTCGACGGTCGGCAACGCCGTCATCGGCCTCTTGCAGGAGCCCGGCCGCATTGCCGGCGGAGAGGTTTACCTTCACGGGAAACGCATCGATAACCTGCCGTACAAGGAAAAACGGCTGCTGCGCGGGCGCAAGATCGGAATGATCTTTCAGGATCCGCTGACGTCGCTTGACCCGTTGCAGACGGTGGAATCGCAGCTTGTGGAGACGATCCGCACCCACCTGCCGCTGTCTGCCAAGGACGCCCAGAAACGCGCCGTCGAACTGATCGACGCGGTCGGCATTCCCAATCCGGAAGAGCGCATCAAGCAGTATCCGCACCAGTTTTCGGGCGGGATGCGGCAGCGTGTTGTCATCGCGCTTGCGCTGTGCGCGGAACCCGAGCTCGTCATTGCAGACGAACCGACCACCGCACTGGACGTCTCGATCCAGGCCCAGATCCTCGAATTGATGAAAAAGCTCTGCGAGGAACGCAATGTCGCGATGCTGGTGATCACCCATGACATGGGCGTCATCGCCGACATCACCGACCACGTCGCCGTCATGTATCACGGCGACCTGGTCGAATATGGGGAAACGACACAGGTGCTCGGCGCGCCGCAACACCCCTATACGCAGAGCCTGATTTCCGCCGTTCCCCGCCCCGATGTGAAAGTGGAACGCTTTCCGGTCGTCAATTACATCGAGAAGGCAGGCACGCCCCAGAAACACATCGACATCTCAACCCACTGGCTGGGCAAGTCCCGGGACTACGAGAAAATCTCTGGTCCGCTCGTCCAGATCCGGGACCTG
>JBCBUA010000117.1:0-16420 GCA_039818365.1 Pseudomonadota bacterium
GACAAACCCGCTCAGCGGGTTTGTCACCGCACGGGCAAAGCGCGCCGTGATCGAATTGGTGAAAATGTCTCTGGCTTCGCGCTCGTAAAAGGCGCGCAGTTCGGCAATGGTGGCCGCAGCTTCCCCTGCATTCCCGCCGGGCCGCGGCGCGCTCAGCCCGGCTGTGATCAGGCCGCCCGTCGAGGTGCCGGCCATGAGATCGAACATCTGGTGGAAGGGTTTGGTGACGCCGCGCTGGCTCAGGCGGGCTTCGAGTGATTCAAGAACGCGCAGAGGTATAAGGCCACGGACACCGCCGCCGTCAATCGATAGAATAAAACGCTTTTTCTGGGTCATGGTCAGTCCCGGGGTGGTCAAATTTGTAGGGGCAGCGCCTGGTCGCAAACCGGCATCATACGCTTACATGATCGTTGATTAAATGTTCGCGACCAATTGCGACACTGCAATGGCAATCTTTAAGAGATAGGCCTTAAATGGCAAATTTGGAGAGCAACAGGTTAAGCGAATAGTTGGAATTCTGTCGAAATTCCCGATTTGCCACAGATACAACCCACAATACACACTGGCGGCCCTTTATCCGGAGGTTGATTTCGGACTAGGATCGCCCCGATTGCCAAGACCCCGACAGGACGCTCCATGAACATCGAATTACTGCGCCGACTTTGCGAAACACCGGGTGTGCCGGGCCACGAGCACCGGGTGCGCGAACTTATCCAGGACGAGATAAAAGGGCTGTTCGACGAGGTCACGGTCGACCCGATGGGCTCGCTTCTATGCCGGCGCGGCAGCCGCAAGGCTCCCAGGAAAGGCGACCCGAAAAAGATCATGCTGCTGTGTCACATGGACGAGATCGGTTTTCTGGTCTCGCATGTCACCGACAAAGGCTTCCTGCATGTCCAGCCGGTTGGCGGCTTCGATGCGCGCAATCTGTTTTCCCGCCGCGTTCTTGTTTCAACCGATGACGGGGACTTCAAGGGCGTGATGAACCCTGGCGGCAAGCCAATCCACATCTCGTCCCCCGAAGAGCGCAAGAAGATCCCGGAACCCAAGGACTTCGTGGTCGATCTGGGGCTAGGCGAGAAGGCGAAGGAGGTGATCAAGGTCGGCGACATGGTAACGATGGACGAACCGCTTATCGAAATCGGTGAGAAAGTCGTTTCGAAGGCGCTCGACAATCGAATCGCCTGCTGGCTCGGGATCGAAGCCGTCAAGGGCCTCGGCAAGGCCAGGCACGAATGTGAGATCCATGTTGCCTTCACCTGCCAGGAGGAAGTCGGACTGCGCGGGGCGCGGACGTCATCCTTTGCCATCAAACCGGATATCGGGCTCGGGGTCGACACGACCCTTGCCTGCGACACGCCGGGCGTGCCCGAGCAGGACCGCACGACGGTTCAGGGGAAGGGCTTTGGCCTGCATGTCAAGGACAGCAGTTTTATTGCCGACCGGGACCTTGTGAAAGAGTTCGAAGCGCTGGCGGAAAAGGAAAAGATCCCGTTTCAGCGCACCATGCTCGCCGCAGGCGGCCAGGACGGAGCCGCGGCCCAGCAGGCTGCCGCGGGCGCAAAAGCCGTCGGCATCGTGGTCGGCACGCGCTACATCCACACGGTCACCGAGATGATCCACAAATCGGATCTCCAGGCGGCGCTGGATGTCCTCGTCGCCTATCTGAAAAAAGCCAAGGGCTGATCAGATCATACCCTCACGAAACGGGCCGCAGAAAGTGCCGGTCGTACCGCCGGATGCAGTCCGTTTCCTCCGCGAAGGAAATTGCGTTCCGGCACGCGTCATCTTCCATGCTTTGCGCGCGGTAGGTCTCGTAGGCGGCAAGTGAGGGAAATGAAAACAGGCAGACTGCGAGGTCGTTCGGGCTCTCATGCGGCAGGTAATACCCGTGATGCGTTCCGCCGAATTTCTCCACGAGCGGGATCCACATCCGGGCATATTCCTCGAATTCCGCGGTCTTTGCCGGGTTGATCTCGTATTTGATGTAACAGGTAATCATGTGCGCTGGTCTCCCGTGTCCGCACTCGGCTTCATCGGGTGCGGAGAGCTGCTGTCGATAGCAGATTCTCGGGAAAAGGCGCGCATCAAAAAACAAACCCCGCCTTCGAAGGCGGGGTGGGTGGGCGCTGCGCGGCTGCGTGAGCCGTCGCCGAGGATCAGTCTGTTCAGGCGACCCGGTTTGCCAGGTTCGAGACCTGTTCGCCCGTTCCGGCATAAAGTTCGCTGACCGATGCGCTCAGATAGCTGAACGAGCTGTCGCCGAAGTCGCCCTCGATCGTGGCTGCGCTTGCCGAGCGGACCGAGAGCCCGGTTTCGCTGTTGAAGGAAACCCGCTCATAGGACACGAATTGCGCCGAGATCGTTTCTCCGCCGATTTCAGCCTCGATCGTCGTCGTTGAAATCGAGGCGCTTTCGTAGGCGACGGAGGCCGATGGTCCGCGCTCTTCTTCGCCAAGCGCCGCCTGTAGCTTTCCGGCCGTCTTCTGATAATCCTCGACCGTTGCAAGCGCCCGGTCCCGGCTTTCTTCCTCGTCTTCGCCCTTGCCCTTTTCCACGGCTTGCTGAAGTGCTGCGATCACGACCGCATCTTCTTCGGCTTTCTTGCTGGCGGCTTCGAGCAGGGAGACGGGCGCTGCCTTGTTCTGGCCGTTGCGCTGGCCGATTTCATTCCCGTATGCGTTGCCTTTCGCGCCGGGTCTGGATCCTTCCTGACCGTTGCTCGAATAGGACGCGGAAAACAGGCTTGCACTCTGTGTCGTGGTTTCGACTGTGATTTGCATGTGCGTGGTCCCGGGTTCACCGGCCCCTTCTGGACCGGCGCAGTTCCATTAATATTCGCTTAATCAAGTAAACAGGCCGTTAACCCTGGAAGCGGCTGCTTGCTGAGAGGTCAAAGCTGGTCGGCAAAGGCTTTCTGGAGAAAACGACCACCCAGTGCCACGCCTCTGTCGTCGATGGAATGGGAAAGCCCGGGCAGCTCATGCAAGCTTGCGTCTATGCCGCTATCCGACAACGCGCGATAGGCCGCGCCGGCATGATAGCTCGGCACGACATCGTCATCCGCGCCGTGGACAATGAGGATGGGGCTTTGTTTCTGAACCCCCTGCAGCCGGTCCGCACCCGGCAGGAGCCCGGAATAGGCAAGTATCGCGGCGGGCGGAACCTTGCGCCTGAGGCCGCACTGAAGCGCCATCATCGCGCCCTGGCTGAAGCCGAACAGCGCAAGGGCACTGTCGGTCAGACCAAGCTCTGCGAGCATTTCGTCGAGAAATTTGTCCAGGACCGGTTGCGCAGCTTCCGCACCGATGCGGTACTCGGCCGGCGTGCGCTCCGTCAGGGCAAACCACTGGCGACCGCCGAAGCCTTGAAAAGGGAGCGGCTCGGGCGCGTGCGGCGCGATGAAAGCCGCGTCCGGCAGCAGGGCCTGCCAAAACCGGCCAAGATCAATCAGGTCGGTTCCGTCCGCGCCATATCCGTGCAGCAGCACGACAAGCTGGCGCACGGGTGCGCCTGCTGCCGGCAGAAGTTCCGGACCGTTCAGGACACGATTGGTGGCCATGCTGTGCTCCTCAATCAGGCAGGTGTTTTCAGGTTTTCGCGCCGCCGCCCTGTGTCTGACGGGTTCTGAGGAACGGCAACACGATCAGCATTGACGCCAGAATGAGCAGCCACGCAAGGGCAAAGGGGGCGCCCGGAAAATAGAACGGTGCATCGGATGCTGAAAAATAGGCAAATGCCTGCGTCATGGCAAACGGGCTGATCACCATGGAAAGGCCGGCCGCCGCCGAAATCAGTCCCTGCAGTTCGCCCTGCGCATTGTCGGGAATGCGATTGGACATCAGGCCGGTGAAAGCGGGCGTTGCCAGCGCGCCGAGGGCAGCAAAAACGGTCATTGCATAGGCCATCCAGCCGCTTTCGGCGACTGCCAGACCCGCCAGCGCCACGAGATTGGCACTCAATCCGATCAACAGCGTGCGGCCCGGGCCGAGTTTCGGTTCAATGATGCGGATCAGATATCCTTGCACCACGGCAAATCCGATGCCGACGAATGCGAGTGACAGGCCGATATCCGCCGGCGACCAGGCAAACCTTTCCTGCGTATAGAAGCTCCAGACGGCGGGATAGACGTAGTGCCCGATATCAAAAAGGAAGAGTGCCAGCAGAAGCGTACGCACCGCGGGATATTTCGCAATTTGCCTGAGGGCCCCAAGCGGGTTGGCGCGCTTCCAGTCGAAGGCCCGCCTGTTCTCCGGCTTGAGCGTTTCGGGCAACATGAAGTAGCCGAACAGGAAATTGACGAAGGACAGGGCCGCCGCCGCAAAAAAGGGTGCGCGGGGGCCGTATTCTCCAAGGAAGCCGCCGATCATCGGACCAAGCACGAAGCCGACGCCGAAACCAGCACCGACCAGACCGAAGTTCTTGGCCCTGTCTTCCTTGGACGAGACATCGGCGATATAGGCGGAGGCGGCGGAAAAAGTGGCCCCGGCGATGCCCGAGACCGTTCTTCCGATGAAAAGAACGGGAAGGTGCCACGACAGCGCCATGAGCAGGTAGTCGACCGCCATCGTGAACATCGAAACCAGCAGGACAGGGCGCCGCCCGAACCGGTCGGAGAGATTGCCGAGCGTCGGTCCGAACACGAACTGCATCAGCGCATAAATCACACTTAGCGCGCCACCCCATCGGGCCGCTTCGCTGACGGGAAGTTCGGTCAGTTCGGTCAGCAGCGCCGGCATGACCGGCATCATCAGCCCGATGCCCATGGAATTGATGATCAGCGTGACAAGGATGAACCCGAGTGCAGCACGATTTGGCGAACTGGATGGCAAGGCGCTTTCCTGGCAGGACGCAACAGTTATGGCTGAAACTGAGCCGGGGTTGAAGTTTGGAACACGCTGTGGTGCTTCTGGCCGGGAGCAGGCATACGGCGGCGGTTGCGGTCAGGTCTGGTCCGGCGCCAGGACCTGGAAGATCAGGCCGTGGACATCCTTGCCAAGCTCGCGGCGCAGGACTTCCTTTCGATCCTGTGCGTAGATGAGGGATGCATCTTCGGCGCATTTTCGAATGTAGTCCGGCGTGTGCGCGTACCGACCCGAACTGTCGACACGAAAGCCTTGGGCGGTGCTGTCTTCCAGATGTTCGACACTTGCCACCAGCCGGCCACCAGGCTTGAGCGCTTTGGCCAGTGCCGTCATGAATGGCTGGAGATTGCCGATGTAGCACAGCGTGTCGACGCACACGGCAAGGTCGAACCGGGTTGGCAGGTCATCGCTCAGGAACGAGACAAGCTCGCCCTCGACCAAAAAGTCATAGACCTCCAGCTTGGCCGCTTTTTGCATCATTCCCTTCGAAAGGTCGACACCCGTCAGCCTGACACAGTGGTCGCGGATCAGCGGACCGCATAAGCCCGTCCCGCAGCCCAGGTCGACGACGTCCTGGAACCTGTCTGCCTTCTCCTGTGCCAGGGCAACGACATCTTCGGCGACCAGGTCCGGTGCGCGATATCCGAGGTTTTCCAGCACTTCGTCGAAGCTCGCTGCAAACTTGTCGAAGTGGCCCGCAACATAGTCTTCCGGTGCGCCTTCCAGCTCGTCTCCGCGCACGGCCGAAAGATGATACTGCGCCGCTTTGTTGTCCGGGTCGGCTTCGACGATCCGTTCCAGGTGTTTCAGCGCGAGATCTTGACGGCCTTCGGCGGCCAGAATGCGCGCGCGCCAAGTGGCATTCGGGGATGTTGGGTGATCGAGTTCGAGTGACTTGTTGAAAGCATCGGCTGTCGCTTCGCGGTTTCCGGTTAAGAGGTTGGCAAGACCGTAGGTGTGCCACGCATCCGGATTGTCTGGATTGACGCGCACGATCTCGGACAGGATCGCCGAAAGCTCGTTGATATCGTCGGTGCTGCGCAGGAGAAGATTGATGTTCTTCCAGGCTTCCGTATGGCGCGGTTCATACTCGACGGCCTGAACATAGGCGGCGAGCGCCATTTTCGGTTCGCCGGTCAGCTTCAGGATGTTGCCCAGGTTGTTGAGGGCCGATGTGTTGCTTTCATTGACTTCAAGGGATCTCTGGATCAATCCGATCGCGCTGTCGGGGTGCCCGGCATCAAAGTGAAGCAGGCCGAGAAAATGCAATCCGTCCGGGTCTTCCGGGTTTTTTTCCAGGATTTCAATGTAGATATCCTGTGCGGTCGCAAGGTCGCCGCTGCGATGCGCGGCAATGCCTTCCTGCAGCCTTTCGTCACTTTGCATGTTGCCCCCAATAAAAAAGGGCGGTCGAACCGCCCTTGCTGTCGGAAAGATCCGTAGGGGAAGCCTACAGGACTTTCAGATCTTCAGCTACCATCTGACCGCGGCGCCACTCAAGATCGAACGCCACGAGCTGGCCTTCCTTCAAGGTGTCGATGCCCGACCGGTGCAGGGCTGAGATGTCGACGAGAATATCCTCGCCGTCTTCGGGTTGGATCGTGCCGACGCCGCGGCGCTGATCGAACCATCTTACGTTTCCATGTTGCATGGAGCTTGCTTTCCAATATTTGCATCTAGACATACAAGCGGTGTTGTTATCCCGGCTTTTCGACGTCTTGATGACAGTGTTTCAAAGGTGACTGAAGTACTCCTCAGTTTTCCGTCAAAAATAAACGCTCTTCCGCGCAGCTACTCTTCGCTGCCGCAGTCTTGTGCGCAGTTCATTTTATGAAGGGCCGTACTTTCCCGGCTAACTGGCGCGGGAAAGCTTAGTGTCACTTATTATGGTAAGAAATTTGTTAATTTCAAGATGAGGTCAAAACATGGGGAGGGTGGCAGCGGGCCGTGTCCCGCCCGCTTGCCGCAACATTTTAGCAGTTGGTCCGACAGCTGATTGCTGGCTTACCCGGTTGAATGGGTCAGCGGTTCAGCGTCCCCAGAATGACGTATTTCAGGATCTCGGCGACCTGTTCGGAGGTTTCTGCGACCGCCAGTGCCGCGCCGTCGACTTCCTTGAGCGGATGGGTCAGCGACGGGTCGTGGACGACGATCAGTGACTTGCCGAGCGCCGAGGCATAGCCGGCATCAAAGGCCGCGTTCCACTGTTTGTACTTGTCGCCGAAACGCACTACCACGATATCGGCTTTTTCAATCAGGGTGCGGGTGCGGATGGCGTTGACCTTGGCGCCCTTGTGATCGTACCAGAATTTCTTGTCCTCATCGCCGAGGATGTGGGCACCGCAATCGTCGCTGGCGCCATGATCGGTGACCGGAGCCGAAAACTCGACCGGCAGATCGAGGGCCTTGACGCCTTCAATGATCCGCTCGCGCCAGTCCGTGTGAATTTCGCCTGACAGGTAAACGCGCCAATTGCTCATGTGTCTTTCCTCTTTAATTCCCGCAAGCCGAGACGGCTTTGCACCGAAGCTGGGTTGCCGGAACGGCGGCGTCAAGTGCCGCGGCCTTGTGTAGGTGACCCCTTGTGCCCCGCTCGTGGGTTTCTATTTCGTATTCAAATGCCACACTCCGTCCCAGTCCGCCGGTGCTCCTTGCGTTGAAATCAGTTCGAGCCGGTTGAGAAAAACGGCAGCTATTCCGTCGTGGGGATATGCCGAAAGGATCTGCTCGAAGCCTGCGCGCGCCTCGGTCCAGTCTGCATCTGCAAAGGCCTGCAGCGCGGTCTCCGACGCGTTTTGCAACTGCCTGAGTTCGTCGGTCATTTCGCTCGTGTGGGCAAGCGGTGCATAAACCCTGGTCGGTTCGGTCTTGCCTTTCACCTGGATCCTGTCGATGGCCCTGAACTCGATGCCGGACGCGGTGTCCCGGGTTCTCTGGCAGACCAGGATCTGTGTCCCGTAGATCTTGTTGGCGGCCTCCAGCCGCGCGCCGAGGTTAACCGTGTCCCCCATGATGGTGTAGTTCTTGGTCTTCGCCGAGCCGATCGAACCGATCACCGCCTCGCCGGTCGCGATGCCGATCCGCTGGCGCAGGACGGGCAGGTTCTTCTGCAGCCCTGTCAGCTCGGGCAGTTCCTGCTGAAACTGGTCCATGAGGTGGACGTTCGTGAGCGCGCTTTCCACCGCGAGCGCGGACTGGTTGCCGTCGTCGGAAAAGGGTTGCGCCCAATAGGCCATGATCGCGTCGCCGATATATTTGTCGATGACACCTTCCCGCGCCGTGATTTCCGACGACATCAGGTCGAGATAGCGGTTGAGCACGCGGACAAGCCCGCCCGGCGTGAATTGCTCGGAAATCGTGGTGAAGTCCGCAAGGTCCGAGAAATAGACCGAGACGACCTTCTTCTGGCCCGCCGTTGCATCCGACTGGTCGGCGATAAGACCGGAGACGACCCTTGGGTCAAGATACTGCCCGAACGTATCCTTGATCCTCTGCGTGTTGCGCAGTCCGTCGACCATCGTGTTGAAACTGCGCGTCAGGGAACCGATCTCGTCCCTCGAAAGCGGCTTGAGCTTGATCTCGAAGTCGCCTTGTTCGACGCGTTTTGCGCCGGAAGAAAGGGCGCGCATGGGCCTCAAAATGCCGGAGATCACCAGAGAAGAGAGCAGCAGCGCCAGAAGCCCGGCCATGGCCGTTGCCGCAATACTGGCATAAAGCGCCTGCTGTTCATGCAGCGCCGCCGTTGCGATCGACTGGTCCGTGAATGCGCCGACATGTTCGCGCAGTGAATTCAGCCTTTCGGTGAGCTTTTGCTCTTCGTTTTCCAGCTGCTCTTCAAGGCTTTCGCGCGTCGCCGGCGGTAGATCGGAGGACTTGACGAGATTGAGCGCGTGACTGTGAAAGTTGCTGTGCTGCGTCTCGATCGCGATCAGCGTCGGATAAAGGGCTGCAAGTTCCAGCTTGTCTTCCAGCGATGTTGCCTCATCCTGTGCGTCCCGGACGCGTTTTTCGGCGGACCGGAGCAGTTCCTCCACCCTGTTCGCGCTGGCTTCAAAAAGCCCGAGGCCGGTTTCAAGACGCTGTTCAAGGTGGTGGATACGGGCGACAAGATCCGGGTTCTGCGTAACAGCCGCGTCGATCTCCGCATCGGTCTTGCCGTAACTGAGCGCTTCAAGCCGGTCGGCGCGCAGCTCCGCTTCCAGCTTTTCCACCCGTTCCAGTTCGAGCTCTTCCTGAAGCGCGATGACTTCAATCTGCGCGACTTCGTGCCGGAGCGGCGAAAACACGCTTGATATCAGCTGAAGCTCTTTGTTGATCTCGTATATTTTGTAAATCGAATAGGTGGCGGCGGTGGCCATGATCAGGAAAACGATCAGCGATATTCCAAAAATCTTCCATGCTATTCGCATCAGGGGGAACCACCAGAGGGTCTGCGCGCGATGGCGTATCTTAGAGGGTTGAGAGCAGGTCTTTCAAGGCGACCCGGTAGTTTGGGTACCGGAAGGTGTAACCCAGGTCGCTCTTGAGACGCGCGTTTGAGACACGTTTGTTTTCGCCATAGAAGGATCGCGCCATGGGTGTCAGATCCGCGGTTTCGAACGGGATCTCGGGCGGTGCCGCAACACCGAGCAGTTCCGCGGCATAGGTGACGACGTCCTGCGGCGGTGCGGGTTCGTCGTCGGTGATGTTGTAGACGCGCGTCCCGGGCCTGTTGATCGCAAGTTTGAGGGCCCCTGCAATATCGGCCACGTGAATGCGGTTGAACACCTGGCCCGGTTTCACGAGGCGCCGGGCCTTGCCCTTCCTGAAGTTCTCGAACGTGTTCCTGCCGGGGCCATAGATCCCGGACAGGCGGAAGATCTGGACCGGAACGCCGTGCTGCGCGGAAAAGTCCAGCCAGGCGTTCTCGGCGGCAACGCGTTGCACCGAGCGCTTGGAGACCGGCCGGCAGGGCGTGTCCTCGTCCACCCAGGCACCGTCGTGATTGCCGTAGACGCCGACGGTTGACAGATACCCGAGCCAGCCGGGTTTGCCTGCGGCAATATCGTCGCCATGCTGGTTGAGAACCGGATCTCCATCCTCGTTCGGCGCGATGGACACCAGCACATGGGTTGCCGTTTCAAGCGCCTCGGTAATGCCCTCACCCTTGCGTTCGCCGTCAAACAGAAAAGGGGTGACACCCATCTCCTTGAGCGCGTCCGCTTTTTCCTGCGAGCGGGTCGTCCCGCCGATCCACTCGAACCGGTCGCGGCATTCCTCGATGAAAGCCTTGGAAGAAAAACCGACGCCAAAGACGAAGAGACGCATGGATCAGAGCTCCAGATGTTTGCGGCGGATTTCATATAGCGCGACGCCGGTCGCAACCGCGAGATTGAGGCTGTCGGCCTGTCCGGCCTGCGGTATCCTGATCAGGGTCGGGCAGGCGGCCGCCATGTCGTCTTCCAGGCCTTTTTGCTCGTTGCCCATCACCAATAGAACCGGGTCCGTGTAGTCGGGTGTGCGGAAGTCCACGGAGCCTTTCAGATGTGTGGCGGCAACTGTCCCGGGCCAGTTGCCTGCAAGGGTCTTGAAGTCTTCCTTGCCCATTCTGGCGAGCGGAACGTGAAACAGCGAACCCATCGTCGCACGCACGGTTTCGACCGCGAAGGGATCCGTGCAATCACCAACGAGCATGACGCCGCTGCCGCCGATGGCATCGACGGTCCGGATGATCGTTCCGAGATTGCCGGGATCGCGCACCCTGTCGAGCGCGACCCAAAGCGTGCTCGCGGAAGCGTCGATGTCTTTGGCGGCGAGAATCTTCTGCTCGTAGACCCCGACGACCATCTGCGGATTGTCCTTGCGCGTCATGGCAGACATCACAGCCGTCGACACTTCCAGAATGAGCGCCCCCCGGGCCTTGGCAGTCGCTGCTGCCCTTTGCGCAACCGGATTTTCCCTTGCCTCCGGTCCGAGCGCGAGATAGCGCACGTCCCAGCCGGCTTCGAGCGCATCTGTTGCAAGCTTGAGGCCTTCGGCGACGAACAGGCCGGATTGACTGCGGTGCTTGCGCTGGGCGACCAGTCCCTTGATCTCCTTGACGATCGGGTTGGAGTGGCTGGTGATCTGCTTCACCGCGCCCTGACGTTTGTCTTTGCCTGTCTGGGACATGCCCCGCTCCGGCGGCCCGCGCATGAGCCGCGCTCTGTAATGATGAACCTTCGCGCTGGATTAGGCGCAAGGCGGGACAGGGTCAAGCCTTGGCGTTGGCGGCAGGCGGCAGCAACCGCTCCGTGGCGATCAGAATGGACTCGTCAATGTCGACCGGAAAGGACGTGACTTCCAGTTTGCCGTCGATCGCCAGAAACGAAAGACCGTGCACTTGTGTCCACAGGGGAAAGGAAGCACGGGTAACGGTTTCGGTGATGTCCGGTTCGCCCAGATAGCGCGCGACCTCACGCAGAAGCACACCGTATGAGGCACGACCGACTTCCCTTAGTTCCTCGATGCGCCCTGAATGCGAACGCGTGCTGAACATCAGGCGGAACGTGTGGGGCTCGCGGATCGCGAAGTCGACATAGGCGCGTCCGATGGCCGATATCGACCGCACCGTGCCTCTGTCGTGTTTCGACGCATTTTCTTCCATCTGGGCACCGAGCCGCTGAAGACCGTCCTTGGCAACCTCAAGCAACAGGTCTTGTTTGTTGGCGAAGTGCCGATAGGGAGCAGCCGTGCTGACCCCCGCCAGACGGCAGGCATCGGACATGGAAAACCCGTCGGGTCCGTGTTCTTCGAGCAGGTTCCCGGCGGCTGAAAGAAGCTGTCCGCGCAGGTCGCCATGGTGGTAGGCGCGCTTTTTCTTGATTTTGGTTTCGGCCATTTTTGCTGCTTTTTGAATTTTTTTCCGTCGAATCTCTTGTCGAAGTTAATTCTTCTAACATATGTTAGCAACAATAACATAGTTAGAGCCGTTCACATTCAGCAGCAGTGCAGGCCTGGAGCGGATGCCGTCAAACGGAAGACGAGGACACAGCAATGTCGAACGAGAGTTCTGTTTCTGATACGGACAAACCCGGCAACGGATTTCTGAAAAAGCTGGGGCGCAGGCTCGTCAGCCTGACGACATTCTCGATCAATGTCGGGATTGCGGCGGCCGCCGTGATGATCGGCGTGACGACGATCCAGATGCGCGCGGAGGAAAAACCGGCGGTCCAGGCTGCTCCGCTCGTCGAGGTCCGCCCTGTCAAACCCGAGCATCAAGCCGGATACGAAGTGGCCAGAAGTTTTGTCGGCCGCCTCGAACCGGCCCGGCGGACCGATCTCGGGTTTGAACTGTCCGGCACGATCCGTGCGATCGAGTTCGATGAAGGGGATGTGGTCAGGAAAGGCGAGGTGATCGCGGTTCTGGACACGCGCACGCTGGAGGCTGAAAAAAGGCGTCAGGCCGCCAATCGCAAGGCTGCGGAAAGCGACAGGGAGCTTGCCGCGCTCACGTTGGAACGCCGTCAGCAGCTGCGCGATGGCGGTCATGTCAGCGACCAGATCCTTGACGAGGCCCGCCTCGCCCTGTCGCGGCTCGACGCGACGCTGGATCAGATCGACGCTGCGATCGAAGCCATCGATATCAGCCTCGACAAATCCGTCCTGACAGCGCCATTCGACGGCTCGGTCGGGGAAAGGCTGCTGGACGAGGGCGCGACGGTTGCACCCGGCGCACCCGTGCTCCGTCTGTTGGAGGTTGCCAAGCCGACGGTTCGTATCGGCCTGGCGCCGGAAGTTGTCGACCGTCTGGATCGGAACGGCACGTTTCAGATCCGCATTTCCGGCAGGTTCTTTGAGGCACGGCTCTCCGGCCTGCGTCCGGACCTTCAGACCAGCACACGCACAATCGAAACCCTCTTTGAGCTCGACGGTGCGGATGCTGCGCCGCAATTCGGGCGGCTTGCCGAACTTTCGCTGACCGAGACGATCGAGGCGGACGGCTACTGGGTACCGACTGCGGCCCTGAAGGAAGGGCCGCGCGGTCTCTGGACGCTGCTGGCCGTGGTCGACGCAAGTACCGACGCCGCTGAGAGTGTTTTCGAAATCAGGCGGGAAGCCGTCGAGGTGCTCCATGCCGATGCAACACGATCCTTCGTGCGCGGCACGATTTCCGGCGATACGAAAATAGTTGGCGAAGGCGTGCACCGCGTGGTGGTCGGCCAAAAGGTCAACCTGAGCGGCGAGGGGGCGTGAACATGCACACGATGTTCTTCAGACAGCCACGCCTGGTCGCCCTCACCATCCTCGTCATCATCGCAGCTGGGCTTTCGGCGCTGATCGGCATCGGACGCCAGGAAGACCCGACGATCACCAACCTTTTTGCGACGGTGACAACGGTCTATCCCGGCGCCGACCCGGCCAGGGTCGAGGCATTGGTCACGGAAAAGGTGGAGGAGGAACTGCGCGAGATCGAGGAGATCGACGTGATCGAATCGACCTCTTCCTCGTCCATCTCCATCATTCAGATCGAGCTGCTCGATACCCTGCAGGACGATGTGATCGAACAGGTCTGGTCGGAGATCCGCGACAAGATCGGCGATGCGACCCGCGAATTCCCGCAAGGTGTTCTCGAACCGGAATTCAGCACGGAAGGTGCCGGTGCGTTCGCCTCGATCAGCGCCCTGGTCCCCAGACATGACAGCGTTTCGGACGCCGTTCTTCTGCGTTATGCCGAGGGCCTGTCCGACGTCTTGCGGAACGTGCCCGGAACGAAGTCCGTCGAAATTTTCGGCGAAGTTGAAGAAGAAATTCTGGTCAGGATCGATCCGGCGTTGCTGACGTCGCTGTCGCTGACGGTCGAGCAGGTATCGGCTGCGATCAGGGCCGCGGACGCAAAGGTCCGTGCCGGGCGTCTGAGGGCGTCCGAGCGCGAGTTCCTGATCGAAGTGGAAGGCGAGATCACCGCGCTCGACAGGATCCGGCAGATCCCGGTTGCGACGAGCCCGACGGGACTTGTGACCCGCGTCGGCGATGTCGCAACGGTCGGCAAGGGCAAGCGGGAACCGGTCGAGGAACTTGCCTTTTCGGGCGGGCGGCCTGCGATCCTCGTTTCCGCGAAGATTGCCGACGGTCTTCAGGTCGATGCCTGGATGGAACGGGTTCGCGGCAGGATCGCGGAGTTCGAGGTGGAGATGCCCTATTCCATCGAACACCAGCTCGTGTTCGACCAAAGCCTCTACACGATCGACCGTCTCTCCAATGTTGGCCTCAACATCGCAATCGGCATGGGCCTCGTCGTTGCCGTCTTGCTCGTGACCATGGGGGTCCGGTCTGCCCTGATTGTTGCAATGGTGCTGCCCGTGGTCACGCTCGCGTCCTTTGCCACCATGAGCATGATCGGCCTGCCGCTTCATCAAATGTCGCTGACAGGTCTGATCGTTGCGCTCGGACTTCTGGTGGATGCCGGCATCGTCATGACCGACGAGATCGGCCAGGCGCTGCAACGTGGACTGACCCGGCGGGAAGCGGTCGGCAATGCGGTGCGCCGTCTCTTCGCCCCCTTGCTGGCGTCGACCGTAACGACCGCGCTGTCCTTCATGCCGATGGTGCTGCTGCCGGGGCCTGCCGGGGACTTTGTCGGAGCAATCGCAATTGCCGTGATCATCATGCTGCTCTGGTCATTTGTCGTCGCGGTTACGCTGACGGCCGCCATTGCCGGCTGGGTGTTGCCCGTACAGTCAAACAAAGCGCGCCGGGTCAGGTTTTCTTCGGCAAGGCTGTTGTCGGTGCCGTTCCGGTTCTCGCTGAAGATGGCGATGCGCAATCCGGCGAGTTCCGTTGCGTTTGCCCTGGTCCTGCCGGTGATCGGCTTCATGAGCATGCCCACGCTGACGGCGCAGTTCTTCCCGGGTGTCGACCGGAACCAGTTTCATGTCGAGGTCGAGCTTGCCGATGGAACGGCGATCTCGCAGACCGCGTCGACGGCACGGGAAATCGACAGGGTGCTTGCCGGAACCGAGGGCGTCGAGCAGGTCACCTGGGTCGTGGGAAAGAGCGCGCCGGCTTTCTACTACAACATCGTCGGCAACCGGGATCAGGCTCCTGCCTTTGCGCAGGCACTGGTCACGACCGCGTCTAAGGAGGCAACCACCCGTCTCGTCCCGGCGCTGCAGGCAGGGCTCTCGGCGCAGTTTCCAGGTGCACGCATCCTTGTGCGCGATCTTGTTCAGGGACCACCCGTGGATGCACCCGTCGAGCTGCGGCTGGTCGGTCCGTCGCTGGCGGTCTTGCGTGAACAGGGAGATCACCTGCGCCGTCTCGCGGCCCGCGTCGAAGAGGTCACCATTGTCCGCACGACGCTGGACGGAGGCGCGCCGAAGCTGAAACTGTCCGTGGACGAGGACAAGGCCCGACTGCTCGGTCTCGGGCTTGGAGATGTCGCGCAGCAGCTTGAAGCAACGCTGGAAGGGGCAACCGGCGGCAGCCTCATCGAAGGCACGGAAGAGCTGCCGGTGCGGGTCCGCATCGGCGACGCGAAAAGGGGCGACCTCGCGCGCATTGCCAGTCTGCCGCTTCTGCCCGGCAGCGGGGTTCCGGGAAGTTCCGTTTATGACGGCGTGCCGTTATCGGCGATCGCCGACTTGCGGGTGGAACCCTCCGAGGGGCAGATCAACCGGCGCAACGGTGAACGCACCAACACGGTGCAGGCCTTCGTTCAGTATGGTGTCCTGCCGGAAGAGGCTTTGAAAAAGCTGCAGTCGGAGCTGACGCTTGCCGGATATGTTCTGCCCGACGGCTACCGCATGGAAACCGGCGGCGATTCGGACGCAAGGGACGACACCCTGAAAAACCTGATCGGGTCGCTCGGCCTGATCGTGCCGCTGTCGATCGCGGCGATCGTCCTGACATTCAATTCGTTCCGTCTTGCCGCCGTGACGCTGGCCGTGGCCGGTCTGTCTGCCGGGCTGAGCATCTTTGCGCTCGCTGTCTTTCAGTACCCGTTCGGGATCAACGCGATCATCGGCGTGATCGGTTCCATAGGTGTTTCCATCAACGCGGCGATCATCATCCTGACGGGCATGCAGCAGAACGAGGACGCGGCAAACGGCGATCAGGCAGCAATGGTCGACGTGGTCATGGGCTCGAGCCGTCACATCGTCTCGACCACGCTGACGACATTCGGGGGCTTTCTGCCGCTGATCCTTGGCGGTGGCGGGTTCTGGCCGCCTTTCGCAATGTCAATCGCGGGCGGAGTCCTGCTGTCGACGGTGATTTCGTTCTATTTCGCGCCGCCCATGTTCGCGATGGTCTATGCCCGCAGGCGCAAAACGCAGAAAACGGCTCGGACGCAGCCGGCAAGCAGCAAGGAGCCTGTCGAAAAAGACGACGCGTGGTCGAACGACAACTACCAGTCGGCGATTGCCGCGGAGTAAGCCTCGTCACCTGAATCTGAAGTTCGCTTCTGTGGCCGTAGGTGTAGTGATACGAACTTCAGATTTACCGCACTAGCGGCTGCTCCATCTGGAAAAGAGCGAGGTTGAGAGGGCGCGGTCGCCGGTCTCTTCCGCGATGACGAGTTCACCCGATTCCAGGAG
>JBCBUA010000118.1:0-16329 GCA_039818365.1 Pseudomonadota bacterium
CGACTGCAGGAAGTCGATGGTCTGATCGGGCGCAACGGCGAACCCGTGCGCCCTGAGGATCGCGGGAAACTCGACAAACGGCCTGCTGATGCGCGGGAGGGTCATGCGGCCTCCTGCGGCATGAAGCCATCGAGCCGTCCCTCAAGAAAGTTGAGGTCGTCATGATCCTTGAGTGCAACACCGATCGCGCGCCGGAAAGCCTCGGGCCAGGTCGCACCCTGACTGTGAAGCAATGTCGCCGCTTCCGCCCACTCGACGGTTTCGGCAACACCGGGCGGTTTGGCAAGCGGTTCCGTCCTGAGTTTGGCGACCGCACCCGCCACCGCGTTTGCCGTTGCCTCGGCGACGGAACTTGCCCGTGCCATGACGATCCTGGCCTCGAGGTGAATGTCCGGGTAGTCGATCCAGTGATAGACGCAGCGGCGCCGGAGCGCTTCGTGCAGGTCGCGGGTGCGGTTCGAGGTCAGGACGACGACCGGCGGGCGCGCGGCGCGCACCGTTCCGGTCTCCGGAATGGAAATGGCAAAGTCGGACAGGAACTCCAGCAGGAAGGCCTCGAATTCCTGATCAGACCGGTCGATCTCGTCAATCAGCAAGACGCAGTCGTCTGGCGAGCGCAGCGCCTCCAGCATGGGCCGCTGCAGGAGGAACTGGTCCTCATAAATGTTGACGTAGTCGTCCCCGGCCTGCCGGATCGCGAGCATCTGCCTGGTGTAGTTCCATTCGTAAAGGGCTGACGCGGCATCGATCCCCTCGAAGCACTGAAGCCGGACAACGCGCCTGCCGAGAACGGAGGAGATGGCCTTTGCCGCTTCCGTCTTGCCGACGCCCGGCGCGCCTTCCAGAAGAAGCGGCTTGCCCAGCGCAAGGGCAAGATAGGCAGCCGTCGAAAGATCGTCTCCTGCGATGTATTGCGCAGCATTGAGCGCATCCCGGAGGCGATCCGGGCTGTCGATCCCGACGATGGACGGCTTGACGGGCATGGCTCAGCGCGCTCCCTGCGGCCGCGCGCCGCCGTTCGCCTGAAGGCCCCGCAGAACCTTTTCCGGTGTGATGGGCAGCGTGTCGCAACGGACGCCCACGGCGTTGTAGACGGCATTGGCGATCGCCGGCAGGACGGGATTGGCGCACATCTCGCCCGGCCCCTTGCCCCCGAAAGGCGCATCCTCGGCGGGCCTTTCAAGGACCGCGATATTGTGGTTCACGACCTCGCCCGGCCCGGGCATCAGATAGGTGTTGAAATCCACCGGGCCGTGGCTCCGGTCCGGGTAATAGGGCTCCGTCGTTTCATAAAGGGCATGCGAAACACCCATCCAAGCGCCGCCGATCAACTGCTGTTCGACAAGACGCGGGTTCAGGGCCCGCCCGACCTCGTAGGCCGAGTTGATCTCCGTGACCGAGACCTCACCCGTTTCATCATCAACCTCAAGATCGACGACCAGGGCCGCGTGCGCGAAACAGGAGACAGGTGTCATTTCGCCGGTATCCGGATCGACATCGGACGGCGGGATGAGGAAGATGCCGCGCCCGGACAGGGTCCGGCCCTGCTTGAACTGGGCGGCAATGGCGGTATCGGCAACGGTGATCGTCCGGCCCGGCGCGCCCTTGACCTGAATGTTGCCCTGCCCGTCCGTTTCCAGATCCGTCGCATTGACTTCCAGCTCTTCGGCCGCGGCCTCCAGCAGCGCCTTGCGCGCCTCGGTTGCCGCCCGGATCACGGCATTTCCGACCCGGTGGGTACCGCGCGAGGCAAAGGACCCCATGCAGTGAGGCCCGGTATCGCTGTCGGCGGTGTCGACATAGACATCCGACACCGGAACACCGAGCGTTTCCGCCGCGATCTGGCGCGTGACCGATTTCATGCCCTGCCCGAGATCGATCGAGGACAACGACACCATGAACTTGCCGTCCGGAGTGGAGTGAACGAGAGCCTGGCTCGGATCGCCGCCGAGATTCATGCCGATCGGGTAATTGATGCAGGCAAAACCGCGCCCCTTGTGAATGGCCATGATCAGCGCCTCCTTGAACCGGACAGAAAACGGGAGACGCCGGGCCGCTTGACCCCGCGCGAGAACGGCTGCTCGGGCTTGTAGGGTGCCGGGGCCGGATCGGGAGTTGCCGTTGGCGCCTGGGGCGCGGCAGGTTGCGGAGCGGATGGCTGCGGCGCAACCGGTTGCTGCGGCGGTGTGGATTGCTGTCCCGCAGGTGGTGGGGCAGACGGAGGCGCAGCAGATGCGGCCGCCACCGGCGGGACAGGAACCGAAGGTGCCGTCCGCGGTGGCTGCGAAACCGCAGGAGCGTGCCGGAAGCCCATGCGCGCCGGGTCCGTGATCATGTCCTCATCCTGGGGGGCTGCTGCGACGATCGGGATGCCCTGCGTCCCCGCCGCGACCCGGCCCCTGGAGGGAGCCCCCGCACCCGGCTCCGTCGGTATGTCGGCGCGTCTGCGTTCCCCGATCCGGCCAACGCTGTCGGTGATGCTCTCGGGAATATCCGCCCGCGTGCCACCGCCTCCAGTGAGACTGGACTGGCGCGCCGCATCGGCACTGATAGCCCATCCGGATTTCTGGCTGGCCACCTGGCAGCATTCGATCAGCGCCGTGTTCTTTGCCAGACGGCGATGCGGTTTCATGTCACCGTCCCGGTAGGCGTTCAGGATCCTGAGTTCGATCGGGTTCAGGCCGACGGTCTCGGCAACCTTGTCCATGTGACATTCGATGGCGAAATCGACACCGGTGATGCCGAAGCCGCGCATGGCTGTCGCCGGTGTCCGGTTGGTGAAAACGCAATAGACATTCGAGGCGACGTTCGGGATCGAATAGGGTCCCGGAATATGGCCGGTGCACTTGATGATGGCGTAGGAGGACAGCCGCGTGTAGGCGCCCGCATCAAAAAAACCGGTGAATGTCCGGGCCAGAATGCGGCCATCACGGGCGACACCGTCCTTGATGCGCCAGCGTTCCGCGCCGCGCGGTGCCCCGACCTGCATTTCCTCCGCCCGGTCCCACATGAATTTGACAGGGCGTCCGGTCAGGACCGCCCCGAGGACGGACAAGGGTTCAACGATGCTGTCGACCTTGCCGCCAAAACCGCCACCGACGGTTCCACCGACGAAATGCAGGCGGGAGGACGGCATGTTCAAAAGCTTGGCGGTCGTGCCGAGCGAAAAAAACAGCGCTTGCGTCGAGGTGTAACAGACGAACCGGTCGTTGGTCTCCGGGGCAGCGATCGCGCCGCAGGTCTCGATCGGCGCCTGCTCGATCGGCGACATCTGGTATTCGCCCTCGACAATATGGTCCGCCTCGGAAAAACCTTTCTCGACATCCCCGAAGCGCAACTTCTGGTGATCGTAGAGATCGTGATAGTCGAAGGTGTTGTTCGGATAGACCTCGTTGACAACGGGTGCGTCCGGCTTCAGCGATGCTTCCGGGTCAAGAACATGCGGCAACACCTCGTAGTCGACCCTGACGGCGGCGCAGGCTTCCCGGGCCTGTCCTTCCGTTTCGGCAATGATCGCCGCCACCGGTTCGCCCGCATAGGCAACCTTCGTGTCCTGGATCAGCTTCTCCTCGTCCTTGCCGAAGTTGATCAGGGAGAGGAGCGTGTTGAGATTGTTGGGCACATCGCGCGCCAGCACGACGCGCACGACGCCTGGCATGCGCTCCGCCTGACTGGTGTCGATGGAGCGGATACGGGCGTGATGGTGCGGTGAGCGCACGCAGCGCATGTGAAGCAAACCATCGAACAGGTGATCATCATAATAGGGCGAGCGGCCAGTCACGTGCCCGAGGATGTCCTGGCGGCGCGTCGGTTTTCCGATTTCCTGCAAGTTGTCGTCGCGCTCGTCCGCAAAGAGGTCTTTCCTGAATTCAACCGATGACATCAGCCGGTCCTCCGTGTCGGCTGACCGCTCGCGGCCAGAATGGCGTCGATGATCGGCTCATAACCCGTGCACCGGCAGATATTCCCGGAAATCGCCTCGACGATTTCTTCCCGGCTCGGGCGCGGAGTCCGGTCGAGCAGGGCCTTCGCGGCCATGAGCATGCCGGGTGTGCAATAGCCGCACTGCGCCGCGAAATTCTCCATGAAGGCTTCCTGGAGCGCATGCAGATCCGGACCATTGGCAAGGCCGTTGGTGGTTTCCACGTGCTGCCCCTCGGCCGTTTCGGCAAGCGTCAGGCAACTCAGGCGCGGCTCCCCGTCAATGATCACCGTGCAGCTGCCGCAAGTTCCCTGACCGCAGCCGTATTTGGGCGAAAGGTCGCCAACACCACGGCGCAACAGGTCGAGCAAGTTCTGTCCCTCGTCGGCGAAAACGGCGACCGGTGATCCGTTCAACTGAAACTGGACCGGCTTCTTTGTCATGATCGGCTCCCCTCGCCCAGCAAAAGACGTTTCAGATGGACCGGTGCGACCTGGCTGCGGTACCAGCCGGACGCCAGCCCATCGTCCGGTGGGCTCAGGCCTTGCGTTGCCGCGGCAAGGGCGCCTGCAATCCCGTTTTCATCGAGCGTTGCCCCTTCGAGCGCCGCTTCCGCAGCCTTTGCCCTGACGGGTGTCTGCGCCATGGCGCCGTAAGCAACGCGGGCGCCGGATATGCGTCCGACGGAGCGCGGCAGCCAGGCGGCAAGGCTCATCACCGAAACGCCCTTGGGTTTCACCCGGCTGACCTTTCGAAATCTGAAGTCATCACCGGCCGGTCTGATGATCGAGACCGATTCAATCAGACGCTTTTCGCTGTTTCGCGCCGCAAGCAGACTTTCCAGATCGGTCTCACCGCCATCGGACATGCGCAGTTTGGCGTCGAGTGCAAGAAGGGCGACCGCGAAGTCACCATAGGGGTGCGGTGCAAAAACATTTCCACCGACCGTGGCCATGTTCCAGATCGCCGGGCCGCCGACCTGCCGCGCGACCGGATGCAGGAAGGAGACGTCGGAGGAACGCAGGACATCGCCCATGGTCGCGGCGGCCCCGATCACAATGCGCGCTCCGTCCGCCCTGATGCCACGCAGCGGTGCCGCGTTCCGCAGGCGGACGATTTGCGGTGCGGGCAGCTCGCCGTAGTTGACGCTCCGCATCACGAGCGTTCCGCCGCCCAGAAACACGGCCTCGCCGGCGCTGTTTGCCGCTGCTTCCTGGAGCGTATCGACCGTCGTTACTGTCACCATGCGTTACGCCTCCACCCCGATATGTTCCGCGACTGCCTTGAAGCCGGCGACGTAGATGTCATTGCCGACCAGATCTGCAAGTTCCCTGTCCCGCCCCTTCGGCGTATCGAAGCGGCTCTCCCATTCCCACATCGTCCAGTCCTCGTCCGTGACAGGAAAGAGACGCACATGCGCCACGTAGTTGAAGAGCGGGATCGGCGTCTCCAGAAGGCAGTAGGAAAAACTCTGCTCAAGATCGGACATGGTCAGCAGTTGCTCGCGCAGTTCCGATCCATCCTGAAGTCTGAACCGGCGCACCGCCCCCACCCGGTCGGAGCTTTCTCCCCGCTCCATCTGGCTGGTGGCGACGGCCGGATGCCAGCGGTCGTGGCCGTTGAAGTCACGCAGGACGTCCCACACGGCCTCGACCGGTGCCTTCAAAACTGTGCTGCGAACAACCTTGACCACGACCGCTTCGCCTTCGATTACTTGAACTTCATGTCGTTCGGGTCGAACGTGGTGACCTGGGCGTACATCAGGCCGTCCCGTGTCACGTAGGCATCGGCGCCCTTGTAAGGCTCGGCAAGGAAGTCAGCTTCCACGCGCCACGACACGTTGACGGTGTCGCCGATCGTCTTGACTTTCTCGGCAATGAAGGTGGCGCCCTTGAACCCGCCCTCTTCGCGCGGTTTGCAGAAGCCTGCAAAGACGTCGCCGATGTTTTTCCGGCCTTCGATCCAAACCCCGTTCGGCAGTATGAAAAGAACCTCTTCGGGGTATTGCGCCATCAGCCGGTTCCAGTCACAGGCGTTCAGCGCCTCGATATGCTCGAACGTGACAAGCTCGGCATTCGGCTGCACGACAAGCGGCGGCAGGTCCTGCGCCACGGCGGCCGTCGCCAGAAATCCAATTCCCATTGCGCCTAAAACAGTCCGGTATGTCATTGTCCATCCTCCATTTTGTGACAACGAAACCTTGCACCTACCCCCCGAAATGCCGTTTCAGGGCATCGAACCCACCCTGAAAGACATTCGTCCCGATCCCGTTCACGAGATCGTCCTCGTTTTCCGGATCGCATTCGAATTCCGCGGACCACTCGATGAAAGTCCGGTCTCCCTCCGTCACCGGCGTGAGGCGGAGCGTGGCGATGTAATCGCTGAGCGGCATGGGCCCTTCCAGCATCGAGTAGCTGTAGAAAAGGTCGTAGTCGGACAGGCCGAGCAGTTGCTCGCGAATGTTGTCGCCGTTCTGCAGATTGAAGTTGCGGATGCAGCCGACCTTGTCCGCGGGCAGCGCATCCTCGATGCGGCTTTCCCTAATCCGCGGGTGCCACTTGGGCAGGCCGTTGAAGTCCCGGATCCGTTCCCAGACCTTTGCCGCCGGCGCGTTGATCACGGAAGACGTATAGACCCGGGCCATTATTTGCTCTCCTTGGAGGAGCCGCCGGATCCTTTCGGCTTGTCATCTGCCTTGAGACGCTTCATCTCGTTGGCGGCGCGGGTCATGTCATTGGCGGTGCGCATGACATCGGACTTGGCCAGGTTGGAGCCGTCGATGCCGATATCGCTCAGCAGGCTGTCGACCATGGGGGCCTGAACCCGGTAGCGCAGGGCCGAGTTGATGACCTCGTCGGTCGGACTGCCGCCGCCTCCGCCACCGCCGCCTCCGGCCGCGCCGCCATTGCCGTCAGCCCAGCCGAGACCGCCCGAACCGTTGCCGCCGAGCTGCATGATCTTGATGTCGTTGATCTTCTCAAGCGGCTTGACGGACGCAGCGACGATGCCTTCGACATGTTCCAGCATCTTGCGCTTGAACAGGGAGTGACGGGCACCGTCCGTGAGCACGTTTTCCGCCTCGTTGATGAGTTTCTGTGCCTCGGCTTCCACGGCCGTGCGGATGCGTTCGGCCTCTGCCGCGATGCGCTTTTCCTCGGCTTCCTTTTCGGCCAGAACCACATCGACGGACTTGCGGCGGGTGGCGACCTCCGTCTCCTGCGCCGTCTTGACCTTTTCCGCCGCCTCGGTGGCGCGGGCACGGGCGGCTTCCGCCTCGACTGCCGCAGCGCTTTCGTCCAGCGACTTCTTGTAAAGCTCGATGGCCTTGTCCATCTGGGCGCTTTCGACCGACTTCTCGCGTTCGATCTCCAGGCGCCTGCGCTCCGTCTGATGGCCGATGCGGGCATCGTCCAGACCGCGCTCCGAGGCGATCTGCGCACGCTCGATCTCTTCCTGGCTGACGATCTCGGCTTCGCGCAGGGCCTGGACGCGGGCGATTTCGAGCTGTTCGAGCACCTTCTTGCGCTCCAGCTTCTTCGCGTCGAGTTCCTGTTCCGCGAGGATCTTTTCCGCGTCGATGGATTTCGCCTTGGCAACCCTGGCCGCCTCGACGGCCTGATCCGCCGCAACCTGGGCCTCGTCGATGGCCTTGTTGCGGGCAATCTCCAGAGACCTGATCGTCTCGTCGCGGGCGATCTTCTCGGCGGTGGTCTTCTGCTCCTGCGCAATGCGCGCCTGCTCGACAGTGCGCCGCGAGGCGACCTCGGCCGTTTCGATGGCTTCGGTCTTCTCGATCTCGCGCGTGCGGATGTCGGCATCCTTGGCGATTTCCGCCGTGCGGACCTTGTTTTCCTGCGCGATGCGCGCAGCCTCGACGAGCTCCTGCGCCGAGATGTTGGCAACGTCGACCGCCCGGTTGCGGGCGATCTCACGTTCGCGCAGATCCTGCTCGTAGGCAATGCGTTCCGCGGCGACCTTCTTTTCCTTGGCGATGCGCGCGGCTTCCGTTGCCTCCAGCTTGGCGATTTCCGCTGCCTCGATGGCCTTGGCGCGGGCGACGTCGCGTTCCCGCGTTGCCTCCTCGCTCTCGATCCGCTGCAGCGTGATCTTGGCTTCCTGCGCGATCCGGGCCGCGTCGACAGCTTCGCGCGCCGCGATCTCGGCTTCTTCGACCGCCTTGTTCCGCGCGATTTCCAGCCCGCGCGTTTCCTGCTCGAAGGAGATCCGTTCTGCCGCGATCACCTTTTCCTGGGCGATCCGCTTGGCTTCGGTTGCCTCCTTTGCGGCAATATTGGCCGCATCAAGGGCCGCCTGGCGGGCGACGTCACGTTCGTCGGTCGCCTCCTGCGCCGCGATGCGCTCGAACGACAGCTGTTTGTCCTGGGCGATGCGCGCCTTCTCGACCGCTTCACGCGCGGCGATCTCGGCTTCATCAATTGCCTTGTTGGAGGCGATTTCCAGGTTCCGGATGCGCTCTTCTTGCGCGATGCGTGTCTTGTTGGTTTCCTCGCGGGCGGCGATCTGGGCGATGTCGATCTGCTGCTGGCGCTCAATCTCGAGCGCGCGCGTTGCCTGTTCGGAGGCGATGCGCTCCGCCGAGAGGGCCTTTTCGCGGGCGATCCTGGCCGCCTCTGTTGCCTTCTGGCTGGCGATCTCCGCCTCTTCCAGGATCTTCTGCCGCTCGATTTCCAGCCGGCGGGTTTCGCGATCCGCCTCAATGCGCGAGGCATTGACGGTCTGCTCCTGCGCAACACGCAGCTTTTCAGCGGCTTCGCGTGATGCGATCTCGGCCTGCTCAACGGCGAGGTTGCGCGCGATTTCCCGCTCGCGGGTCGAGCGCTCAAAGGTGATCCGCGCTTCCGTAACGGCTTCTTCCTGCGCGATCTTTGCCTTTTCGATCAGCTCGCGCGCCGCAATGTCGGTTTCCTCGATGGTTTTGCGCCGTTCGATCTCAAGCGCTTCGGTCTCCCGGTCCTTGGCGATGCGTGCCTCGGACAAAGCCCGTTCCTGCGCGATCCGGGCCTTTTCGACCGCCTCCTTTGCGGCGATGTCGGCGGCCTCGGTCATCTGCTGCGTCTTGATCCGCTCCTCGGTCAGGTTCTTTTCCTGCCCGATCCGGGCCTTTTCGACCGCTTCGCGGGTGACGATCTCGGCTTCGTCGATGACACGCTGCCGGTCGATTTCCTTCTGGCGGACTTCCTTTTCGGACGCGATACGGGCCTCGGAAATCAGCCGCTCGTTTTCAATCCGGGCGGTCTCGATGGCCTCCCGGCTCAGGAGCGAAGCCTGTTCGGCTTCCTTCTCCCGTTCCGCCCGTTCGCGAACCAGATCCGTGTGCTGCTGGGCGCGCCGGAACTCGATCTCGCGCTCCTGCTCCAGACGCGCATGTTCGCTTTCGCGTTCAATGTCCAGAACCTGCTTTTCCGCTTCCAGGTTGCGTGAGCGGATGCGGATCATGGAATCCTGCTCAATGTCGTTCCGCAGCTTCCGGCGATCCTCGATCTCGCGGATAACGGTCGTCAGACCCTCTGCGTCGAACCTGTTGGAAGGATTGAAGTATTCGATGCCTGTCTGGTCGATATCGGTGATCGCGACGCTTTCAAGTTCCAGGCCGTTCTTGTCCAGCCCGACCTGCGCCGCCTCAAGCACGCGGTCGACATAGAGATGGCGGCTTTCGTGGAGTTCCTCCATCGTCATTTCAGAGGCGACGGTTCTCAATGCGGAAACGAACTTGCCCGAGAGAAGGGAATGGATGCGCTCCGGTTCAAGCGTGCGCCGCCCGAGCGTCGAGGCCGCCAGGCTGACCGCGGTCTTCGTCTGACCGACACGCACATAAAACTCCGCGTCCACGTCGACCCTGAGACGGTCCTTGGTGATCAGAGCGTCTTCCTTTTCACGGGTGAGCGCCATCTGCAGGGAGTTCATGTTGACGGGCGTGATGTCGTGAATGATCGGCCAGACGAACGCGCCGCCGTCGATCACGACCTTTTCTCCCAGGAACCCCGTTCGCACGAAAGCAACTTCCTTGGTCGAACGCCGGTAAAGCCAGTGCATCACCCAATAGAGGATGAAGACGACAATGACCGCGAGTATGAGCCAAAGCACCAATTGCCCGATGAGCTGACCAGCCATGTTCGATCCTCCCCCTCGGCTTAAGAGCCGCGGATTTCCTTGAATTTTCTGGTTTGTTCGACGAGCGCGATCTCGGTCGGCAGGCGCTCCATCGAGGAAGCGCCGTAAAAACCGTGACAGTTGCGCGTGTTCTTCAAAACGAATTCGGCATCATCCGGCATCGCGACCGGGCCGCCATGAACCAAAACGACGGCATCGGGATTGACCGCAAGCGCCGCAGCGGACCATTCGTCGACAATTGCCGGGCAGTCCGCCAGCTTCAGCGACGTTTCCGCGCCGATGCTTCCGCCTGTGGTCAGGCCGAGATGGCACACGATGATGTCGGCCCCTGCCTTTGCCATCGCGGTCGCATCTTCCGCCGAGAATACATACGGCGTCGTGAGCATGTCCTTCCGGTGCGCCATCGCGATCATGTCGACTTCCAGCTGATAGGACATGCCGGTCTCTTCCAGGTTGGCCCGGAAGTTGCCGTCAATCAGCCCGACCGTCGGAAAGTTCTGAACACCGGAAAATCCGGCGGATTTGACCTCGTCGAGAAACTTGTCCATCAGCCGGAACGGGTCGGAGGCGCAGACACCTGCCAGAACCGGCGTGTTTTTCACGACAGGCAGGACTTCACCGGCCATTTCCATGACGACGCTGTTGGCATCGCCGTAAGGCATCAGGCCCGCGAGGCTGCCGCGCCCGGCCATCCGGTAGCGGCCGGAATTGTAGATGACGATCAGGTCGATGCCGCCGGCTTCCTCTCCCTTGGCGGACAGGCCCGTCCCGGCGCCGCCGCCGATGATCGGTTCGCCACGGGCAATCATCGCCCGGTATTTTTCAACAAGTTGCTTGCGTTCGAACATCGTCAGTCTCCTGCTGCACGGCTGCGCCGGCTGGAATGAAAGCCGCGGAAGGTTTCGACGATCAGCTCGGCGAATTCCGGGTCGTTGATATTGTGGGGGACACGGATCAGCCTGCGTTCGCTGGTCTGGCGCACCGTGTCCTCAAGCGATCTGAAAAGGGCCTCGTCCGCGGCAGGGTCATGAAAGGCCATGCCGGGCGCATCCAGCAGCGAAACCCCGCCCTCGGGCAGGAAGAAGCGCACAGGCGACGTCATCTCGTTGAGGCGATTGCCGATCCAGCGACCCATCTCGATGTTCTCATCGACCGTGGTGCGCATCAGCGTGATTTGCGGATTGTGCTCGTAGAAGAGACGGCCGCGATAGCGCTCGGGGACGGTTTCGGGAGCGTTGAAATTGACCATGTCGAGCGCACCGCAGGCACCGATATAGGGAAGACCCGCACGGATCGATGCGCCGAACCTGTCTTCGTTGGCCGCGAATACCCCTCCGGCGACCATGTCGCAGATTTCGGTGGTGGTGAGATCGACCACGGCGGCAAGCATGCCGCTGTCCAGGAGTTTTTCCATGGACCTGCCGCCGACCCCGGTCGCGTGAAACACCAGGCAATCGAAGTCGTCTTCAAGAGCCGCCGTAACCTGCTGAACACAGGGCGTCGTTACACCGAACATGGTGAAGCCGACCGCGGGCTTGGCATTGCGGACCGGCTTGCGTTTCGCGCGCGCCTTGACCGCGCCTGCAAGCGCGCCCGCGCCGTTGCCGAGCACTTCGCGGGTGATCGAGTTCAGGCCCTGAACGTCGGCAACCGAGTAAAGCATCATGATGTCGGATGGACCGACATATTGCTCGACATTGCCGCTTGCCACCGTTGAAACGATCACTTTCGGAATACCGACCGGCAGGGTTCGCATCGCCGGACTGACCAGCGCCGTCCCGCCCGAACCACCGGCAGAGATCACGCCTGCAATATCCGTCTGTGCGCGCATCCAGCGTTCGAAGGCAAGCGTCATCCCGGCAACGGCGGTGCCCCGGTCTCCGGTAAAGACACCGTTGGCGCCGCGCGGATGAAAGGCCGCGACCGCATGCGGCGGGATTTCCGCGCCCGACGGCTTGCCGCTCGTCGACAGGTCGACAAGCCGGACCGTCAGTTCCTGCGCTTTCAGGATGTCCCTGATATAGCGCAGCTCCTCGCCCTTGGTGTCGAGCGTTCCGGCAACATAGACGGTCGCACCGCCTCCGGTTCGCTGCGCGAAAAGCGGCGTCACGGGCGTTGCAGCTGAGGCCGCGACGGCCGTGCTCGTGCGCGCGGTGTTTTCGATCACGCGAACCGGAACCGGCCGGGACCAGCGTGTCGGCGTCTTGGGATTGGAGAGATAAACGCGCTGAACATGCGATGCCGCCGGCGCAGCGTGATCCGTTTCCGGTTCGCGCACCGGGGCCGGTGTCTCGTCATGCGCATGGCGGCCAACGCCGAGAAGCGCCTGCTGCAGGTCCCTGTCGGCTGCCAGCTGGTTGGAAGGCAGGATCCTGTTGATCCGGCCGTTGACCATGATCGCAACCTGATCCGCGACCGCGCAGGCGACGCCGATATTCTGCTCGATTACCAGGACATCAATGTCGCCTTCCTGGCCGAGACGCACCAGCATCTCGGCGACCTGGTTGACGATCACAGGTGCGAGCCCTTCGGTCGGCTCGTCCATGACGAGGAGCTTGGGATTGAGCAGCAGGGCTCGTCCGATGGCCAGCATCTGCTGCTCGCCGCCGGACAGCTGAGCGCCGCCGTTGCTGCGCCGCTCCGCCAGTCTCGGGAACACGGAGTAGACCCGCTCCGGCGTCCAGGCCCCTCCTCGCCGGGAAACCAGCTGCAGGTGCTCGTCGACCGTCAGCGATCGCCAAAGACGCCGTCCCTGGGGGACGTAGCCGATGCCCAGCCGCGCGATTTCGGCAGGGCCAAGCCCTGCCAGGTTTTGCCCGAATAGACTGACCGTGCCCGACGCAACCGGAACAAGACCCATGATCGCCTTGCAGGTCGTCGTCTTGCCCATGCCGTTGCGGCCAACCACCGACAGGACGCCGTGATCCAGCGTCAGGTTGACCCCCTGCAACGCATGGGACTGGCCGTAGTAAACATTGAGATCCTTGATCTCGAGCGCCGCGGAGCTGCGTTCAGCCATGACCGAGCCCCTCATCGCCGCCCAGATAAAGCGCCTGGACCTCTTCATCCTCTTCGATTTCGGCCGGTTTGCCTTCCTTGAAGATCCGGCCGTTGTGCATCATCGTGACCGACTCGGCGACACGCAGGGCAACGTCCATGTCGTGCTCGATGATGATGTAGCCCATGTGGCTCGGCAGGCCGGTGAGGATCTCGATCAACTCCTGCCGCTCCGTCGGGGAAAGACCAGCCGCCGGTTCGTCGAACAGGATAAATCTCGGTGCGCCGGAGAGCGCCATCGCGATTTCCAGCTGGCGTTGCTGCCCATAGGACAGATCAGACACCTTCGTGTCGCGAACGTCGTCGAGATGAACCACGTGAACGAGGTTTTCCGCACTGGCCATCAACGCATCGTTGCGGCGCGGACGGACAAAGGAGAACCGGCCACGGGACACGCCGCAACAGGCCAGATAGACATTGTCGAGAACGGACAGGCCGGTGAACAAGAGCGAGATCTGGTAGGTCCTGCGCAATCCGCGCCGGATGCGCTCCTGCGCCGGAAACGCGGCCACTTCCTCGCCGAAAAACCGGATCGATCCGGTTGTCGGGGCGAAATCGCCGGTGATGCAGTTGAAAAGCGTTGTTTTGCCGGCCCCGTTGGACCCGAGCACCGCGCGCCGCTCGCCCGGCTTGACGATCAGGTCGATATCGCTCAGCGCCGCCAGGGCTCCAAACAGTTTGCTGACCCCGCGCAGCTCCAGCGCATTCGCGGTGCCGGTGACGCTCAGGCGGTCGGATACGGAGGTGCCGGCGGCTTCCAGAAGCGTCACAGCCTGTCCTCCCCTCGGTCCAGCAGGGGATCGCGCTTGCGGTAGTCCTGCCAGCGGTCCCAGAGGCCCAGGAGGCCGTCGGGCGAGAAGAAGACGATGGCGAGAAAACCAAGGCCGATGAGCAGCTGAAAGCGTTCACCGCTCAGGCCGACAGACAAAAGTACGTCGATGGCGAAGGTCTTGAGGAGCACGTAGATGAAAGCTCCGATAAACGGACCGATGGGACGGCTCATGCCGCCGATCACCGCAATGACAAGGATATCGATCGCCGGACCGATGCCTGCCGTGCCTGGTGAGATCTGTGCCGACTGCCATGTCAGGAGAATGCCGCCGGTCCCGGCGATCAGGGCGGCGAAGGCGTAGGCGGCAATCCTGTGGGCGTTGACGTTGTAACCGAGAGCGGCCATGCGGCGCGGATTGTCGCGCACGCCCTGAAGCGCGAGGCCGAAAGGAGCGCGGGAAATGTAAAGAACGGCAAAATACGCAGCGGCGGCCCAGAACAGGGTCAGATAGTAGAAGGGAATGCTCTGCCGCCAGTCGACACCGAACAGGTTGGGCGGCAAGACACCATTAAAGCCCGAGAACCCGTTGAAGACCGCGTAATTCTGGCGCGTGAAATAAAAGAACGCCGCGGCAACTGCCAGGGTGATCATGATGGTGTAGATGCCTTCGGTCCGCACGGCCAGCGATCCGACAATCGTGCCGAACACCATCGCAACAATGAGGGCAAGCGGAATGGCGATGTACCACGGCCAACCGAGGCTTATGTCGGTTATGGCACTGTCGCCAAAGATGGCGACCATGTATCCGGCCAGCCCGGCAACGGACATCTGAACAAGGCTCACCATGCCGCCATAGCCGCCGAGGAACATGAGGCTGAGCGAGATCATGCCGAGGATGAACGACCAGCCGAACACCTGGTAGAGCGTGAAATCGCTGGCAAAGGCCGGCATGATCAGGAGTAGAATGCAGACAACCCAGTAGCCGGCAGGAATGCGCTCGAACCAGTCGCGCTGACGCGTGTCGCGCACCTTGTTTGCCGGGGTGCTTTCAGCGAGTGCCATGGATCACGACCTTCCCATCAGGCCCTGCGGGCGGAAAGCCAGCACCAGCACCATGATCAGGAATGTGAGCACGACGGCATAGGTCGGGAAGTAGACGGATCCGAACTGTTCCGCGAGCCCGATCAGGAGCGCACCGAGCGCGGCACCCGTTATGGATCCCATACCGCCGACGATGACGACCACGAGGGAGGCCAGGAGGAAACGGATATCTTCCCCGGGAGCAACGGATTGGAAGGTGCCGCCGACGACACCGGCAATGCCGGCAAGGCCTGCGCCAAAGGCGAACACACCGACGAAGACAAGCTGGATGCGTGCACCGGTCGCCGACAGCATGTCGCGGTCATCGACACCGGCCCGGATCATCATGCCGATCTGGGTGCGGTTCAGGATCAGCCACATGGCAACCCCGATCACGACGGATGCCAGGAAAATGACGACGCGGACCACGGGGTATTTCAGATAGATCAATTCTCCGGAAGAGCGTTTCACGCCCGTCACGAACAGGGTCTCCATCGGTCCGCTCAGCCAGCTTGGCGGAGAAATATTGTAGAAATCTCCTCCAAAGCCCCAGAGCATCAGGTCCGCCATGACGATGGAAATGCCGATCGTGACGAGCGTTTGCCTGAGATCCTGCCCCTCCATCCGGCGGAAGATGAAGATCTGCATGAGAATGCCGACGATGGCGACAAGAACGAAGGCAACCGGGAAGGCAAGCAGCCAGTATCCGGTGGAGCTGGCGACGTAGTACCCGATATACCCGCCCAGCAGATACAGCGAGCCATGCGCCAGATTGACGTTGCGCATGAGGCCGAAAATCAGCGTGAAACCGCTTGCCACGAGGAAATAGAGACCACCGAGCGTGATGCCGTTGAAGACCGCATTCAGGAAAACCTTCTTGCGCCCGATAACGTCGACAAGCCCTTTCGGCCAGACGGCAAAGATCAGCCATATGAAAACGGCAACCGCCAACAGGATGATGACTGTCCAGACCGGATGTTTCGACGCGAAGTCCCTCATCGGAAACTCCTTCCGGCAGCGGTGCGTTGACCGAAATGCTTTTGCCGCAACACGCGACGTCCTCCCTAAGCTCTTTCGACGTTGAGGTCGTTGGCTCAGGAAAAGGCTACGTGCGAAGCGCCGGAAACGACGTACCCGATAGTCTTCTCTGTTGGCCCATCATCGGCATAATTGGTTTTCAGCGCCGGCGGACCACTCCGCTCAGGTGACGTGCGCCACCCGCCGATAGTCGCTTGGCGGAATCCCGACATTGGACGAAAAGAAACGGGTGAAACTCGCCTGCGAGGAAAAACCGAGATCGTAGCTGATTTCGGTCACCGACTTGTCGGTGGTCATCAGATCCGAAATCGCCTGCTCTGCCCTCAGG
>JBCBUA010000119.1:0-16059 GCA_039818365.1 Pseudomonadota bacterium
GGCCAGCTCGAACGCGGTATGCGGGAGCGCGAGGCGTTCCAGGAAATCGACGACCGGCAGATGTTCGGCGGTATCGCGAAATGGGTTGCCGAAATCGATCAGGCCGACAGGGTGCCCGAAATGATCTCGCGTGCGTTTCATGTGGCGACATCCGGCCGGCCCGGACCCGTTGTGCTGGCCCTTCCCGAAGACATGCTCGTTGAAACGGCCGCCGCCGCGCAGCCGCCCGCCTGGGAACAGGTGGAGACCTATCCGGGTCTGACGCAGATGGCGGACCTTCAAAAGCGTCTCTGGGCCGCCGAGCGGCCAATCGCCATTCTGGGCGGCAGCCGATGGTCTGAAGACGCCGTTGCCGCCTTCACGCGTTTTTCGGAGCGGTTCGACCTGCCGGTGGCCTGCTCATTCAGGCGTCAGATGCTGTTCGACAACCTGCATCCGAACTATGCCGGCGACGTCGGCATCGGTATCAATCCGAAATTGCTTGCCAGGATCAGGAATTCGGATCTTGTGCTGCTGGTGGGTGGACGGCTGTCCGAAATGCCGAGCCAGTCCTACAGCCTGCTTGGCATTCCCACGCCGAGCCAGACGCTTGCGCATGTGCACGCCGACCCTGAGGAACTCGGGCGCGTCTATCGCGCCGACCTTTCCGTGAACGCCAGCCCGACCGCTTTCTGCAAGGCGGCCGAAGGGTTGCAGCCGCCGAACGAGATCCGTTGGGCAGGCGCAGCGGAAGACGCGCATCGCGATTACCTCGACTGGTCCGGCGCGCGGCCAGGGATCCCGGGCAAATTGCAGATGTCGGGCGTCATGGACTGGCTGGAGAACAACCTGCCGGAAGACGCGATCTGCACCAATGGGGCGGGAAACTACGCGACGTGGCTGCATCGCTTTCACCGCTTCCGCCGCTACGGAACTCAGGCAGCGCCGACCTCGGGCTCCATGGGCTATGGACTGCCGGCAGCAGTTGCCGCCAAGCTGATGTTCCCGGAAAGGGAGGTGGTGTGTTTTGCCGGTGACGGTTGTCTTCAGATGACGATGCAGGAATTCGGAACCGCGTGCCAGGACGGGGCGGGCATCATCGTGCTGGCCATCGACAACGGCATGTACGGCACGATCCGGATGCACCAGGAAAAGACCTATCCCGGACGCCCGTCCGCAACACGTCTGGTCAATCCGGACTTCGCCGCACTGGCGCAGTCTTACGGCGCCTTTGGCGCACGCGTGGAGACGACGGAGGAGTTCGGCCCGGCCTTCATGGCCGCACGGGCGTCGGGCAAACCGGCAATCCTGCATCTGATTCTCGATCCCGAGGCGATCACGCCGGCCGCCACGCTGAGCCAGTTGCGCAGCGCGGCCGAGGCAAATCGCTGACGGGTGCCGCAATCAGATTTCAGCAGCTTCCTCTTCCGGAGCGCCGGTTTTGAGCTTGCTTTCGTCGATGCTGATTGCGACCACCAGGCCGGCAATGGCAACGGCAAGGCCGAACCAGAAGGCGGCATGAAGGCCGGTGGCAAACGACTCGCGGACCGCATTGGTGACCGCTTGGGCCTCGACGCCTGAAAAGCGCCCGGTGATCGCCTTGACGGCCGGGTCCTCGAGCGTCCCGGCGGCCAGCACACGCAAGTCTCCGGCGGGCAGGCTGACACTGGCTGCCGATGCCACCGCCTCGACTTTCCGGATTGCCGCGATGAACATCATGGCCGTTGCACAGGCAATGCCGATCGCGCCGAGACCAAGATGGAACATGAACGAGAGGCCACCCGCGAGCCCCGCACCTTTGGCGCCAACGGCGTTGACGGCTGCCGTGCCCGCCGGTCCGAAGACAAGTCCGCCGCCGAGCCCCACCACGAGCATCACCGGTATCAACGCCACGTAGCCCCAGGATGTCTGCAGGAACAGCATCAGGACGCAGCCGAGAATGAGGCAAAAATTACCCGCCGCCATGAGTTTTCGAGGTCCGATGGCATTGTAGTAGTTCCCGACCAGAAGGTTCATGGACGCCAGCACGACAGCGAGCGGCAGCATGCCCATCGAGCTCCAGAAGATCGACCAGCCCAGCACCTTTTGCATGTATTGAGGCAGGTAAAGCAGGCACAGAAACAACACCACGGCCGGCAACCCGTTGAGTGCGAGCGTCCGGACGAATTGGTGGTTGCGCATCATCGTCAGCGGGATCATGGGGTCCTTGACGCGCTGTTCGACAAAGGGGAAGGCAACGAAAAACAAGATCGAACCGCCCAGAAGCAGCAAGGTGGGAATCGACAGCCAGCCATTGTCGGCGCCCGTGTCCAGGGCGAAAAGCAGGCAGAAGACCGCAACCGCAAGCACCGCCATACCGATCACATCGACGGCCTCGTTGGTCGCGTGATCCTTTTCGCGGTCGATGAACCGGAAGATCAGTCCGGCGGCGATGAAAGCGAAGATGGCATTGAACACGAAGAAGCCGCGCCAGTCTCCCAGGGCCGAGAGCGATCCGGCAATGAAGGGGGCGAGCACGTTCCCCGCCGCGACCGTCCCCATCAGGATACCCATGGCCTTGCCGCGTTCGTCTTCTTCGACCGAAGTGGCCGCCAGCGCCAGGATACATGGCCAGATAAGCGCCGATCCGACTCCCTGTGCGGCCCGGGCAAAAATCAGCGTGTTGACATCCGGCGCGAGAATGCAGCCGAGCGAAGCAAGGAAAAAGATGCCGAGGCCGATCAGCACATAGCGGCGGTGTCCGAGCAGGTCTCCAAGGCGTCCGCCGGCAACCAGGCCCATGGAAAGCGTAAGGGCGTAGGCATTCAGCACCCATTGAGTGGTCGTGATGTCGACCGAATATTCCTGTTCGATCGGAGTGACCAGTAGCATGGCTCCGGTAAAATCGGTTCCGATCATGAAGGAGGGGATTGAAACCGCCCCCAGGATCCGCTTTGCCTTGCTGTCCATATTCGGTCCCCCCTCCGGCAGCTTCGCGCGCTCCCAGAGTAAGCCGAAATCTGTTCGGAAATCGAGAGACAGTTTCAGGCGTCGGCCGGGACGTCTGCGACTGTCAGCGTCACAACCGCAATGCCCGGGTCGTCGGGCGAGGTCCCCACGGTAAAGCCGAGTGCCTGGCACATGGAGATCATCGAGGTGTTTTCCTTCAGCACCTCACCCTTGATGGTCTCGATCCCGTCCACCTTTGCGTACCCGATGATGAGTTTCATCAGCGCCCACCCGAGGCCGACGCCCTTGAGATCCGAGCGCACCATCACGGCATATTCGCCGGTCTGGTGATCGGGGTCCGCGTGAAGACGCACAACGCCGAGGAGGGCTTCCGTTTCCGGGTCGATGGCGGCAAACGCAATTGCACGCGCATAGTCGAGCTGGGTGAGCCGGGACAGGAACCGGTGGCTGAAATCCCTGACGGGCGCAAAGAAACGCAGCCGCAGGTCTTCCGGCGTGATGGCTTCGAAGAACGTCCGGAACAGCTCCTCGTCTTCAGGCCTGACCGGCCTGACGAAAACCTTGCGATCCTGCTTGAGCGTGAGCGTCTGTTCCCATTCCTGGGGATAGGGAGCGATGGCAAGCCGGGAAGCGCCCGTTCGTCCGGGACGTTTTTCGGGGTGGCAAAGCGTCATGCGCGCATCGAGACCGATCAGCCCGGATGGCAGCGCGACGATCGGATTGATATCGAGCTCCTGGATTTCCGGAATGTCGATGGTGATTTGCGACAGCTTGACCAGGGCCTGTGCCAGGGCGTCCTTGTCGAGGGCAGGCCGCGAGGGCCCGCCGGAAAGAAGTTTTGAAATCTGCGTCCGGTCGATCTGCGCTTCCGCCAGCTTCAGATCGAGCGGAGGCAGTTCGAGCGCGATGTCGCGGCTTTCCTCGATCGATGTCCCGCCGTGGCCGAACACGAGCACCGGCCCGAATTCCCGCGTCTCGGCAAGGCCGAGGTAAAGTTCCATCCCGTGGCGGTCTTCGAGCATTGGCTGAACGGAGATCCCGGCAATGGCAGCGCCCGGATAGTCCCTTCTGGTGTTGTCGATCAGTTCCTGGGAAGCCGCACGCACCGCTTCCGGGTGGTCAAGGCCGAGCCGGACGCCGTCGATCCGGGACTTGAACGGCAGGTCGGGGGAGACGAGCTTTGCCACGCAATGCCGGGACGTCTCCAGGAAGCCGGCGCTTAGCTCTGCCGCTTCGTCGGCTGTTGCCGCCATCCGGGTTTCCATGATCGGCAATTGGTAGGCCTTAAGAACGTCGCAGACGTCTTCCGGATCAAGCCACGTCTTGTGGCGGGCCAGTGCGGTTTCGACGATCGCCCTTGCGCGCGCAACGTCGGGAGAAAAGCTCGTCGGCAGGCTTGGCGGAACAGCCATCAGGAATGCGCGCGCCTGTGCATCATGCGCCAGATGCATGAGGCTGCGTGCCGCTTCGGCCGGGCTGGCATAATTCGGTATCTTTGCCGCGGTCAGTTCCGCCCGGATGGCGCCGTCGCTGCCGATGAGGCCGGCGACAAGCGCCTTTTTCCTGCCGGTCCGCTTTCGGTCTGCAGCAGACGCATCGATCACCGCCTTGGCAATGGACTTCAAAGGCGTGAACGCGCTGGCCGCCTGAAGGACGACCGCACCGTCGACGGATGGATCTTTTAGCACCGTCGTGATGGCCGACGAGATCTGGTCCGGCGTCGCGCTTTCGCTCAGGATAACCGACCCTGGCGCGGCCCTGGTGTCATTTTCCGGGACGGCTCGGCTGACTGGTTCGAGATCATTTCTGGTTTCTGCGCTGAGTTTTGCAAACTGCGCGCCAAGGTCCTGCAACCGGTCGACGGCAAGACTGGCAAGACTGCGGCCATTCGCGATCACGGCGATCTCGTTGCACCTCGGCACACGGATTTGCGACAGCGTTTCGAGGGCCTCGAACATCTCGTCAAGATCGAACACGCGCAGGAGACCGGTGCGGCGGAACACGGTCTCATAGACGAGATCGGTGGTTGCCAGCCGTCCGGCATGGCTGCGGCCCGATCCCCCGGTATCGAGGCTCTTGCCCGACCGGATAACGATCACCGGTTTGCTGCGTGCTGCTGCCCGGGCGGCGGAGATGAACTTTTGCGGAAAGGCGATCCCTTCCAGGTGCAGGACAATGGAGCGCGTGCGGTAGTCTTGCGCAAAATAGTCGATCAGGTCGCCCAGATCGACATCGATGCGCGCACCAAGCGAAACCACGGACGAAAACCCGGTATTGTGGGTCTTCGCCCACGACAGCGTGGCGTTCAAGACTGCGCTGGACCGGGAAAAGAACGCAATATCGCCCCGCGCCGGCGTTTCCGCGCTGAGCAGCGCATTGAGTCCCGAGGAAGGAACGGCGATGCCGAGCGTGCCCGGCCCGATCAGGCGCAAATTGAACTTGCGCGCGGCCTCCCGGCACGCCTGCATCAGGTCTTCCGGCCAGGTTTCGTAGCCGGGCGAGGGGATCAAGACGGCGCGCGTTCCACCCGACCCGAGCTTTTCGATTGTTTCTGGAAGCGTCTCCGCGCGGCCGAGAAAGATGGCCAGATCCGGCATCTGCGGCAGATCGTCCAGCGATGTGCATCTGGGACCGGCGACCGGAACGTCGGCCTCTATCCCGACCAGGGAAACGGCGTGACCGGGTTCGAAGGATCGCAGGCATTCCAGAAGTCTGTCCGTGACCGGGCCAGCGTGTCGGCAGGGGCCGAGGACGGCAATGGACGTCGGCGAGAAGAAACCTTCAAGATTGCGAATGGTCACCGAAAAAGGCCTTTTCACAGATCAACAGAATCGCAATCGCAGCCTAGGTGATGGCTAGCCGAGTTTTAAGACAAAAAAGTGTCCCGCGGACCGAATTACGGCCGACCCGCAGGACCATGTCGGGACAGGATGGATCAGTGTGCCATGAGCACGGGAACGGTCATCGCTTCCAGGATTTCGCGCGTCGCACCCCCGAACAGGAATTCACGCATCCGGCTGTGCCCGTAGCCGCCCATGACGACCAGGTCGTGACCGTTGTCGGATACCTGATTGAGCACCGCATCGGCAACGCCCGTTTGCGGATTGGTGACCACCTCGACATTGACGTTCATGTTGTGGCGCGCAAGGTAGTTGGCAACGTCCGCGCCTGGCTGGCCCTGATCCGGCCGCGCCCGCTTTTCGATCACAAGAACGGTGATGTTGTCGGCCTTCTCCAGCACGGGAAGCGCCGAGTGAATGGCGCGCGTGGCTGTCGAGCTGCCATCCCATCCCACCAGGACGTTCTTGGGCTGGAAGGCGTTGCTGCCGATATAGGGAACCAGCAGGACGGGCACGCCGCTTTCAAAAAGGACCGTTTCGATCAGAAGTTCCCGCATCGGTTCCGGCCGGTCCGGATTGGTTTGCCCGATAACGACCAGATCGGTCGGTCTGCAGTGGACCAGCACGTTTTCCAGCGGACCGCCGGTCAGGATCTCCGCAATGCGGCTTTCATTGTTGACGGCGGCAAGGCGGGCAAGCTCGTCGAATTCCTTCTTGGCTTCATTGGCGGCCGCAATCGCCTGTTCATGGGCCGCCTGCATGTAGTCGACAGGCATAGGGGCTGCGGCGAAAGCCGGGACGACAGGCTCGAACGCGACGGCGAGCCCGGTCACGTGCGCATCATGCGTCCGGCCGAATTCCAATGCGTATTTTGCTGCCGGCTGATCGCCTGCAAGGTCGAGAATGGTGAGTATGTCTTTGATGGGCATGTACGCCTCCTTCGGCCGCTCGTTCAGCGCGAGGTTACTGAACGAATTTTATTGCAACCACTTGAACCGCGTCCTTGACGCGTATCAATCTTTTTCTTTCGCAAAGATGAGGTTGATGCGCGATCGCTGGCAAGAAAACGAAAAATACGCGATAACGTGACCATGACGAAACGCTGGCTCCTTCTGGCAGTGCCGCCCCTTGTGTTTCTGGCAGCGGCATTTGTGCTCGTCCAGCTCTTCATGGATCTGGACGAAGACGGTGTCGACCGCAAGGCCGCGGAACGGCTGACGCTGTATCGCCAGACCATCCTCGGCGAATACCAGAAATACCGCTATCTGCCCTACATGATCGCCCGCGATCCGAGGGCGACCTCGGCACTGGCCACCGGCAGACCGGATGAAACGGCGAACCGGTTTCTCCAGGAAATGGCCGACAATTCGGGAGCCGACCTTCTTTATGTGATGAACCGCGACGGGACGACGCTTGCGGCGAGCAACTGGCGCGACGAGCTTTCCCTTGTCGGCCGGAATTATGCCTTCCGGCCCTACTTCAAGTCTGCGATCGAGGGAGAGGAAGGCCAGTTCTTCGCGATTGGTGCGACCCTTGGAGAACCGGGGCTGTTCCTGTCGAGGCCGACACCGGTATCGGGAACACCGACGGGAGTTGCCGTCGTCAAGGTCGACATGCGTCCGCTCGAAGCGGCCTGGTCCGAAGGCGGCGAGACGGTTTTTGCCTCCGACGAGAACGGTGTGATCTTCCTCTCCAGCCGGGCGGAGTGGCGCTACAGAACCCTGGCCGAGCTGCCGTCCGAAGTCCGCGAAACCATTGACACGACCCGCCAATACGCCACACAGGAGCTGGATCCCGTCAGTGACCAGCCCGTCAGCACGAGCAAGCTGCTGACCATCGACGGCAATGTGTTCCGGCACAACGCGGCGGATGTGGGGCTGCTCGGATGGACGCTCCATTTTCTGGTTCCGCTTGAAGAGACCCGCAAGAGCGTCCTGCCGATATGGACCGCCGCGATTGCCTTGTGCCTCGTCTATGCAATCATCCTCCTGGTTCTGCGCGGCCGGCGTCTGCGCAAGACGTCGGTCCAGTTGCGGCAGGAATCCGCCGACCTGAAGGAACTCAATTCGCGCCTCGTCGGCGAGATACAGGAACGCCGGCGCATCGAGCGTGAGCTTCTGGAAGCGCAGCGCGGCCTTGCCCGCTCCAACCGTCTTGCGGCCGTCGGCGAAATGTCGGCGGCGGTCGTCCACGAGTTGAGCCAGCCGCTTGCCGCGCTCAGGATGTTTGTCGCCGGGACGCGCAAGTTTCTGGACAAGGGCGACACCACGACCGCGGTGGAGAACCTGGAAGAAATCGATTCCATTCAGCTCCGCATGGCCAGTCTGACCCAGGAGCTGAAGCGGTTCGCCCGTCCCGGAGAAAGCCGCATCGAGAAGATTGATCTCAGGGAAAGCGTCAAGGCCGCTGAAAAGATCACCCGCCCGAGATTCGAGGAGACCGGTGTCGTCCTGAAGCTGGACCTGCCCGAAACGGATCTTGACGTTGAAACGGCGCCACTCAGGGTCGAACAGATCCTGGTCAACCTGTTGCGCAACGGAGCCGACGCGGCAGCGGGCGAGGACGATGGTTTTGTCAGACTGGAAGCCTCCCTTGCCGGTAACGCGATCGTTCTCAGGATATCCGACAATGGTCCGGGCATTCCCGACGACCTTCTGGAACGGATTTTTGATCCGTTCTTCTCCACCAAGACCAGTTCCGGCGGCATGGGACTGGGTCTTGCGATTTCCATGCGCCTTGCAGATGACCTTGGCGGCAGCTTGTCCGTCAGGGCGAATGCGCCTAAGGGAGCACTGTTCGAACTGAAACTGCCCGCCGTGGACAGCGACACGGTTCGAGCGGATCTGTCACTTGATATGGAAAACGAAGCCGCAGAATGACGGGACAGCCGGACAGCCGCATGGTTCTCATAGTCGATGACGACCCCTCCATGAGGGCGGCTCTGCGGCAATGGATTCGCCTTGCCGGCTTTGCCACGGTGGAAGTCGCCACGGCCGATGACGCCATGTCGAAACTGTCACCGGACTTTGACGGCTGCGTTGTCTCCGACGTCAAGCTGGAAGGCGAAGACGGGCTGTCTCTCCTGCGAAGGATCTGCGAGCTGGACAGCGATCTGCCGGTTGTTCTCATCACCGGACACGGCGACGTGCCGATGGCCGTGGAGGCGATGCGGGCCGGAGCGTACGACTTCATAGAAAAGCCCTTCGACCCGGATCACATTGCCGAGGTCGTGCGCCGGGCTGCGGACAAGCGGGCACTTGTCGTGGAGAACCGGGCGCTCAGGAAGCAGCTTTCCGACGGAGCTGGTCTGGAAAGCCGCCTCATTGGCAACAGCCCGGCAATGCACACGTTGCGTCAGCAGATCTTGCATTTCGCCAGGACCGACGCCGCCGTCCTGATCACCGGTGAAACGGGAACCGGCAAGGAGGTGATCGCCCAGGCGCTCCACGATTTCAGCAATCGCAAGGACGGGCCTTTTGTTGCCATCAACGCAGCGGCATTGCCCGAGGCCATGGTCGAGGCGGAACTCTTCGGGCACGAGGCCGGGGCTTTCACGGGGGCGGACCGGCAGCATATCGGTCGCATCGAAACAGCGCATGAAGGGGTGCTGTTTCTGGATGAAATCGTGTCGATGCCGCTTGCGCTGCAGCCCAAGTTGCTGCGCGTGCTTCAGGAACGGAAAGTCGACAGGATTGGCGGTGCAAGATCGGTTGATGTCGACATTCGCCTTGTCAGTGCCTCGAACCTTGATCCCCGTGAGGCCGTGAGCACCGGGCGGCTGCGCGAAGATCTTCTTTTCCGGTTGAATGCGATCGAGCTCCATGTGTCGCCGCTGCGCGAGCGCGGCCGCGACGGTCTGCTTCTGTTCGACACGTTTGTGAACCGGTTGGCCGCCCAATACGGCCTGAACGCGCCGGACATTTCTGCGCGCGATGAAGCTTTCCTGCAGACATATCCCTGGCCCGGAAATGTGCGTGAGCTGCGCAACGCCGCCGAGCGGTTCGTCCTCAACGCCGGTGTCAGCCCGCAGCCGTTGGAAATCCTGGTCACGGGCCAGAAAGCGCTTGCCGCGGCAAAGGGAGCGGAGGGTCTCAAGGCCCTGATGGACGAGTACGAGCGCAGTCTGATCGAAAGCGCTCTGCGCCGGCACAAGGGACGTGTCGCCGATGTCTTGAGGGAACTCAACCTTCCCCGCCGGACGCTGAACGAGAAGATGGCCCGCCACGGTCTGACACGCGATCAGGCGGGCGCAACGGATTTTTCGGAAGGCTGAGCGAAAACTTGCCGACAGGAGGCGGTGATCGGCAAGATCTTGCCGATTGTTCGGCGCGGCCGTTCCCACTGTCTTGAAAAAAGCCGAGCATTTCTCCCGATTTCCTTATTTGCGCGTGACTGGCACGGAGCATGCTTTAAGCTGTTCGACTTGGAACCGGTCCGCGTGTCGAAATGCACGCGGGTTGAGCGTCCAAGGAAAATGAGCACAATCTCTGGGAGGATTTCATGCTCTTCTCTTTGAAGTCCGCAACCGCAGTTTCCGCGGTCGCGCTTACGGGCATTTTTGCCACTGAAACATTCGCTGCAGACCTGACCTGGAACGTATCGCTCTGGGGCAAACGCCGCGCCTTTACCGAACACGTCGAAAAACTTGCTGAAGAAGTCGCTGCCAAAACGGACGGCAAGTTCGAAATCAAGCTGCATTACGGCGGGGCGCTGTCCAAATCGCGCGAGAACCTGGATGGCATTTCCTTCGGCGCATTCGAAATGGCGCAATTCTGCGCGTCTTACCACGCCGACAAGAACCCGACCCTGACCGTTCTGGAACTGCCGTTCCTGGGCGTCAACGACCTGGAAACAGAGGTCAAGGTCTCCAAGGCGCTGTATGATCATCCGGCTGTTCAGGCCGATCTCGGCCGCTGGAACGCGAAGCTGCTGATGCCGTCGCCGATGCCGCAATACAATTTCGCCGGCAAGGGCGACGTGCCTGCGTCAGTCGCCGACTTCGACGGCATGCGCGTCCGTGCGCTCGGTGGTCTCGGCAAGCTGATGGAAGCTGCCGGTGCCGTGCCGACATCGGTCACCGCGTCCGAAACGTACCAGGCGATCGATTCCGGAACGGTTCAGGCCGCCGGCTTCGCACCGCATGCACATCTGTCGTTCAAGGTGGTTGAAGTTGCGGACTGGTGGACCAAAAACCTGAATCCCGGCACCGTGCACTGCCCGGTCGTTGTCAACGTGGAGGCCTACGAGGCCCTTCCGGATGACTTCAAGGCGGCGCTTGATGCATCCGTTGATCCGGCACTCGATCATTACCTGGCAACCTATGCCAAGGTTTACGACAAGTGGTGGCCGGAGCTGAAAGAGCGCGGCATCGTTGAAGTCGAGTTCAGCGACGACGAACTCAGTGCCTTTGCCGCAAAGGCGGGCCCGATCCACGACGCATGGATTGAAGAGCAGACGGCTGCCGGCCTTCCGGCGCAGGAACTGCTCGACATGGTCAAGAAAACCATCGCCGAATAAACCGGCAGACCTGGTTTGCGTCACTTGCTCCCCGGCGTTTCCAAAAACGCCGGGGAGCCTTGCCCCGGGGCTTTAAACTCATGATGACAATTGATCCTGCGGGACGTTCCGGTGAGGAGCGACCGACGACTTACATCCGCTTCAGCGGGCTGCTTGCCCATGTTGAAAACGGGTTCAACCTGATCGCCGCTTTCTCGATCATTGCACTGATTTTTCTCGCCGTGGCGCAGGTTTTTGGACGTCTCTTGTTCAACGCGCCGATACCCGGCTTCATCGACATAACCGAACAGGCGATGGCGATTTTCGCCTTTGCGGGCGTTGCCTATTGTCAGCGTGTCGGCGGTCACATCCGGATGGAGATCGTGCTGGGTCAGCTACGCGGGCGCACACTCTACATTTGCGAAATGATCGGCGTGATCCTGATTGCATTCACCGTTGCGCTTCTCATCTGGGGCGCCTGGTACCACTTCGACAGATCGTGGAACATCGGTGACAGCACGATGGATATCCGCCTGCCGACCTGGCCGTCGAAACTGGTTGTGCCCGTCGCGCTTAGTGTCCTGCTCATGAGGCTGCTCCTGCAGATCTACGGATATGCGCGCCTTGTCGCGGATCCCACGCGCCAGCCCATCGCGGTCCCTGTCATCGAGAAGGTGGAGGACGTCGCCCAGCACGAAATCGAAGAAGCCTTCGGTGAGGAAACCCCCGAGGAGGGCTCCAAATGACCCCGTTTGAAGTAGGTCTTCTCATGACGGGCGTCTTGCTGGTCATGGTCATTTTCGGCGTCCGCGTCGCATTCGCCGCTGCCTTTACCGGGCTTGTCGGACTGATCATCCACTTCTCCATGAAGATGGGGTTCGAACGCGGCTTTTTCGTTGCGCTCAAGATGGCGGGAACGATCCCGCATTCCAAGTCCGTTACCTACGCGCTGTCCGTTCTGCCGACCTTCATCCTGATCGGATTCCTTGCATTTTATGCCGGGTTCACCAAGCAGCTCTTTGAAGCGGCAAAGCGGTGGCTCGGCTGGTTGCCGGGCGGCATGGCCGTCGGAACCGTCTTCTCGACTGCGGGCTTTGCGGCGGTGTCCGGCGCATCGGTTGCAACTGCGGCCGTGTTCGCACGCGTCGCCATTCCCGAAATGCTCGCCGCAGGCTACTCCAAGCGCTTGTCGGCGGCGGTGGTTGCCGCGGGCGGCACGCTCGCCTCGCTCATTCCGCCCTCTGCGATCCTGGTTATCTACGCGATCCTGGTGGAGCAATCGGTCGGCAAGCTGCTGATCGCCGGCTTTCTTCCCGGTGTCTTCTCCGCCCTGATCTATGTTGCGATCATCGTGGCAGTCTCCGCCTGGCGGGGCGACGCACCTGCGGTCAAGGGCTTCACCTGGAGACAGCGGTTAGAGAGCGTTCCAGGAACACTGCCGATCATTGCCGTGGTCGCGATTATCTTCTGCTCGTTCTTCTTCGGACTGGCCACACCGACGGAAGCCGGATCGCTGGGCGCGTTCGTGGTTCTGGTGGTTGCCTTCGCCAAGGGCATGAAGGCAAAGCAGCTCGGGCAGGCATTGCACGAGACCGCAAAACTCACGGTGATGATCTTCACGCTGATCTGGGGCGTGCTTGTCTATGTGCGCTTCCTGGGATTCGCGGGCCTTCCCGATGCGTTTCGCGACTTCATCGTCGGTCTGGAATATTCGCCCTGGATCGTCATGATCTGCATCCTGCTTGCTTATGCCGTCCTTGGCATGTTCATGGATGCGATCGGCATGCTGATCCTGACACTCCCCGTTGTTTACCCGGCGGTGATCGCGCTGAATGGCGGGGAGAGTGTGTCGGCGGCGGACAGCGCGTTCGGCATGTCAGGCGAGGCCTGCGCGATCTGGTTCGGGATCCTGGTTGTCAAGATGGCGGAGCTCTGTCTGATTACACCGCCCATAGGACTGAACTGTTTCGTGGTGTCCGGCGTAAGGCCCGACATCCCGGTTCAGGAAGTCTTCCGTGGCTGCGTCCCATTCTTTGTCGCCGACGTGCTGACGATCGCGGGCCTTCTGGCTTTCCCGTCGATCATCACGATCCTGCCGTCGCTCATGGGGTGATCTCGCACACGACGCCCTGAGGCATTCGAAACGTGTCGTTGCAAAACCAAAACCGCCGCCGGAGTTGTCGCTCCGGCGGCGGTTTGATTTTGAAGGCGACCGTTGTGCGCGATCAGTCGAAGATCTGCGCCTTGCTTTGCATGGTATCAAACTGGTTCGGACCCGGCGTGCCGGGAAAGAACCCGTTCACGATGAAGAGATAGATGCCGTAGAAGGTACCGACGATCGGAACGAACAGGATGAGCAGGAAGAGAGCGGACGAGTCCCGGTCATGACATCGCCGGGCTTCCAGCGACCAATAGCACAAGAACAAGACCAGAAACAGAAACGTCAGGAAGCCGCCCTGGACCGTGCCGAACGCATATTTGACAAGAACAACATTCGCCTGGTCTTCCGACAGACCTTCCATTTGCGGTCCGACGGCAAAGGCAAATGTAAGGACCACGACCATCATCAAAATAAAGCGGATGAAACCGATGGTCCAGTATTCCATCCGGCCTATGCGCCCCTTGAAACTGAACAGAATGCCAAGAAAGCCGGCCAGTGCCCTGCCGACAGAGAAACCGTCGTCGTCGCTGTAAGATCCGCCGCCGCCTGCACCGGCATAAGCAGGCATAGCCGCCCCCGAGTAGCTGGATTGCCGGTCACCGAATTGCGGAACGGATTGATTGACACCGCGTTTCCCGAATTGTTTGCGCTGCATTTGACTGCCCCGTACAAAAGTCTATGCCAAGATTGCAGGCAAGATACGCAGGGCAACTTAAGATAGCGGTAAGGAAATTGGTTAAACGAACGCTAAACTAATAATGAGCAAAGTATCGACTATAATTTCTTCTTCCAAAAATTTGCGCGATTTCTTATTTGATATCAAGGTTTTCAGAAAAGATTGCCCTGGTCCTGCGGTTTTGACTTCGTAGGAGCGGATTTGTTTGGCTTCGTCTTGGTTTTGCGCGGGGCGGCCTTCGCGCCGTCTCCTTCTGCGATGGCGGCAAGGGTTCCGTCGGCCAGTTCTATGGCAAGCAGGGTTCCCGCTTCGACGGCTGCCGGTGACCGGACAGGCTGCCCGCTTTCGTCGCGCACGACCGCATAGCCCCGTGCAAGGACGTCTTTGTAGGACAGCGACTTGAGCAGTTTTTGAAGCCCGTCGAGCTTTGATTGCTCCTGGGTGACACGGGCGAGATAGGCACGGTCGAGCCTGTCGGAGAGGCCGGCCATGCGCTCCTTGCCCAGGGTCGTCTGCTGCGAAAGCCGGGCGGGTGTCAAACGCGTGGCCTGGGCTTCGAATGCCTGTCTTTTCTGGGAGACCGCAACGGAGAGGGCACGCTGTTGCCGGCCGCTTGCCTGTTCAAGGTCTTGCCGCGCTTTCGTGCTGAGCCGGGTCAGGAGCAGCGGCGACAGGCGGCTTGCAAGGCCCTCGAACCCGGACCGGTGGTTCCGCGTACTCACGATGAGCGCACGTTCGAGACCGTTGGCCAGGGAATCGAATTTCTGCCGCGGCAGAGCAAGCAGGTCCTGTGGCGCGGGCAGTGCCGCGCTCGCGGCCCTCAGTTCCGTTCGCCTTCCCGTCACGAACCGGACAAGTCCGGAATTGAGCCGTCTGGACCGGTCGTCCACCATCGCCATCAGCTCGGCCTTGACCGGGACCGCGATTTCGGCGGCTCCTGTTGGCGTCGGCGCGCGCACGTCCGCGGCCAGGTCAATCAGCGTCCAGTCGGTTTCGTGGCCAACGGCGGAAATCAGCGGGATCACGCTGTCCGCCGCGGCCCGGACAACGGCTTCCTCGTTGAACCCCCAAAGGTCTTCGATGCTGCCGCCCCCGCGTGCGACGATGAGAACGTCGGGCCGGGGGATGGAACCGCCGACCTCAAGGCTGTTGAAGCCGCGTATACCGTTGGCGACTTCAGCGCCGGACGTTTCCCCCTGAACCCGCACCGGCCAAACCAGGACATGCAGCGGAAACCGGTCCGATATCCGGTGGAGTATGTCTCGAATAACAGCGCCCGTCGGGGAGGTCACCACACCGATCACGCGCGGCATTGGCGGCAACAGCTGTTTGCGGTCCTCCGCGAACAGGCCCTCCGCCGCGAGTTTCTTTTTCCGCTCTTCCAGAAGCGCCATCAGGGCCCCGGCGCCTGCCGGTTCGAGCGCGTCGATGACCATCTGGTATTTCGACTGTCCGGGGAAGGTGGTGATCTTTCCCGTCGCAATGACCTCAAGACCCTGTTCGGGCTGGATCTTCAGTTTCGAGGCAACGCCGCGCCAGATGACGCCGGAAAGGACAGCCCGGTCGTCCTTCAGGTCCAGGTAGATGTGTCCGGAGCCCGGTCTTGAGATCCGCCCAAGCTCCCCGCGAACGCGGACATAGCCGAACGTATCCTCCATCGTTCTCTTGATGGAAAACGAGATTTCGGACACGGAAAATTCGGCGACGTTGGACGGGGTGTCGTTCACGCGGGTGATTCCTCTTTCTCATTGCGAAAGTGGCCGTTCGTGCGATGCCGGTCAAGTTGCAGGCAGCCCGCCGGGCGATGCAGCTGGGGATGGTTCGACATAGGCGTAAAGTGCGTCGATGGTGCCGAATACTTTCTCCGCGCCAAAGGTGCTGATCAATTGAAGGCGGCTGTGTGCCTCCGGATCATCCAGCATATGCGCGAACAGAAGTTCGACATGTCTCTTTTCCAG
>JBCBUA010000120.1:0-16002 GCA_039818365.1 Pseudomonadota bacterium
CGTCGTTCTCGGCGGCCCTTCCGGTGCCGGCAAAAGCTCCATCCTGAAGATGATCTACGGCAACTATCGCTGTGAAACGGGCCAGATCCTGGTCACGATCGGCGACGACATCGTCAATGTCGCCGCCTCGCAGCCGCGCGAGATCCTCAGATTGCGCGAAGACACGATCGGTTATGTCAGCCAGTTCCTGCGCACCATTCCGCGTGTTTCGGCCGAGGAAGTCGTGGCGGAACCGCTCGTGGCGCAAGGGTCCGGCGAAGCCGAAGCGGTTAAAAAGGCCCGAGGCCTGCTCGCCCGGCTGAATGTTCCCGAAAGGCTCTGGACCCTGCCGCCGGCGACCTTTTCCGGTGGGGAACAGCAGCGCGTCAACATCGCGCGCGGCTTCATTGCCCACTACCCGATCCTGTTGCTCGACGAACCGACAGCCTCGCTCGATGCCGCCAACCGAGCCGTCGTTGTGCGTCTGGTCCAGGAAAAGAAGGAACAGGGGGTCGCGATGGTCGGCATTCTCCACGATCAGGATGTGCGCGAGGAAATTGCCGACCGGATCATCGATGTCACCGCATTCGCTTCCGATGAAGCCGCCTGAGCGGCACCGGAGAAGGAAACAGTTGTCAGGGAGGCCAAACTGTCACAGAACAGTCACCTCCCGCCTTTAGGTGATGGAGCCATAAATGAGACCGAAATGGCATGCGAAATGGCGATATCCCGTTAGGAAGGGTGCGCGGAGCGGGCTTCTGGCCCGGTCAGCCAAGCTGACACCACGGGGTGAGGCCATTTTCATGTCCTTCGGATTTAACCGGCTTGCTTCTCCTCCCCGTCGCGAAAAGCTTGAAAATGCGCCACATTTCCTGCGCTTCCGCTCCTTGAGGAGAAGCAAGCCGCCTCAAACCCTTTCGGCCTCATTTATGTGTCCATCACCTAGCCCAACCACCTGGCTCTTGAAACAAAACCCGTGATTCTGACATGCGCTACGCGATCTATTTTGCCGCCGATGCTGATGATGCCCTGATGCGGCTGGGCACTGCCTGGTTAGGGCGCGACCCGTTTGCCGCGGCCGATATGGATCAGCCAGCTATCACCGGCATGGACACGCAAAGGTTTCGCGATCTGACGACAGATCCGCGCCGCTACGGTTTCCACGGAACGCTGAAAGCACCGTTTCACCTCAAGGCAGGTCTGGACGAAGCCCGCCTGGTCGCATCCTGCCGGCAATTTGCCGCTGATATCGCTCCCTTCCGCATAGAGGGTCTGAATGTCAACCGGCTCGGAAAATTTCTCGCGCTGACGCCGGACCGGCCGCAACCGGACCTGTCGGCGTTCGCGGCGCTCTGCGTGCGCCACTTCGAACCGTTTCGAGCGCCCCTCTCCGACGCAGACCTTGAGCGCCGCCGCAAGAGCGGGTTGACGCCGAAACAGGACAGTTACCTGACCGATTGGGGATACCCGTATATTTTCGACGAGCTCCGGTTTCACATGACCTTGTCGAACAAGCTTGAAAACGAGGCTGAGGCGAACGCACTCGCGTCGGCGGCAAAGACCCACTTTTCCGAGGTGACCGGCAGGGAACGCCTGTGCGCCTCCTTCGCCCTTTATCAGGAGCCGGAGCGCGGCGCTCCGTTTGATGTTCACACCGTGTTTCCGCTGAGCGGCACCACGCCCGTGGGTTCGGCGGAAAGCCCGTCCGCCCGACCGATCGACAGGGAGAATGCATGACCACGCATCCAAAAGTCTTCAAAAACGCCAGGCTTGTTCTTGCGGACGAGGTGATTGACGGGTCCTTGAGCGTCCATAGCGGCGGTACCATCGAAGCTGTCGCGACGCCAAGCAATGTCGACGGACATGATTGCGAGGGTGACTACCTGCTGCCCGGGCTGATCGAACTGCACACGGACCATCTGGAAACGCACTACGCTCCCCGGCCGAAGGTGCGCTGGAACACGGTCTCGGCGGTTCAGGCGCATGATGCCCAGATCGCCTGTGCCGGCATCACCACGGTTTTCGATGCGCTGAGGGTTGGCATGGATGAAGACGCGGACCTGCGTTATTCGGACATGCGCGCCCTGGCCGATGCGATCGAGACGGGCCAGCGCGAACACCGCCTGCGCGCCGATCACTTCATTCATCTGCGCTGCGAGGTCTCCGCTCCCGACGTCCTGAGTGCCTATGAGGTCTTCCAGGAGGATGACAGCATCCGCCTGATCTCGCTGATGGATCACACGCCCGGTCAACGCCAATTCGTCTCCCTGAACGCCTACAAGATCTACTACCAGGGCAAGAAAGGTTTCTCGGATGCGGAAATGGACGAATTCATCCGCCGCCGGCAGGCGCGTGCAAGCGGTCTTGCCCCGGACAATCGCAGAAAGCTGTCCGCAATCGCCCAGGAAAAGGGGATTGCGATCGCCAGTCACGACGACGCCACTCTGGATCATGTGGAAGAGGCCGTCGCGCTGAAGACGCGGATCGCCGAGTTTCCGACGACGCTTGAAGCGGCCAGAGCCTCTCACGAAGCGGGAATGGCGGTTCTGATGGGCGCACCGAACGTTGTGCGCGGCGGCTCGCACTCAGGCAATATCTCAGCCCGCGAGCTGGCCGAAGCGGGTTATCTCGACGTGCTTTCGTCCGACTATGTGCCCGTTTCGCTTGTTCAGGCGGCCTTTCAGCTCGCCGAGGAAATCGAGACGATCGATTTGCCGAAGGCGGTCGCCATGGTGACTTCCAGTCCGGCTCATGCAATCGGACTGACCGACCGGGGCAGCCTTGCGCCCGGTCTGCGCGCCGACATGATACAGGTCAGGCTCGTCGGCAACGTGCCGATCGTGCGCGGTGTCTGGCGCGAGGGCAGACGCGTTGCCTGACACCGCAACAGGGTCTGATCAAAAGCTCGGACCGGGCCGGATGGTGCTGGTTGTCGGCCCGAGCGGGGCCGGCAAGGACACCTTGATGTCCGCTCTTCGCGAAAGGCTGAAAGACCGGCAGGACGTTCACTTCGCCCGCCGCGCAATCACCAGAGCATGCGACCCGGACGCGGAAGACCATGAAACGCTGACGCGCGATGAATTCGACAGGCTCGTGGCCGACGGGGAAACGGCCCTGTCCTGGGAAGCCCATGGGCTGGGTTATGTTGTTCCGAAAGCCTACGACGCCCGCATAGCTCTTGGCGAAACAGTGATCGCAAACGGATCGAGACGCGTGCTGGAGCGCGCGGCAGACAAATATGAAACCGCCATCGTGCTGCTGATCACAGCGCCGCTCGACATTCTTGCAGACCGTCTCGCGCAACGCGGACGCGAAAGCCGCGCGGACATCGAAAAGCGCCTGCAACGGGCGGACCTGGAACCGCAGAACGTTGCCAATCTTGTCCGTATCGAGAACACGGGAACCATTGACGACGGTGTCCGAGAGATGCTGACTGCTCTCCGTCTATGACGGCATGCAGAAGCCTTAGAGGTACGGACACGCCCTCGACAGCACCCTTTGAGACCGAAGAAGTTTTAAAGATCCCTGTAGCTGATCAGCTCGATCCCGAGACGCTCGATCTCGCGCTTGACCGCGACGCTCGTGAGCGTTTCCAGGCAGGTCACCCGGTCGGTGCGCACGTCCTCATATCCGGGATGGCCGAGGGCGTCCAGTTCCGGGCAATCAACCGCCGGGTGATCGATGAAGATATGCGTCCCGGGAGCGAGGCGGCCCAGGGCCTCGACAAAAGACGATATCCGGGCACGGCTGTCTCTCGGATATGCCGGGTAGGGAGTGAACCTTGGCAGTCCCTGCCCGAACGGATCGTCCAGAAGCCCGAATTCGGCGCAGAGCCCAGAAACAACACTTCCCAGTCCGGGATCAAAATCGGCAAAGTGCCGGACCATGTGGCAACTGACATGCGAAGCGTTCGGAAAGAGATCGAGCCCCAGCTGGATCTGGGCTCTGAACTCCCCGGCAATCTCGTCGATGTCCCAGCGCCGGCTGCTCAAACAGGGCCGGTCGTCATTGGGACGCGCCTGCAGCAGCGGCAGGAAACAGCCCTCCCGGTCAACAAGGCTTGGGGCGTCGGTAAGCGGACGCCACTTCACGGCGTCCCATTCGCTGGTTAGCGTCAGATGGAGACCGACATCGACATCCCGGTGATCGCGAAAGAGCGCTGCTGCCTCGGTCACCCGGGCACAGGGCATCATCACTTCAACACTGCGCGCGATCCCGTCAAGAACGGCATCCAGGCATCCGTGGTTGGACGCCCGGCAGGAGCCGGCGTCATCGGCACGCACGAGCAATCTGGTTAGTTCCGGCACGGCAAATAGTCCCTACTTGAATCGATGAGATCAAAGCACACTGCGTTCCGCCTGTGCGGATTGTCTTTGCCATGAATTGCCGCACCGGGACCCGATTTCCGGTACGCCCGACCTCTCGAGTGTGATAAGATCGATCCATTGTGCTTAGACATTTTTCCCGGGGCCGAAACGCGCCCCTCTGGCGCCGATTGCCGTGATGCCCTGATTTTACCGGCAAAGCGATTTGCGCCAGTCGACCGCAAAGTCCGGTCGCCAATCCTATTTGTGGAGTGTTGCATTGCCAGAAGCTTTTTCCCTTCCCTACGAGTATGTGGACCACCTGATAAAGCCGGGACTCCAGACCGGAGCCGGACCCGTGGCGCTGAACCAGTATCTCTGCAAAAACCAGAAGAACGGCGGCAATGACGGGGCAACGAGTTTCTACAAGAATTTTCGCTGGATCAAGAATGAGTACGGCATGTCGCTGCACAAGCATGTCGGCGGCAAAAACATCGATCTCGCCTGGAAAGGGCAGGGGAACGACCAGACTTTCATCGCGATCTGGAACTTCATGCTGAACAACAAGGACCTGCTCGACAAGTACAAGGTCGAGGTGTGCGGCCGCAACCACAGCGACGGCACCAAGGACGTCAAGGCGACCGGCAAGATCAAACGCATGTATTTCGACAAGATGTCGGACCGGGCAGCCCTGCAGCAAATGGTGCAGGACCGGTTCTTCGGCATGGACTGCATCGGCTTCGTTCAGAACTTCATGATCTGGGTCGGGGAACGCGCGGACTACCAGGCCGTCGAACCGAGGAAATACCCGACCCATGTCTGCAAGATAAACATTGACGACATCAAGGAGGTCAAACCGCTCGATTTCATGGTCTGGAATGGACATGTCGCTCTGGTCGACTGGGTCTGGAAGCAGCTTGACGACAACAGTGCGCACATCGACATGTGCCAGAGTTCCAGCGGCGGACCGCAATGCAACGAATATGTCGTTCTGAAACAGACCAACGGGAAGGGCATCAACGGCGGCCGCGAATTCACCATTTCCTCCGGCACGCCGACACCGCCCGTGCGGGGTCACTTCACGATCTGGAGAAGAGAGGGCTTCTGGTACTGATTGCAATTCAGCGACGTTTGAGGGCCGGTGCGACAGCCGGGAGCAACCCGGGCCGGCCCACTGCAACAGACCGCAATGGATCTGCCGGACCGCTCTGAAACTGCCTTAGAGTCTGACCGGTTAAATCGAACACGCAAGAGAAATTGATGAACATTTAGGCAAGTCCAAAAATCTACAACTAAAAATCCAAAAGACTTTTCTTTGCGTGCGCACTCGCCTAGTCTGATTTTCTTTAAGGCAAGTCGCTAACTTTTGAGTATCCCAAGCATGTCCAAGGCGCTTTTCGACAAATACGGCGGCTTCAAATCTATCAGCCGTATTGTAATGGACTTCTATGACAAGGTGCTCGACTCCGATCGGATCGGCGACTTTTTCGACGGCATCGACATGCCGAAACTGATCGACCACCAGACCAAGTTCATCTCGGCACTTCTCGGCGGGCCCGTCTCCTACTCCGATGAACGCCTGCGGCGCGCGCATGCGTCGCTTGATCTGACCCATGAGGATTTCGACGAGATCCGCATGCTCCTGAGCGAGACCCTGTCCGAGCATGGCTTTTCGCCCCAGGACATCGAAACTGTGATGATCGAAATCGATGCGCGGCGGACAAGCATACTTTCGACGGGCATATCATGAGCATCACGGCCATCAACCAGCAGCTCCTGCGCGCGATCGGCGTCGGTATCGCGGTGGTGCGGGGCGACGATCTCCAGTTTCTGTTCAGCAACGGCCCGTTTGCCGAGTGGTTCGGCAAGCCAGAGGCCGGCGCATCCCTTCAGGAGGTGCTTCCCGATATCGACGTTGATGACGTCCGCTCCGCGATGGAACAGACCGGGCGTTTCAACGGCGAGATTTCGGTCAAGCTGAAACGGCGCACGCTTGTGATCGCCCTGTCCATCTCCAGTGCCGATGAGGAGGCCAGCGACCTGCTCGTGGTGGAATGCCAGAACATCACGCGCATCCGCGAACTGGAATCCATGATCGACAGCTATTCCTCTATGGTCGAGCGCAACACGCGGGAACTGGAACGCGAAAAGGAGCGTGTCGAGCGGCTCCTTCTGAACCTCATGCCGCGTACCGTCTACGAAGAATTCAAGACGTTCGGCGTGGTCACGCCCCAGCTCTACGAGAGCGTGTCGGTTGTCATGCTGGATTTCGTCAATTTCACCAAGTTCGCGGCGGAACACGACCCGACAGTGACGCTCGGCGAGCTCAACGATATCTTCACCGCCTTCGACCGCATCGCGGAACAATTCGGTTGTGAACGGATCAAGACGATCGGAGATGCCTATCTGGCTGTTGCCGGTATGCCTGAACCGTCACCGGATCACATGCGCGCGGTCGCAAATTGCGCGGTTCGCTTCATTCGCTACCTCGAACGCCGCAATCAGAGCCACCAGTACAAATGGGAAGCACGTATCGGGCTTGGCACCGGCTCCGCAGTCGGGTCCGTCGTCGGTATCCAGAAATACGTCTATGACGTTTTCGGCTCTGCGGTGAATCTCGCGGCCCGTCTGCAGGCCTTTGCCAACCCGATGTGTGTCGTGGCCCCCGACTCGATGAAGGAATACCTGGTCGAGGAGTTCCATCTGGACGATCTCGGCAAACAGGAGGTGCGCAGTTTCGGTGAAATGCGGCTGATGCGCGTTAGCCCCGGCATAGAGCTTACGCGCATGACCGGACGGTTCTGACCGGGTTTCCCGGGCTCAGAATGCGGGTCAAGCGCATCCCGCGGACCCTGCCCGCCTCAGTTGCTGTCTTCTTCTTTTTTCCGGCCCAGAACACTGCCCAGCAGCCCCGGCGGCAATCCGAAACCTTCTTCCACCGCCTGCAGCACTTCCTGGTCATCGACCTCACCGTCGATCACTTTCTGAACGTCGATCTGCGTGCGTCCGCCCGTCGCTCGCCGGATGGTCTCATTGGCCGTTTCCACGAGTTCCTGGGGGGCATCCTTGTTGCCTTGAAGGAAAGACATCAGCTCGCCGCCGGTTTCCTGAAGCTGCTTGTAGGCCGCCTCGGGATCCTTGAGGATGCCGGCAATATCGGGATAGATCTGCGGATCGTTCCACGACCCCTTGATCACGATCGGAACGCCGAGACCGGCCATTTTCTTGTCCTCGCCCTTGCGGCGCGGCATCGGCGGCTGTCCCTCGAGCGTCGGCACGATATTCGGTTCGACGCGCCAGTCGAGGCTTTGGGCGGGAAGGTCCGTCGTGCCGCTGCCTGTCATGCGCATCAGCGGCCCGACCATCGCAAGATCGTCCGTGCGTGCGATGCCGTTCTCAATCCGGAAAGATGCGCTCAGGGAACTGAAATCCGTTTTCTCCGACGGATTGTCCTGCCAGCCGAGCAAGGTCTCGACCGACAGACCGCGGACCATCTTCGGAATATTGATACCCCGGATCGCCCCGTCAACGAATTCGTAGCTGGCAGCACCGCTCAACCCCTGAACAAGAGCGAGCTGTGACCCGCCGCTCGATGTTACATCGAGATTGATCGCGGTACTGCCTTCGATCCATTCAAAATCCGCGGCATCGCGCAAGAGAGGATAGGCACTCAGGCCAGACAGCGTGAAACGCGCAGCCAGTTTCGGTGTCTGAGACGTTCCGTCAAGCGTCACAGATCCGTTTCCGGACCCTTCGTAAAGCGTCAGTTTTTCAAGATCTGCCGTCAGGACACCGTTCTCGATATTTGCGGACAGGGTGCTTTCATCGATCTTGATCTTGTTCCAGAGGATCTGACCGGCCGTCACCTTGAAATCGACATCCACGGCCTGGAGCCCGGAGAAATCGATCGGGTCGCTGCTCCAGCCGGCCGGAGCGGGTTGCGCCGCGCCACCGCCCCCGTTGCCGCCGCCATTGCCGCCGCCGGTCGAGCCCGAACCGCCAGATCCAGCGCCCGGAGCCTGCGGCGCGTCGCCGAGGTAGGGATCGAGCACCAGTTCGCGCAGTGCCAGCCGCGCCGTCACTTTCGGTTTCCCGCCAAGGATAATCCGGCCATTCGCCTCGCCGCTCGTTTCATCCAGCGTGAACCGGGTTTCTTCGAAGGAAATTGCGTCCGGCTGAATTCCGAAAATACCCGAGGCCTTGAATGTCTTGAGGCCGCCGCCTGTCCCCACGGGCTGACCGAGCCATGCCATGAGACCGCGCAGATCGGCGGTGTCGACATTCACCGCCCCATCGATATTGGCCGGCAGGGCGACCTGACCCGCAAAGCCGGCGCTCACTCTGTTTCCCTTCAGGGAGACGGAAACAGGCGCTGCGTTTCCGGCAAGCAGGCTGGCCGTGTCCGCTTCGCCCGTGACACTGAAGGCCTCGCCGCGCCAGGCGAGCGCACCACCGAGAGAAATCGGGTTCTCAAGACCCTGGAGTTCGAGATCCAGCGCAAGATTGGTGAGGTGGTCCGCCTCCGGGTCGCCGACCGTCGACGCGAGGCCGAGATCGCCGATCTCCCCATCGGAGATCGAAACGGATCCGTTCATGTCGAGCCCGGCCACAAGTTCCGCGCCCGTCAGCCCGACTGTTTCGAAAGCAAGATCGGCGCTCAACTTGCCGCTTGCCGGCAGATCCCGGCCCGCAAGCATCAAGAGGTCCTTGATCGACCCGTCCTTGAGAACAAGACGGCCGGACACTTCGGGAACGAGCCCGGAAAGATCCGCATCGGCAGCACCGCCGAGCGACAGTTGGCCGAGTGCGAGATGAAGGTCGGCAACCGAAACGGCAGCTTCGGTACCCGATATTTTCGCATCGAGCGAATAGGCGCCCGGGTCCGCATCAATCGTCTGTCCGGCGAGCGCCGCCAGGGCCTTGAGCGACGGTCCTGCTGCCGCGATCTCTAGCTGCGTGCGCATCGGTGCAAGCCCTGCCTGCCCTGAAACGGTGAACGTGTTCTCGCCCGTCGACACCGTCAGATCCAGGGGCACCTGTTCGCCCGCCGTCATGCCGAGCGGGTTCTCAAGGCCGCCTGCAATGCTGAACGGAATGTCCTGCAGCACGAAGCTCGAGGTCAGGTCCACCTTGCCGGACAGGTCCGGAGCGGAAAGCGATAGATCAAGATCGCTGAGCTTTACCGGCTTGTCCTGCGCCGCGTCCTTGTAGGTAACCGTGCCGCCGGTGATCTGAAAGCTGTCGACGCCGATGCTCTTGAGATAACTGCCTGATCCGGCAGTCCCGTCCGTGCCGCCGGTTTGCGCAACGGGCCCGGCATTGCCTGGCTGTGTCTGCGCCGAATCGTCCGCAGTGCCGGCGTCAAGGCCGAGATCGCGGCGCGGCTCCCAGCTTGTCGTTCCGTTCGAACCGACTTCGAGATAGATGTCCGGGTTGTCCAGGCTGATACCCGTGACCTGTATGTTGCCCGAAATCAGTCCGCCCCAGGCAAGCCCGAATGCCATCCTGTCCGCTCTTGCGAACTCGATGCCGTCGGCGCCCGCTTCACCGGACAGGCCGATGTCCTGCGCATCCAGCGTGAAACCGGGGAAAAGCGACAGCGAGACCGGACCGTCCAGCCGGACGCGCCAGCCAAGGCGCTTGTCCACCTGTTCGACCACCTGACGTTTGATCTCGTCCTTGGGCAGGAAAAGCGGGACGATCAGCACAATCGCCACCAGCATGAGTATCAGACTGCCCAGCCCGATCAAAAGACGTCGCATGTTTCAGCGTCTCCTTTCGCGAATCGGCTCCAATGTAGACCAATCAGCCGTTCATCCACACCCACACTGCACCCTGAATTTGACAAAAGCAGGAAACAGGAGGAATTCGCAACCGCGCAGAACGGATCATCGACGGAATTCGGACGAATCAGGAGATCGCAACCAGATGGTTGTCCCACGAAAAGCCGGGAGGACGCGAGAGGACTTCCGGCGGTGCGCCCGGTTCGCCCACATAGGACACGCCCCCGTTTCCGTCCGAGATCAGAAAACTGCCCTGATCGGCAGGCGCGACGCCACATCCGTCCGGAATGGACTGTGCGCCGAGGAATTCGCCTGTTCCGGCGTTCCAGAACAGGGTCCGCCCGCCCCGGGGCGCGGACGTCGCGACAACGTCGCCCGCCGCATTGGCCGCGACCGAGCCGATGTAGTTTTCAAGTTTGCCGGTGAGAACCGCAGGGATCTCCGTCAGTCTCGGCATATCATCCGGGGCAAAAACGGCAACGAGCGGAGGCGTGTCCGATGAGGGTCCTTCATACTGTCCGCCAACCCACGCCCGGCCCTTCCCGTCGAGCGCCATGTGCCTAAGCGACAATTGATGCAGGGAGGCGTCCAGCTGGTGCTGGACGACAAGGTCTCCTGTGCCCGCATCGACAAAGACCACGGATGGCTGCATCGTATCCAGATTGAGTTTTTCCCGCGCCCGGTCAGGGTGTGTTTCTATTCCACCATTGGCGACGACCAGCGTCTTGCCGTCGGAAGATAGCGCGATATCGTGCGGACCAACGCCGTGGCTCGGAAACTCGCCGATCCTGCGCGCCGACTGACCGGTGACATCATAAACGCCGACGACACCGCGCGCGGCCTCAAAATCATTTTCGACCGCATAAAGCAGCCGGCCGTCGGCCGAAAAACATCCATGTCCGTAAAAGTGCCGGCCGGGCTCCGCGACGAGCACCCCTGGTTCCGTGTCCTCGAAAGGCCGGACCAGCAGCGCGAATGTTCCGGGCCGGCGTGCAAAGGCAACGAACCGGCGCCGGTCGGGCGAAACTGCAATGCCGTGGCCCCTGCCGGGAAGCGTGATCCGGCCGAGAACCTGCCCGTAGTCATCCAGGAGGCCTATGCCGAAACTGCCGTCAGCCATCTTGTAGGCGCTGGCAAACAGCCTGGCATCGTCAGCCGCAGTCTTTTCAAGCAGGCTTGCCGCAAGCGGCGAGCCGGAAAAGGCAGGCGCGGCAGCCAGTCCGCCAAGCGCCGTCAGGAACCCGCGGCGTGAAAATCCCACCAGGCCTGAGTGCGCACCCTTAGTCACCGTCAAGGGCATTGAACCCTCCGGCCAGACCCATTGGTCCGGCCATGCCGTTGGTCATGAGGTAATGGACGGAACTGAGGGTGAAAGAGACCGCTCTCAGTTGATTGTAAGAGCGCTCTGTAAATGTCTGCCGGATCGGCGCCTGCAGGGCTGACAGCGTGTTCTGGATATTGTTGAACTCGAAATCCAACGTGTCGAGAGCGCGATGATTTTCCTCCGGCAGAAGCGGTATCAGGTTCATGCTGACGACAGCTTCCTTGATCCCTGCGAGCTCACCGGACAGATAGACAAGACCATTGGCGGAACGCGAAAACGGCACGCGTCTCGGCTTTGCTTTTGCTTCCGAACTGCCAAGCGCCGGCTGGATATCCTGATCCTTCACCACCGTAATACCGGTTGTCAGCGCGTTGTAGACTGTTTCCATCGCTTCCTGGGAAGATCTGAACTGTTCGTTTTCGGGGCCTCCGGTCAGCAGCAACTTGCTGTACCCGTTCGGATCCTGCCACTCGGCGGCAACAGCTGATGCAATCTGAGCCGCATTTTGTGCAATCGCACCTGCATAGGAACAGGTAAACGCGCGCATCTCGCCAGCCGCGCCGAGCAAAACGTTGGTGTCCTTGTCGAACACGATCAGGTCAAATGCCGTCAGGCTTTGAACAGCAACACTTTTTTCCTTGAGTGTTTCAACCGACAGGGCGGTCTCGTCCTTTGCAGCATAGATCTTCCGAATCTGCCGCTGACCGATGCCGCGCGGGTCGGGCAGAAAGGCCAGCCGGCTGAGCCTGTCCTCTTCCAGAAGCGGTCCGAACCTCAGAAACTGGATCCGGGAGAAATCGCGGATCGCCGCCGTGTAGGTTTCCCGGAGAACTTGCAGATTGGCTTCGGACGTGTCTGCGCAGACCGCCTGCACCGCTTCCGGCAAGTTTCCGGCACTTTTTGCGAATTGGTCGGTGGCTGGCCGGATGTAACCGGCAATGGCATTATCGATCGCGTCGTTGAAGTCCGCCGCAGCTACTGGCTGCGCGGCAAGGACGGACAGGACTATTCCCAGGACAGATGCTCTCATTACAGCGACTCCAGAAATCGGATCAGTGCGTTGCGGTGTTCCGGCGGCATGTCCACGACCTTGTCACGCGCCTCTTGCGCTTCGCCGCCATGCCATAGCACGGCTTCCAGCAGATTGCGCGCGCGGCCGTCGTGAAGAAACCGCGTATGGTTGTTGACGGTTTCCGTCAGGCCGATGCCCCAGAGCGGCGGCGTGCGCCACTCGCGCCCGGTGGCGTCTCCGACAGGGCGATGATCGGCGAGGCCTTCTCCCATGTCATGCAGCAGGAGATCGGTATAGGGCCAGATCAGCTGAAACCGGTGCGCCGGATTGTCCGCATTTCGGCTCGTGACATATTTTGGCTGATGACAGGCAACGCAGCCGGTTTCGTAAAAGACCTGCTTGCCCAGCAAGACATCCGGATCGTCGACGTCCCGGCGCATCGGCACGGCGAGGTTTTCCGAATAGAACGTGACAAGATCCATGACAGGATCGGGCGCTTCGGAGATACCAAGATCTGCCTGCTCGCCATGCGGCATGGCCCTGCAATCGGTTTGGGCCTCGGTGCAGTCGCCGAAATTGTATGGCTGGTCGGGCGTGCTGATGCCGATGTCTCCCAAAAACGCACCTGCCGTTTGCGTCCGGATCGTTGGATTGGACGCCTTCCAGCCGAACCTGCCGAGGGCAAGATCGCCGGTGGCCGGATCGCGTACGCGGCTTACTTTTCCGGAAATTCCGTCTTCATCGAGATCGTCCGGGTCTGCCAGCGCCTCGATGTCTCCCGGGTGAATGGCCTGCAGGAGCCCCAGGCCGATCATCGGCGGTGCGACACGCGGGGAGATCAGGGTGTCGGGATGCATGTCACCGAACCCGAGATCGCGGATCTTGTAGACGGGCTTCTGCAGCACCGCCGTCTCGCCGCCGCTCAGCGGAACGACAACGTCTTCTGTCTCAATATCGAAGCGCCCTTCCCCGGGCAGGCCTTGCACCGCAAAGGCCTGAAACTGGCCGCCATAGGTGGGTTCGGGCACGCGCAGGATTTCTTTTGACGCAAGTGCCGCCTTTTGTTCGTCCGTCTCGGGCGGAACGGAAAGCCGCAGGAACAGCGACACCGCCTTTTCCCCTGGCAGCGGCGGCCGCCCGCGTCCGTCCTTCAAATGGCATCCCTGGCACGAGCGCGCATTATAGAGCGGACCAAGCCCGTCGGATGCCCGTGTCGACGATGGCGAAGACGTCCAGAGTTTCTTGAACAACCCGTTTCCAACCTTGAAGTCATGCTGCTCTTCAAAGGTGAGATTGGCGTTCGAATGCGAAAAGGCATCCCGGTTCGGGCGGCGGGTCGAGGTTCCGGCTCCACCCTGCATCGGCTCGAAAGTTTCGGGTTTTTCAAAATCAGCGGGCGCGGTCAGGACCTTGGAGACCTTGACCTTGTCTTTCGCAGTCAGATCATCGCGGTGGGAGAGCATGTCGTCTGCGACAGCCGTTCCGGCCGCAAGACAAAAACAAAACAAGGCGCTCATGAGCGCCATCAACCGGGACCCCAGTGTCATAATCGCATCCTGATGTGGTCCGCGAGCCCCAATTCGCAGAGCGTAACAAACGTCAGGCGGCTGAAAACCGCCGCCTGACGTTATGTCCTTATTCGAAGACGGCGCCCGGGTTGTCCAGGCTGTCCGAACCTTCGAACGCAATCTCGTCCAGGCCGAGCACCTTGACGACGCGCTCGATGGACGCGGTCTGGTCAACCAGGGCATCGACAGCGGCCTGAACCACGGCATTGCCCTCTTCATTGCCCTCGCCGATCATCTGATCGTAGGCTTCGCCGCCGTCTGCGCGCGCTTTCATGACCTTGAAGGCGGCCAGTGTCGCATCAAGCTTCGTTTTCATTTCCTCGGCGAGTGCCGGGTCCTTTTCAGCGACCATATCCGCAAGGGACGCACCCGAGACATTGTTGCCCAGCGGGCTCGCATAGGAACCGAAATAGACATTCCGGATGCCGATGACGTCGTTCAGGTGCGACATATGCGTGTTGTCCGCGAAGCAGTCATGCTCTTCTTCCGGATCGTGCAGCAGCAGGCCAAGCTTGATGCGCTCGCCGGCCAGTTCCCCATAGGAAAGCGAGCCCATGCCGGTCAGGATCGTTGCAAGACCGCCGTTCTCACCCTTTGCCGCCAGCTCTTCGCGGGCTGCTCCGCCCGGCTCCCAGGCCGCAGCCATTTCTTCCAGGTCGGAAATCAGGAGATCGGTGACCGCCTGCAGATACTGGATCCGGCGCTCGCAATTGCCGCCCGTGCAGTTTGCCGGGTCGAAATCGGTTGCCGGACGTGCGCCGGCGCCCGGGCCGGTGCCGTTGAGGTCCTGACCCCAGAGCATGAATTCGATTGCGTGGTAGCCGGTGACCACGTTGGCTTCGACTTCACCGGCTTCCTGAAGCTGTTCGGCAAGCAGGGAGGCCGTGATATTGCTGGCATCGATGGTCTCGCCGCCGGCCTTCAGGGACGGGTTGGCGATCAGGTTGGCAGCATAGAACGGGTTTTCTTCCGATTCTTCGCCATAGGATGCATCGACATAGTCGATCAGGCCTTCATCGAGCGGCCAGGCATTCACCTTGCCTTCCCAGTCGTCCACGATGGCGTTGCCGAAACGGTAGGCTTCGGTCTGCTGGTAGGGGTTGCGCGCCTCGATCCACGCGGACCGCGCTTCTTCAAGGTTTGCCTCTGTCGGCTCGGCAAGGAACTTGTCGATCGCACCCTTAAGAGTTTTTGCGGTTGCAAGAGAGTCCGCATAGCTCGCCTGGGCGATATCGCCGTAATTCGACAAGACATCTGCCGGAGCCGCCGCCATGGCGGGTGTAACGAGCAGGGCAGTGGCCGTGAGCAGACCAAACTTGAGTGATTTCATGGGTCCATCCCCTTTTAGCGCAACCGGAGACACGAAACGCCGCCCCGTCTAGTTGCGAAAACATGATTTGCGCGACGCAAGGATACATCAGCGCTTCTTGGGTGAAACCATTTCATGAGGTCTAGTGTCAAGTTTAAAATCAATAAATATCAATACTTTAGAATAATTCAAAAAAGATGAGTAGAAAATACCAGATTTCATGCCCACTTTGGAATCATCGGCTGTTTTAACAAGTCTTTGATGCACAAGTGGGAATGGTATAGCTATTGGAAGCCAAGGCGGGATGCCGAAGACAGGAAGAACAAGACATGCTGAACGCGCTCAAAAGTTTCGTCAGGGAGATCACGTTTGGTGACAGTGGCAAGAAAACCTTTGCGGAAGACGACAAGCGTCTGGCCGCGGCAGCCCTGTTGTTTCACCTGGTCGACATCGACGGCGTTATCGAGGAAAGCGAAAGCGCAAAGCTGAGGGAAATCCTGCAACAGCATTATGAACTCACCGACAAGGAGACGTCAGAACTGATCGCCGCCGCCCGGCAGCGGGACGAGGAAGCCGTTGATCTCTACGGCTTCACGTCGGTCCTGAAACGAACCACTGACGAGGCAGAGCGGCTCGCGATCGTCGAAATGATGTGGGAGATCGTTTACGCGGACGGGCACGTTCACGAATTTGAAGACAACACGATCTGGCGTGTCGCCGAAC
>JBCBUA010000121.1:0-15997 GCA_039818365.1 Pseudomonadota bacterium
ATGAACGCATCGCCAACCCACCGCTGGACGGCCAGGGCATGAACCCGCTGCTGCAGGACCCCGGCGTCGCCTTGCATCCGCCGCTGCTCTATCTCGGCTACGTCGGATTTTCCACGGCCTTCTCCTTCGCAATTGCGGCGCTCGTACGCGGTCAGGTCGACCCGAGCTGGGCGCGCTGGATGCGGCCCTGGGTCCTTCTGGCCTGGTCGGGATTGACGGCTGGCATCGCGCTCGGAAGCTGGTGGGCTTACTACGAGCTTGGCTGGGGCGGCTTCTGGTTCTGGGACCCGGTTGAAAACGCGTCCTTCATGCCCTGGCTTCTCGGGACCGCCCTTCTTCATTCGGCAATTGTCGTCGAAAAGCGGGCCGCACTTTTGAGCTGGACGATCCTGCTTGCGATCCTGACCTTCGCCCTCAGCCTGATCGGAACCTTCCTGGTCCGTTCGGGTATCCTTTCTTCGGTCCATGCCTTTGCCAATGATCCCGAACGCGGCGTCTTCATTCTTTTTCTTCTGGCGCTTGCAATCGGTGGCGCCTTGACGCTCTTCGCCCTTCGGGCTTCTGAGATCAGGGAGGGTGGAACCTTCGCCGCCGTTTCGCGCGAAACCGGGCTGCTCATGAACAATGTTCTCCTGAGCGCCTGCACGGTAACGGTCTTTGTCGGAACGCTGTTCCCGCTCTTTCTGGACATTGCCACCGGCGACAGGATCACAGTCGGCGCCCCCTACTTCAACCGGACGTTCCTGCCGATCTTTGCCGGTGTCGTTCTTCTTGCGGCGATCGGCCCTTTCCTTTCATGGAAACGGGCAAACATCAGAAAGCTGCGCAAGGACGTGCTTGTCACAAGCCTCATATCCGCGCTCCTCGGCGTCGTGCTTCTCATCGTGTTTGGAACGCCTGATCCGGTCAGCCTCTTTGGTATAGCAATCGCGATCTTCCTGGGTGTCGCCACACTGCTGGACCTGGCACGGCGCGCGGGCGTCGGAACGGCCAGATGGACCAGTCTTCCCCGCAGGCTCGCAGGTTTGCCGCTTTCGGCCTGGGGCCTGTGCCTCGGACATCTGGGACTGGCTATCGCTTCCGCCGGCGTTGTCGCCGCCTCCCTTTGGAGCCTTGAGGAAATACAAACCGTGACGCCGGGAACACCGGTGACCGTGGGGGCCTATGAGTACACGCTTGTCGGTGTCGAAAACGGCATGGGGCCGAACTACCGCACATCCGTTGCAACAGTATCGGTCAGCCGAAACGGTGAAGAGGTAACCGCGCTTTATCCTGAACGCCGCTGGTATCCGGTGGAACAGAAACCGACGACGGAAGCCGGCATTGAAACCCGCTGGCATGGCGATTTCTACGCCGTCCTCGGCGATCCGGCCGCCAACGGACAGTTCGTCACGAGGTTCTACTACAACCCCGGCGTTCCCTGGATGTGGCTGGGTGCCTTCCTGATATCGGTTTCCGGTCTGGTCTCGCTCGCCGACAGACGCCTGCGGGTTGGTGTGCCGACCCCGTCGCGCCGGTCACCTCCACTCCCCCAACCGGCAGAATAGGAGACGAGGATGCGCACTTTGCTCAATCACCTCCTGGCTGGTTTCCTGACGGTGCTGGCTGTTACGGCAGTCTTGTCCGGTCCTGCCTTCGCGGTTGATGGTGACGAGATGTTCGCCGATCCGGTCAGGGAAGCCCGCGCCCGGGACGTCGGCCGTCAGCTGCGATGTCTCGTCTGCCAGAACCAGTCGATCTTCGATTCCAACTCCGGTCTCGCCAAGGACCTGCGTGTTCTGGTGCGAACGCGCATGAATGAGGGTGATTCGGATTCGGAAATCCTCGCCTACATCGCCGACCGGTATGGCGATTACGTTCTCTTGCAGCCACGCTTTTCCGTACGGAACGCCATTTTATGGGCGGCCCCGGTCCTCTCGCTGCTGCTTGGGCTGGCGGCGATGGCGCTTTATCTGAAATCCCGCAACCCGGTGCGCGCGGAAGTCTCGCTGTCGGAAGACGAGCGGGATGCGGCGCGCAAACTTCTGCAGGAAGGACGGTCATGATGATGTTCTGGATACTCAGTTCAACCGCACTCGCCCTGTGCGCCGCCTGGTTGGCTTACCCGTTCTTGCGCAAGACGGAGATCGAGCGTGACGAAACCGACGCGGCGCTTTCGATCTACCGGGACCAGGCCGACGAAATCCGGCGTGACCTTGAATCCGGCCTCATTTCGCGGCAGGAATTCGATGCGGCCCAGCGCGAAATCGAGGCCCGGGCTCTGAAAGCTGCTCGCCATTCCGTGGGAGGCATGTCGGTGACGCGCAGATCACCGGTTACCGCAACCGTGATTGCCGCCGCCCTCGTTGCCGGTTCTGCCGCCGGATATGGTTGGCTTGGCACGCAAGGCGCTGAAGACCGTCCGCTGGCCGCCCGGAAAACAGAGGCGCTCGTCCAGAAAGCCCAGGCCGGCGACATTGGCAGCAGGATCCAGCTCCTTGTCGACACGGTGAAAGAACATCCGGACTCCTTCGAGGACTGGTGGCTGCTTGCAAGGAGCTACGCGGCGACGGGTGACAATGCCTCGGCGGCAGATGCCTATCGCCGGGCAGCCGAACTCTCCGACAACGATCCGGGTGTCCTGTCCGCCTATGCGGAAGCCATGACGCTGGCCAACGGCAACAAGGTGCCGCAGGCCGCCAAGATCCTGTTTCAGCAGGTCCGCGCCGAAACGGGCGATCCCCGCGCGCGCTACTATCTGGCGCTCGCCAGGGCGCAAGCACAGGATTTTGACGGCGCATTGCAGGATTGGGCAGCGCTTGCCGCCGAATCCGATCCGAATGCGCCCTGGATGCCACTCGTGCGGCGCGACATCGTCAACATGGCCCGCTTTACCGAAGAGGATGTTTCGAAGTACCTACCCGACGCCAGCCGTGCGGAGCTGAACAAGGCGGCCGGCAAACACACCGATGCGGACCAGTTCGCCCTGCTGCGCAGGGCTGCCGCATTGGACAAGCAACTGGAAACCGATCCGTCCGACTACAAGGGATGGCAGGAACTGGCTCAGATCCGGGCCACGCTCGGAGATACCCAGAAAGCCAAGGCCGCGCTGGAAACAGCCAGAGACAGATTTTCAGCTGCCCCATTCATCCTGTCGAAGCTTGATGCAACGGCCGCCGATCTGGGCCTCGATCTGGTTGCAAGTCCCGCGACGGCCGGCGGACCAAGCCAGGAAGACATTGCGGCTGCCCAAAGCCTGTCAGCGGAAGAACAGGCCAGAATGATCGAGGGCATGGTCGCCGGTCTTGCTGCCAAGCTTGAAGATAATCCCGACAACCCCGATGGTTGGGTCATGCTCGTGCGGTCCTACAGCCACCTGGGAGAAACAGACAAGGCGGCTGATGCGCTGACCAGGGCCAGTGCACATTACTCAAACAATCCTGAAATCCTGACCAGGATCAGGGAGAACGTCGAGAGCCTGATGCAATAGACAGAGGCTTTTCGTCAGGCACACGGACAAACCGGTCTCGGAAACGGGGCCGGTTTGCCTATATATAGGTCCGACATGAGACCATCGCGCTGCCCTCGTTCCGGAACATCCACATGAATGCCACTCCGCCGCTTTTTCAATTCGACAATTCCTATGCCCGTGACCTTGAGGGTTTTTACGTCGCATGGAAGGGCGCCAAGGTCCCCGAACCGCAGATCGTTCTCTTCAACCGGGACCTTGCCGAAGAACTCGGGCTCGATCCGGAAGCGCTCGAAACGCCTTACGGCGCGAAGGTCTTTGCCGGCATCGAAAACCCGGAAGGGGCATCGCCGCTCGCGCAGGTCTATGCCGGTCACCAGTTCGGCGGCTTTTCACCTCAGCTGGGTGATGGACGCGCCCTTCTGCTTGGTGAACTGATCGACAAGGCTGGCAAACGGCGCGACCTCCAGCTGAAGGGCTCCGGCCCGACCCCATTTTCACGCGGCGGCGACGGCAAGGCGGTTATCGGCCCTGTTCTGCGTGAATATGTTATCGGCGAGGCCATGCATGCACTCGGTATTCCGACGACCCGGGCTCTGGCCGCCGTCACGACAGGCGAAACGATCTACCGCGAAGGCCCGAAGCCGGGCGCTGTCCTGACGCGCGTCGCGGGAAGCCACCTTCGTGTGGGCACCTTTCAGTTTTTCGCAGCGCGCGGCGAGACCGAAAAGGTCCGCCAGCTTGCGGACTATGCCATCGCCCGTCACGATCCTGATCTGGCCGGATCGGATGACCGCTATCTGAAACTCTTTGCCGGTGTCATGCAGCGTCAGGCCAGGCTGATCGCGCACTGGGTCCTTGTCGGGTTTGTTCATGGGGTCATGAACACGGACAACACCACGATCTCCGGCGAGACAATCGACTACGGCCCCTGTGCCTTTATCGATACCTACGACCCGGCCGCGGTGTTCAGTTCGATCGACCACGGCGGACGCTACGCCTATGGCCGTCAACCGATGATCGCGCAATGGAACCTGGCGCGCCTCGCCGAGACATTGCTTGCTTTGATAGAACCGGACGATCTCGACAAGGCGGTTGAGCGGGTCAGCGAGGAACTCGGCCGTTTCCCGGACCTTTACAAGACAGCCTGGTTGAACGGTATGCGCGCCAAGCTCGGCCTGAACACCGAAGCGGACGGGGATCAGGATCTTGCGGACGCCCTTTTGGCGCAGATGCAGGAACATGGCATCGACTACACCCTCATGTTCCGCAAACTGTCAGACGCAGCGGCAGGAGACACCGGTCCCGTCCTGGGATTGTTCCCGGCTGAGAACGGTATGAAATCCTGGCTGTCCCGCTGGAGGCAGAGGCTTGAAGCGGAAGCTGGAGACATTGCGGACACGAAAAAACGGATGAACAGCGTCAACCCGGCCTATATTCCGCGCAATCACAAGGTCGAGGAGGCACTTCAAGCCGCGGAAACCGGTGACTACGACCCAGTCAAAGGGCTGCTGGACGTGCTTTCCGATCCGTTTGTCGAACGAAATGGCCTTGAGGCCTATGCCACACCTGCCCCGGCCGAACTCGGTCCGTATCGCACGTTTTGCGGAACCTGAGCGAACCAGCCTTGGAGCGTCTAGCGTCCCGCCAGCCGTTCGACAAGAAACATCATCTCCCTGTCGAGCATATCTTCCGTCAATCCGACGAAGCGATCCTCAAGACTGATCGCAACGAGCCCATGGAGTGCGGCGAAGCAGGTTCGTGTCCGGGCGGCCAGTGCCCCCTCGTCGAGACCATCCTCAAGCTGTCGCAAGGGCGCTGCGATGAAACCCAAAAGGTCGACGAGCTCCTGAACATGAATGTCCGGTGTCGGGGCGCCTTCCGCCATCTTGAGGGCAAACAGTGTTTGCCACAGGTTGCGATGTTGCTGCGCAAAGGCCAGATAGGCACGCGCCAGCGCTTTCAATTGCGCAAGTGGATCTGAAATCCCGTCCACAGCCTGTGCCATTGCCGCCTTGATCCGCGCCAGCGTGACCGTGTCAACGGCTGTCACCAGCGCATCCTGATCTTCGTAGTGCTTGTAGACGGAACCGACCGAGTACCCCGCATCGGCAGCGATCTTGCGGATCTGAAGCGCCTCCAGTCCGCCCTTTTCGACCGCCTTGACCGCAGCCTCCAGCACCCGCCGCTGCGTTTCTTCGCTCTTTGCCTTTTGAATGCCCGCCATTTACCACGCTCTTCGATTAAAAGTGAACTCAGTTCATTTTTTTCTTGACCTACCCTGACTCGTATGGTTTTGTCAAATAGTGAACGTTGTTCATTTTTTAGGAGACCTCATGCTCGAACCGCTACTAAGCCAATTGAAGGCCTTTTTCGCCGGTACCGGCATTGCGCCGCGTGACGGCGGATCCCTCCGGGATCTGGACGCGAACATCCGCAGTGCAGCCTTTTCCGTCCGCACCGCCCAGACAGCGCTCGCCAAGGCGAAAGCCGAACAGGCGATGGACCGCAAGCGCCTGAGGCAACTGAACCAGACGATTGAAGACCTGGAAAACCGCGCCCGCAACGCCCTGCTGAAAGGGGCCGAGCAGCTTGCCCGCGAGGCCGCGGAAGCCATTGCCGTCCAGGAAGACGAAAGGGCCGCACTGGAAACATCGATCCTGTCCTTCGATCAGGACCTTCTTTCCCTGACCGATCAGCTGCATCGAACGCAGGCCCGGCTGCGCGCACTGAAGCGCGGAGAGCGCACGGCAGAAGTCAGGGAGCAGATACACAGGGCCCAGTCTCTCGGCACCGGCGCCGGACAGTCGGCGCTCAGCCGAGCCGAGGAACAGCTGGAAGAGATTTCCGAGCATCAGGAACGGAACCAGCTGGCAGACAGGGAGTACGCCGCGCTCAGCCCTGCCGACAAGCCGGATGCCCTGATTGAAAAACTCGCGGACGCGGGCTGCGGTACGCCTGTCAGAACCCAGGCCGAAGACGTCCTCGCGCGTCTGAAAGCCGATATGCCCCTGATGATTCAGCAACAGCATTGAGAAAGGACACACCATGCAGGACACGCAGCTCAAACAATCCAGCAACTGGATGATTTTCACGGCCGTCAGCTTCAGCGTCGCGGCCATCATGATGGCGCTTGGCATCTACAATCTGGAAGCCAGCTTCTCGGCAAAGGGGTTCTACGCCATGGCCTCGCTCATGCTGGTCCACACGACCGTGACCCTGACCAAGACGCTCCGGGACCGGGACGAAGCCGAGAAGCTCCACAACAGGATCGAAGACGCAAAGACCGAAAAACTGCTGATGGACATCAGCAAGCCGGAACAGGACTGACCCAGATGCCATTGCGGGCGGCCGGCCAGGCCGCCCTCGCCACCGGAGAGTAAACGAGACATGCGCACACCCCTGATCACGTCAAAGCGGTTCGCCCCGCTCTTCTGGACCCAGTTTCTGTCTGCGTTCAACGACAACTTCCTCAAGAACACGCTGGTCTTTCTGGTGCTGTTCCAGGTTGTCGCGACAGGTGCGGAAACCGGCAACACCGGCGCTCTCATCGCATTGGCCGGTGCAATCTTCATTGTTCCCTATCTGTTTTTATCAGCCCTTGGCGGCGAACTGGCCGACAAGTACGACAAATCCATTCTTGCCAGACGGACCAAGGCCATAGAGATCGCCGGCGCGGGCATCGCCGTTGTCGGTATGCTGACCGCTTCCTTGCCTGTCCTCTTTGCCGCGCTGTTTCTCTTCGGCGCCATGTCCGCCCTCTTCAGTCCGGTCAAATACGGCCTTTTGCCGGAACATCTGGAAAGCGATGAACTGCCCCGTGCAAATGCCTGGATCGAGGCCGGAACCTTTCTCGCCATCCTGACCGGAACGATTTCGGCCGGGCTGGTGTTCGCAGCCGATGCGCCGTCCCTGATCTTCGCGCCGGCCATGATCGTTCTTGCCTTCGCCTGTTACGGCATGAGCCGACAGATCCCGCAATCGATCGCCGCGTCTCCGGCGCTAAAAGTGGACTGGAACCTGCTGACCTCCACCTGGCGCATTCTCAGCGATCTCGCCGGTAACAGACGCCTTTTCAAGGTGGCTCTGATGAATGCCTGGTTCTGGCTGGTCGGCTCCATCGTGCTTGCGCTGCTGCCCTTGATCGTCAAGGATGTGCTGGGCGGCGATGAAAGTGCCGTCACCTATTTCCTGACTGTTTTTGCCGTTTCGATCGGCTTGGGTTCCGCGCTTGCCGCGTGGCTTTCCGCCGGCCGGGTCGTGCTCCTGCCTGCACCGGTCGGCACCTTGCTGATTGCGCTCTTCAGCGCGGATATCGCCTGGACGCTGTCCACCCTGCCCCAGGCTGCACCAGCGGCCGGTCTCCTTGAGTTTCTCGGCCGTGACGGCACAGTGCGTCTGACGATCGACATGGCGGGTCTGGCGATTTCGGGAGCGCTGCTGGTGGTTCCTACCTTCACTGCCCTGCAGACATGGGCCAACCCACAGACGCGAGCGCGCCGGATTGCCGGCTCAAATGCGCTCGGTGCGGCACTCATGGCCCTTGGTGGTCTCGCGCTTGCCGGTGCGCAGAGAGCCGGTGTCTCCGTCTCCACGATCATGGCTGCGCTCAGCGCCTTGAACGGGCTGGTCGCCATTCTCATGCTGAGGACCCTGCCGACCAATCCGATGCGAGATGCGATTTCCATTCTCTATCGCGCCATCTTCCGCGTGGATATCAAGGGACTGGAGAATCTGGAGAAGGCAGGCGACGCGCCGATCCTGGCGCTCAACCATGTGTCCTATCTGGACGCGGGCCTGGCCCTCACCCTGACCGATCGCAGCCCGACCTTTGCGATTGACTACAACATCGCGCAGCGCTGGTGGGTGCGCCCGTTCCTGACCCTGGCAAATGCCCTCCCGGTCAACCCGGCCAAGCCGCTCGCCACCCGCTCGCTGATCAAGGTGGTGAAGTCCGGCGAGCCCATGGTGATCTTTCCCGAAGGCCGCCTGACCGTCACCGGCTCTCTGATGAAGGTCTATGACGGGGCGGCCATGGTCGCTGACAAGACCGGCGCGATGATCGTGCCGATCCGCATCGATGGACTTGAAAAGACACCCTTTTCCTATCTCAACCCGAACCAGATCCGCAAACGCCTGTTTCCCAAAGTAAAGGTGACCATCATGGAACCCAAACGCCTGGAATTGCCGGAAGACCTGAAGGGACGCAAACGCCGCGCCGCAGCAGGCAGTTCCCTCTACCAGATCATGTCGGAATTGATGTTTGAAACAAATCTTGCCGAAGACAAGACAATCCTCGATCAGGTGATTGCGACCGCCAGGGAACGCGGTGCCTCGCAGACCGCCCTGGAAGACCCGCTTTCCGGTTCCCTGAGCTATGGCAAGCTTCTGACGGGCGCTTCCGTCCTCGGCCGCAAAATCATGGCGCGCACAAAAGGGGAAGAGACGGTCGGTATCATGTTGCCAAATGCAAACGGTTCGGCGGTGACTGTTCTGGCCGCCATGTCCGCAGGCAAGGTGCCGGCCATGCTGAACTTCACCGCGGGGCCGGAAAACGTCCTGTCCGCATGCAGGACCGCCGAGGTCAAGACCGTTCTGACCTCGCGCACATTCGTGCGCCAGGCAAAACTGGAGGATCTGACCGACCACCTGGCTCCGCACGTGAATCTGGTCTGGCTTGACGAACTGCGTGAAGAGATCGGCCTTTTCGAGAAGCTGCGCGGTGCGCTGACCCGCAACCGTCCGCTGGTGGAACGAAACAGTGGCGACACGGCGGTCATCCTGTTCACATCCGGATCTGAAGGAACACCGAAAGGGGTGGTGCTGACGCACAAGAACATTCTGGCGAACGCAAACCAGGCGGCTTCGCGGATCGATTTTTCCGCTTCCGACAAGGTGTTCAACGTGCTGCCCATGTTCCATTCCTTCGGCCTGACCGCGGGCACGATCCTGCCGCTCATCTCCGGGGTGCCGACTTTCCTGTATCCGTCCCCCCTGCACTACCGGATCATTCCGGAGCTGATCTACAGCTCCAACGCGACGATCCTGTTTGGTACGGACACGTTCCTGAACGGGTATGCGCGCGTTGCCCATGCCTATGATTTCCGCTCGCTGCGCTATTGCTTTGCAGGCGCGGAGCCGGTGAAACAGTCCACCCGCCAAATCTACATGGACCGGTTCGGCGTCCGTGTGCTGGAAGGCTATGGCGTCACCGAAACCGCACCGGTGATTGCACTGAACACGCCGATGTTCAGCAAACCGGGCACGGTCGGAAAACTCATGCCCGGCATGCAGGCGCGGCTGGAACCGGTGCCGGGTGTCGAAGACGGCGGACGGCTGCTTGTGTCCGGTCCCAATGTGATGGTCGGCTATCTGAAGGCCGACAATCCGGGCGTCGTTCAACCGCTGGCAGATGGCTGGCATGACACGGGCGACATCGTCGCCATCGATGAGGAGGGCTATATCACCATCAAGGGCCGCGCCAAGCGCTTTGCCAAGATTGGCGGTGAAATGGTCTCGCTGGCAGCCGTGGAGGCTATCGCAGCCCAGGTCTGGCCGGACAACCTGTCAGCGGTCGCCGCGATCAAGGACCCGCGCAAGGGTGAGAAACTGATTCTGATCACCGACTGCACTGAGGCGACCCGGGAGGATTTCCTGAAGGCCGCCAAGAAGCGCGGCGCTCAGGATCTCATGATCCCTGCCGAGGTCCGCACGGTCGACAAGGTTCCCCTGCTCGGCACCGGCAAGATCGACTTTGCGGGTGTCACGCGGCTGGTGACCGGCGAAGGCTCCGTTTCGAACGCCGCCTGACACCAGCAGCGCTGACGAATTCGACGATCTGTTGTGCCCCGGCAAGACCCGGGGCACATGCCTCTTGCCCCACCGGAGGGTCTGAGACTAGTCTCCCCCTGTGGTGGCCAACACCACCCGTTTGTGTGCACAACAGGAATTGCTTCGAATGACCCTCCCCGCCTATGACGACCAGAACGTGTTTGCCAAGATCCTGCGGGGCGAACTGCCAAGCCACACGGTCTTCGAGGACGAAAAAACCCTCGTGATCATGGACATCATGCCGCGCGGCGACGGGCACATCCTGGTTGTTCCCAAGGCCCCTTCGCGCAACATCCTGGATATTGAACCGGAAGACCTGAACGCTGTGATGGCCACGGTCCAGAAAATGGCCCGCACCGTGATCAAGGCCTTCGGCGCGGATGGTACGACCATTCAGCAGTTTTCCGAGCCTGCCGGCGGACAGGTCGTGTTTCATACGCATGTCCATGTCATCCCGCGTTTTGAGGGTGTCTCGCTCAGACCGCATACCGGTGAAATGGCCGACAACGACGTCCTTGCTGCAAACGCCGAAAAGATCCGGGCAGTGCTCGCCTGAGCGTGACGCAGTCCAGCAAAACGGCCCGGCTGTTCACCTTTCAGCGGACGCCGGTCCTGGATCTTTTCGACACGGACGGGCGCTACCTCCCCACCTGGCAGGGAACGGGTGTCGCCGGGCGGCATCGCATCGCCTATGAGTTCGTCAGCCGCTACTTGGGCAGGATCGGTCTGTCCGATGGGGTGTCGCCCCCGGTATGGTCATTTGAAGCGGACCCCGGCGACCTTGAATTGCTGGCGACAATGCTGCTGTCCGACCATGAGCTGTCACAATCGGACTACGTCACGATGGAACTGCTGGTTCCCGAAGACCTGATCCTGCGCACATCCTACAGCGCCTGGTGCGACCTCTATTTCTCCTGCCTTGAGACGGGACGGATCGAAGACGATGGAAAATGGCTCGATTGCAGTCCGACAGACGAATATCCTTCACATACCGCACAGGCCATCCTGCCTTACATACTGAAAAAGTGGATCAAAAACGTTACTCCGCTCAAAGTGCCCGAGATTGATTAATAAGTTAAATTTAAGTGGTTTATTAATGAATGTACCGTAACGTCAATTAGCGATCTTCAAAATCGCCTGGCAACCTCGTGGACGTTTCTCCGTGTACCCTATCCTCGTTCACGAGGTTGCAATTCTACTCTCGATAAATCACAGGTGCATTGGTTATCTCGCCCGGGCTGCCGCTGCAGTGTCGTGATACTCATGGAGTTCCACGACCCGGTCGTCTTTCACGGTGAAAAAAAGAGCCAGCTCCGTTTCGCGGGAGACACCAGTGTAACGGCTGGTCATCTTGACACTGATCTGCGTTGCGGCCCGGTCGCCGGAAACGATGATGTCCGTGAGACGGTATTCATCGATTTGCCAATCCGCCTGTATCCGCTCAATCGCCTTCCAGAAAGCGCCAATACCGGCGCAATCGGCCTGATATGGCCCCGTCTCCGCGTCGGCGTGGATGCAGTAGCGGATGTCATTGTCAAGGAGTGAGGAAACGGTTTCAACGTCACCCCGGTTGTAGCACTCAATCGCCTTGCGCACGACGTCTTCGGTTGTCATGGATGTTTCCTCGCAAAATATAGTTTCAAACTTTCTGGGTGTGCCGGACCTGGGCTGACGAACGAGCGGCGCGCCACGGCCCGGCTGCTCCATGCCGCTAGTCCCGACAATTGAGGCAACGTTCGAACGTTCCCTTTTCCAGCGAGCCAAGCTGCTGAAACAGGCTCAGGAAATCGAAATGATTGTAGGCATCAATGATCTGATCGTCCGAGAAACGCCCATAGACAGTGCCTGTCATTCTCACGCGCTCGCCTGTCTTGCGCGACGTGCCCTTTAACTCGCACAGGGCGCAAAGCCACTCTCCGGAGGCGATGCTGCGCTTGATGTCGATTTTGACATCCTTCACAAGATTGAGCAGAGCCCGTTGAAAGACCTTGAATTCTTCCGGTCCGAGCATCTCATGTTCTCTGAATTCGTCACTGCCATCCTTGGTTTGGGCCCCCAAACCAACGGCGCGGCCGTCCGGAACGAACATTTCCTCAATGGCCGCTTCGTCTTCTTCGCTCCAGACACGCTGGAACCACGTCTCAAGAATTTCGAGATTTGTCACAATAAAGCCCCCCTTGGTTTCAACGCGGCCACTATGCCATGTCCGGTTGAAATCGCGAAGAAGTATCCTAAGGGAAGGCAACGCCTTTCAGGCGCGCTTCTTTCTAGGCAACACCGGCTGCCTTGGCCGCCTCTTCCTGCTCCCTGGCCAGGTTCTGGTCCTCTTGCAGAACCTTCACGGCGGCCGGCCGCTCGAAGAATCGTGCGGTGTAGTCCTTGAATTCATCAAACTCCGGAACGAGCCCGAACATTATCCCCCAACGGAGCCCCATCGCCCACAGAACATCCAGCGCGGTCAGCCTTTCACCGAGGACAAAAGGTCCTCCGGACACTTGTTCGCGCATATTCTCCATGACCGTGTCGAAACTTCCATAGGGCGACATCGATTGCGGCGGTTCCTCGCGCTTCAGTGCCCGATCAACCAGCGCAGGCTCGAAACAGGATGCCATGTAAACGAACCAGCGCAGGTATGGACCCCGGAGCGGATCATCAACAGCCGGGGTCAATCCTTTTTCGGGGAAGAGGTCCGCAAGATAGACATAGATCGCAACCTGCTCAGTGACCACGGTGTCGCCGTGGCGCACAGCCGGAACCTTTCCGGCCGGATTGATCGCCAGAAAACCGGGTTTCCTGTTCTCGCCCAGCTTGAAGTTCAAGACATTGAGGATGTAGGGCGCACCCAGTTCTTCCAGCAGCACACGCACACCCGTCGCGCGCGTTTGCGGAGCATAAAAGAGTTCCACCTGATCTGCCATCTTGCTCTCCTGATCGCGGTCAGCAGAGCCTAGCCTACCTGATCGACAAGCCACCAGCCACCGATCAGGAAGGCTTCGGCGGCCAGAACACCGACGATGACTTTCTGACGCGAGACAAAGAAGGCGGCAAAGCCGGCGCAGGAAGCGGCTATGCGCAGCCACATCGGCGTTTCGCTCAACACCCCCTGGGGGAACAGGATCAGCTTCGAGATCAGCCCCGCGACCAGTGCCGTTGCCACGCAGCGGACCCAGATCAGCACCTCGCTGTCTTCGCGGAGCCGCCCGCTGGCGAACACACCGATCCAGCGCCAGACATCCGTCGCAAACCAACCGGCCACCAGGATCATCACATAAGGCCACCACCAGGTGTCGCGGATGAGCGTCTCGGTCATGACAGGCCTTTCCGGAAGACCTTCATACCGAAAAAGGTCGCCGTGCCGCCGATGAGCCCGGTCCACAACAGATCGAGGCCCGGCAGATAGAGATAGACAATCGGCCCGAGGACGAGCCCGACAACCATCGCGGCCTTGTCGACGTTGAGCCGCGCAGCCCCCCAGAGCGAGCAAAGGAAATAGACCGGCGTCAGCAGAACCAGGGCACCGGCAACAACATCCGGCAATCGTTCCACGGCCATGTAGGCAATGCCCGTCATGCAGAAGACGAAGGATGTGACACCTGACCCGAACCCGGAAAAATACGGCAGACGCGCCTCGCGCGGCAGGTCGGGCAAGGTGCGCATGGCAAATACCCAGGCGGTAACCGCAACGAAATGCGAGGCAATCAGCAGGTGCCAGTTCTTGGTCTTGCCCGGTACTTTGACCATCGGCATCAGTGCCATGGTCATCGGCATCAGACGGACGGACGCCAGTGCAACGGCAATCGCCGCAGGGACCAGCCCCATGCCCGAAGAGAGCGCCCCTGTGAGGACCACGATGGACGGCAGGGCCCAGATAAGACCGGTCATGGCCAGCGTCTCGGGAAGAGAAAGGCCGGTCTCGCGTGCCAGTCCGGCAAATCCGACAAAGGCCGCGGTCAGAATCAGGGCCGGTATCGAAATCGACGCACGCATGCCCATGAAGAACCATTCTCTCCCGGTTCGCGCCGGAAGATAAGGCGGGGGCGTTTGCGCAGTTCCTTCAGGAACGGTCATTGGAGGGGCACTCGGGACTGCAAAGTAATAAGGCAGCCTTACATTTTTAGACGTTTTGTGTCCAGAGCCGGAAAGTCACAATCGAAAATCTGCAGCACCGGAAAACATTTAACCCTTGTCAACAATGGCAACACGAGACCACAACCCTTGCCCGCGTTTCGCCAAAATTGCCACACTAGATTGAAGTCGCTGGGCGGCGGTTAGAGGATTTCCAAGTGGCAAAAAGGGTCTTGTTTCAGATTTTGTGTTTCACGGCGTTTCTAGCGGCAGCGCGTGGTGCGGAAGCAGACGAACAGGTGTTGGTTCCAAGGTGTGGAGGCGCCTTCGATCTTTGCGGTTTTGTTGAAAGCCGCTCTGAAGAGCCGAGAATTCCGTACGCGTTTCAGGATGTCGGACAATTCAATGAGGGCCTTGCCGCCGTCAGGATCGACGGGAAATACGGCTATATCGACCGAACCGGCAAAATGGTGATTGCCCCCCGCTATGATCTTGCAGGGCGTTTCCATGACGGACTGGCGGAAGTCTTCGTCGGCCCATTGGCGGGTGTCATCGATCGAAACGGGGAGTTTGTCGTCGACCCCCGGTTCGGGCGCGTCTACCATTTCACGAGCGACACCCTTCTTGTAACCGACACCCCTCGCCGGCCCAACGTCGAGATGGCCTATCAGCTTAACTCTGGGCCGTCATCGCTCCAGGAATACACCGACGGTTTTGGTCTCTTCCATATCGGGAAGGGCTGGACTTCAGACAAACGCTTTTACGTCGAAATGTTTGACGACTTTTCCAGGGGCCTGATCTGGGCCTCTGAACAAGGGCTCACGGAAGCCAGATTCGGATTGCTGCGATCCGATGGCACATGGCAGATCACGCCACGATACCGGTCGGTTTCGCAGCTATCAAATGGCCTTGCTGTCGTTCAGGGTGCTCCGGACAAGGACGGCGAACCCGCTCTTTTTGGAGTTGTGAACAACACCGGGAAACAGATCGTACCGTTGAAGTTCGGGAAAATATCCGATTTGTCGCAAGAGTTCGCGCGTGTCCGCCACCCCGCAGGGAGAAACAGGTTTGGCGTCATTTCGCTGAACGGCTCCCTGCTGTCCGGGCGATACTTCGATGACGTTTCAATTCCGAAAGACGGTCGCCTTCCGCGTGTTCTTGAAAAAGGCAAGTGGCACAGTCTCACCCCGGACGGTGAACTCGTGACCGACGAGCGACACGGATTGGTTCACCTGACCTGCCCGGGCGGACTGACGGTGTTCGAGCAACACGGGTTCCTTGCCGTCTCGCATCCGGATATCGCGAAGCCGTTGGTGACCGCACAGGAAACCACCTATTTCCGGCCCTCAATCCGCCGGCTCTGCGGGACAAACGTGTCGCTCAGAATGGGCAAGGATCAGTACAGGGTCATCACCCAGGATGGCGGTGTTTTTCCGTCCGCGGGCTGGTTCGACGACAAGGTCGACTATCATGAGGAGCGAGCGATTGTTTCGGTGGACGGCAAAAGGGGTGTCATCAACCTGGCGGGTGAATACATCATTCCGCCGATCTACGACCAAATCGGCCGGGAATTTTCAAAAAAGCCGGTCGCCTCCAAGCAGAACGACGTTGCGAAGATCCCGCCGATATACTGGGTCAGGAAGGACAAGCGCT
>JBCBUA010000122.1:0-15952 GCA_039818365.1 Pseudomonadota bacterium
GCAAGTCAAAGACGAAGCAAGTCGCGAAAAGAAGCCCCGCCCTTCACGGCGGGGCTTCAATTTGCGGAGTCGCCCGGCCGCTCAAGCACCAACGCTGATGTCCGATGTTTGCGGGAGCGTCGTCACACCGGTGGCAACAGGGGCCTCGGCAACCTGTTGCAGGAGCGTCCGGAAATCCTGAATTGCCGTCTGCCGGATCATCTCCAGCTTGCCCGGGTCCGGATCCTCGATCGTGATCGGAAGGGCGATGCTGAAATCGTCGACTTCGATCACGAAGAAGAACGCGAAGCGTGCTGCGCGGTCTTGCGACGTGTCCTCGGTTTCGTAGGACGTGTGAACGGTGACCCGTACCCTGTCATTTCCCATCGCAGGAGCTTTCTGCCGCGCAAGGTGTTCCGCGCACCACCGCATGCAAAGACTGCCTGCACAGGAGCGAAATGCGTGAAGAGGGTCTGCAGGGGAAGGCATCGAATCGAGTCAAGCGCCTGGCCGTTTGGCAGGCCGAGCGCGTTTGCAATGCCGCCCGCATGTCCGAGCCAAACCAGCGCTGAGAATTTCCCGGTCCCGCCGGGTCATCCAGGCGAATGTCTTGCCCGAACTGACGTTCCGTCGGTTCCGTGTCCACGTGGGTATTGACATCGGGCGCGGAACCAATGGAACGCAAATGCCGGGCTCTAATGGAGTTTTCCGAAATCATTTGAGCAGCTTACAAGAGTAGTTGCCGCTGCGTTATGAAAATAGCGAAACAATTTGACCGTCCGCCATCAGCAGAAATACGCAATCCGTCTTTTGCCGCCTGTTCCAGGTGGCTGCGCGATTGGAAAAATCCGTTTGGATTGACGCTGTCAGCATCGCGATCCGCCCGGGAAGGGCGGCCCGCACCGTCGGACGGGGACGGCGCGGGCACTCACACCGGCCTGAAAAGGAGGGGCTCAGGTCACGGTGTTTGCCGCAGCCGTCAACATCGCGGCTATCTGGTCCTTCAGGTGAAGACGCTTTTTCTTGAGGTCTTCCAGAACGTCGTCTGCAGCAGGTTCCACATTGGTTTCAATGCGATGCACTTCGCGATTGATGGTGTGATACTCGTCCGCCAAGCGTGAAAAGTGGGCGTCGTTGGTCTTTAGCGCGTGGATGGCTTCTGCGGCTTCAGGGAATTCTTCGTGCAGTTCGTGCGGAACGTGGCTCATTCATGCCTCCTTTTTAGAAGCACAAGGTGCCGCTTCGTCGCGGTGGCGACCTTGAGGCAGATCAATCTGGCGGCGATTCCATGTCAGACGCCGCCCCAGGGCACAAATGCGCACAGCTTTGTTCCACCAATTACGTCATGACCGAAAAGTCTGGCGTGCGGAATAGCAATAGATGCTGGTTATTCAGACGGACGAGACAACCCCGCCGAGTCGTTCCGCAACCCACCACGACGATAGGATCGCGATGCCCGCAAGCGTCCCCAGCCTTGCAGGCCGCAAGGCGGGTGTGGCCAGTTTTTCCAGGCAGAACACCACAGAGAGCGTCACGGCGAGGATCAGCAGCTGCCCGACCTCGATGCCGATGTTGAACGCAAGCAATGCCGGAACCAGATCCGGTGCGTCCCGCCCCAGGATATCGCCGAGGACAAAGGAAAAGCCGAGACCGTGGAGCAGGCCGATTCCGGCAAACACGAGGACAGACCCGGATTTTTTGACCATAGCAGCGACGGCAGCATACAAAACGGAGGCCGCAATCGCCGCCTCCACCGCCGGAATGAACCAGGGCCAGGCGGGCGTTGCACCCAGAAAGGTTGCGATCAGCGTAACGGAATGACCAAGCGTGAAGGCGGTCACCAGATAGATGAGCCTGCGTGTCGCGCCGACACCGAGTGCGAGGGCAATGACCAGAAGAACGTGATCCAGCCCTTCCAGTATGTGGAGCATTCCCTGATAGACGAAATGCAGGAAAGTCGACAGGCGTGAGCCGTCGAGAACCGCCGGCGTCTCCAGTTGCCCGGGCTCTGTGAAGGACAGGGGCGGTTGGACACGCGCGTCCACGAGATGGTTTTCGATCTCGACACCTGGCCCCGGCAGGAGCGGGGCATATCCGGCTCTGATCTCGATGTCACTGGCCGGATCCGGGCTGTCAACGCGGATGACATAGTCTATGACCGCTGCGCCGAACACCGGGTCGAGAGCGGCGCTGTCTTCAGAAAGGGCGGACCGCGCGGCGTCAACACTGTCGAGAATTTGCTGTGGCCGGCGCGCATGGATCGTGAAGCCGGAGAGGGAGATGTTCAGGTCTAGCCCGGCCTGGGTAAAGATAAGCGCATCTTGAAGCCTGTCTTCAAAGCCCGACCGGTCCCGGCTGACAGCTTCCATGTCGAGCCGGTAGCGCACGCCGTTTCCGGTGGTCTCCATGCGCAGGAAGGGCGAGGTCAACGGAACCTGTTCGACCTGCGCCCTGCCGACGAGATCGGAAAAAACCAGCGGGGCGGGAACGCGCACATAGGCAACAAGGCCGCCATCGTCTTCCGAAACCAGGATCGTACGAACCTTTGTGCCCTGAGCGAAATGGGCGGATGACGTGGCGCACGCCAGAAGGGTCGCAACCGCACAGAACAGGATGATTTCAATGGCGCGATGAACGCGCACCCAAGTCGATGACATGTTTTCCTTCCAGGTGGTCCCGGGCACGTGGCGTGCCCAGGATAGCGCTGTCTTCCATTGTCCGGCAAAGCAGGACTATTGCCAGAACTTTTCCTGCCAGGTCATCTGCGGCAGTTCGTCGACAACCTCGAACGTCTTCGAATGGGTGAAGGTTCGACCGTAGCGGTCTGTCGTCGTCACCTCAAGCGTGTGAACACCGACAGGCAGATCTTTTGGCAGCTCTGCGCGCCACAGATGGCTGGACTTGGTGGAAAGCATCCAGCTCTGGAATGGACCCGCAACACCTGTCCAGTGTGTGCCCTTCCAGGTGTAGAACCCGGCCGTGGCGTCGCCGCCTTCGGTGCTTTTCACGGCAATCCTGCCGTTGGTTGACTGTTTCGCGAGCGCAAGCGGGTCGGCAAAGGTCGGACCGTCCAGCACATCCTCGCCTTCGCCTTTCTGCGTGCGCCCGGCCTCGATCGCCGTGCCGCCGTTGATCGTGAAGGATACCTTGGAATCCTTGGACCCGTTCCAGACGTTGATGGCGACATATGTCGTGTCGGCCAGATCGTCTTTCGTCAGCATGTCCATGTCGCCGAGATCGTTGACCGTGACGGGTGGCGTTATATCGCTCGGCACGTCGTAGAGTTCGGTGTAGCCGACCAGCTTTTCCGCCCAGCTGCGGAAACGCGGGGTGTTGAAGGAGACGTGCATCTGGTCGTCTTTTGTCCCTTCGAACGTCATGTAGGTGTCGACATAGTCCGGGCCGGAAAAGTCCAGAACGTAATAACCGCGCGGCGAACCGAGGCGCTGCGTGCCATGGGGGACACCGGAATTGTTCAGATCGCCGGCCCACCAGCTGCCGGATACCGCACCGGTCACGATCTGGTGGAATTTGGCAGGTCCGGTCTTCGTTGCCTCCTCCCAGCCGGCGAAATACTCACCCGGCAGGATCTGTTCCGTCGTGTGCGTGTGGCCGGAAAGGCCGAGCGCAGGGCGGTCGCCAATGAGGTCGTAAAGCTTGTCCAGGTTGTCGACCTGATGTTTCTGTGCATTTGCGTCCGTGTAGGTCACGAACGGAATATGCGCGTTGATGACGATCAGCTTGTCTTCCGGCACAAAGGCCAGATCGTTCTTCAGCCATTCCAGCTGGCGCTCGGATATGACGCCGTTATAGGACGGCTTGGCCGAAAGATCGCAGAACGCGTGGGTATCGACACCGTTGCACGGATAGCGCACGTCATCGAGTACGACGAAATGCACCTGACCGATGTCGAACGAATAGTATTCCGGGCCGAATTCACGGCGAAAGGTATCGAAACTGTCAGCATCGCTCTTTGCGTCAAAATCGAGGTCGTGGTTGCCGGCAACGTAGTATTGCGGCACGCCGCCCGTCGCGACGATCTTCTTGAACCGGGGATAGAGCGACAGGTCGTCCCCCATGACATCGCCTTCAAACAGAAGACACTCCGTTTTGGAGTTGTCGCGGTTGCCCAGCATGTTGCCGACCGTCTTGCGCACATAGGAGATCTCGGCGTTGCTGTAGGGCTGGGTGTCGCCGAACACCAGGCACTGGAAGTCATCCCCGACCTTGTCCTCGATCAACGGAAAGTTGACGGCCTGCGGCAGCGGGCCGGTCGGATCGATGCCACCGAAGCGCAGGTCCGGCGAGCCGGCGGCCTTGTGCACATAGTTGAACTGGGGAACCATGTCCTCGCTGACCGGTGTCGCGTATCCGGCCGGCTTGGTGATGAACAGGTTCATGTCTTCGTAGGAGGGCAGCTCGTAGGACCCGTCGGACCCGGTCACCACGACTTCCTTGCCGTTCGAAACGAGAACACCGGCGAGACCGGTTTCACCATCATCCAGCCTGGAATTGCGGTTGAGGTCGATGAACACTTTGCCCGTCGCCTTTTCCGCTGCCTGGTCGCCGCGGACCACGTCCACACCGCCGACGTAACTTGCGTCCTTGGCATTCGCGCCGGGCGCGAATGTGCTTGTGCCTGCCAGGAGCAGAGCCAGGGTCAGTTTTTTCATGAGAGCCTCCGAAGTGTACGGCTGCTGTGTCAGCCGGGACCGACTGTCAACGGCTGTGGTGACGATAGATTGTCTGTTACGTTAAAGTTTTGCATCAAAGCGGCTACACGCGCTGTCACATGGTCTGAAAACTGTCACACGGCTTGAGTCGCGGCCGGTACCTTCCGATGAAAAAACGGAAATTCTCCTGACAGAAGGCTGTCAGGAGGGGGTTGGTAAGGTCCTCCCATCTCAGCACAACAGGAGACTTTTCATGACCTTCGTTCCTGACAATTTCAATGTCTGGATGGAAATTCCGGTGTCGGATCTCGACAAGGCGATCAAGTTTTACAACGAGGTTTTTCAAACCGAACTGAACCTGATCACCGATATGGGGCCGAACCATATTGCCATGTTCCCGACAAAGACGGACAACGGCGTTGCGGGGCATCTGTATCCCGGCCAACCTGCTGCCAAGGGAACGGGTCCTACGATCCATATTCTGTGTCCAGATGAGCTCGAAGCCACCATGGAACGCTTCGCGAAAGCAGGTGGCGAGGTAGTATCCGACCCGATCCCCATTCCGGCTGGTCGATTCGCCTATGGCATTGATCCGGACGGCAATTCGATCGGAATGTTCGCGTTCAACGCAAGCTAGTGCGGTAAATTTGAAGTTCGCTTCGGAGACTGCTGGAGCAATGATGCGAACTTCAAATTTGTAAACCGCACTAGAAACATAGACTTGCTAGTCACCTTTTTGAATCTGAAGTTCGTTCGAAGCCCGCTGCAAAATGAGTCGAACTTGAGATTCAGGTGACTAGGTCATCACGGGAGCCCTTTTGGAGAATGCGGAGTGACGTTTTGAAACCTGGTCTTCAAAAGGGCCCCCGCGCATGAGACGCGCCGACCGCCTGTTCCAGATCGTGCAGTATCTGCGCGGTGGACGGCTTGTTCGGGCACGGCAGTTGTCCGAATGGCTGGAAGTATCGGAGCGCACGATCTATCGCGACGTGGCCGATCTTCAGGCGTCCGGTGTCCCCATCGAGGGGGCGGCGGGTGTCGGCTACATCATGCGCGATGGCTACGACCTTCCGCCGCTCATGTTTACCCGTGACGAAATAGTCGCCCTGCTCGCCGGTGCCCGGCTGATCCGCGCCTGGGGCGGCGCCGCGATGGCGCGCGCCGCTGAAGAGGCGATGATCAAGATCGACGCCGTCATGCCGGACAAGATGCGCGTGCGCCAGAACGAGATCGAAATTCACGCCTTCGCGCCCGAAATGACACCTGAAGTGCGCGGGCTCATCGACTTTCTGGAAATGTCGGCGGACGCACGCAAGAGCCTTTCGATTTCCTATAGGGATGGCAAGGGCGACGCGTCGGCGCGGGTGATCAGACCGCTGGGCCTCTGGTTCTGGGGCAAGGTCTGGACACTCGTGGCGTGGTGCGAGCTGCGCCAGGACTTTCGCATGTTCCGTCTGGACCGCATGTCCGATGTCAAGGACACCGGGGATGTTTTCAGGCCGGAACCGGGCAAGACGCTCAAGGATTTCTACCGGTCAATGGAAGCTCAGGGACACGGTCGGCCCGATGCGTGAGCAATTCAAGGGTCAGATATCGCCTGGAATGTTCAGGGGCGTGACCACCTGAATGTCGCTCTCGGTCCGGCGCGGCGGTTCGCCGACACCGTGGAAGGCCAGAAGATGCCTGAGGGCGAGGCGCATGTCGGCGCGCAGGTCGTGATACAGCACCAAAAACAGCTTTTCATCGCGCAGCAGGTCAAGATTGTCTTCATCCAGGTCGTGGGCGATGAAAACACCCGGTTCGATTCCCACCTCCTTTAGCGTCCTCAGGATCGCGAGGTTTCCTCCACCCATGGAATAAACGCCGGCGATGGCCTCGACACCTTGAAGCTTGTCGCGCACTTCGAGCGCTGTCGCTGGGCTGAGCCCGCCGCCGCCGCTGGCATCGATCAGGTTTAGCTCCGGGCGCAGTCTCAACAGCTCTGATCGAAACGCCCTGAAGCGGTCTTCCTCACCCTGGAAACTGTGCTGGCTGAGCGTCGTCAGGATCGTCCGGTCATCGTCTTTCAGCAGTTTCAGCATCAGATAGGCTGCCGTTCGCCCGGCTCTTTGGTTGTTCAGCCCCACATAGGCAAGCCGGTCGCTATCGGGCAAGTCGGTAAAGACGGTCACGACCGGAATACCCCTTCCTTGGAGCTTTCGCACCGCCTGCCTTGTGTCTTCGGTGTTCCGTGCCTTGAGGCACAGTCCCTGACTGCCCCGGCGCTGAATTCTGTCGACAATTGCATCGGTTTCCGCCGCGCTCATGGTTTCGGCGAACGTGAAGCGGGGCCGGAGGGCTGCGGGTTTGAAATCCGCAAGAACCGCTTCCGTTGCCTGCTGGATCTGACGGGTGAACCGCACCGGCGCTTCTGCCACGATGTCGATGAAAAACCGGCGTCCCCTGGCCGCGAGCTGGCTTTCCTGCCGTGTCAATTCGGCGATCGCGTCCTGGACGCGGCGGCGCGTCTGCGGACTGACATGCGCGCGCTCGTTCAGCACACGGTCGACGGTCGCCGTGCTCAGTCCGGACTGGACCGCGATCTCCTTGACCGGGAAACGATGTGTCATTGATGGATTCTTGATAGATTTTTCCTGTCCCGGCAACCCGGTTTTTGCGTAGTCTTTCCGCAATGAACAAATCGGGAGGAAAAGATGGATCGTCAGGTCGTTGCCAATGGCTATTTCGATGCCGGCAGTTGCAGCATCGAAGATTTCAAGGTGCTTGTTGACCAGGAGCTTGGCGAGAGCGAGGTGCCGCTTGCCGAGCGCATCGTGTCGAACATTCCCGTTTACAAGGTCAGTGACCTCGGCCGTGTGCTTGCCGGCGAAGAAGGAAAGCGCCGGCTGATGGCGGAGTGGGCGCATGTCCTGATGCATCGCTCGGGCGTGCTGGTGCTTGACGGCGCCTATGCGGACACGGCGCCTCTCGACGCGGCGACGCGCGTCTTCCAGGATATCATCCGGGAAGAAAAGGCCGCTTCAGGCGGCGGCGCGGATCACTTCGCAGCCGCGGGCGCGAATGACCGGATATGGAACTCGCTTCAAAAACTGTGTTTTCGCGATCCGGAGGCGTTTGCAGCCTGCTTTGCCAATCCCTTTGTCGATGCGGTCTGCGAAGCCTGGCTCGGGCCGAACTACCAGATGACGGCGCAGGTCAATGTTGTGCGCCCGGGCGGTGCCGCCCAGCAGGCGCACCGGGACTATCATCTCGGCTTTCAGGACGCGGAAACCTGTGCCGGCTATCCCGCTCATGTCCATGATCTGTCGCCGGTCATGACCCTTCAGGGCGGCATTGCCCATGCCGACATGCCGGTTGAAAGCGGCCCGACCAAACTTCTCCCTTTTTCTCAGCTGTACCGGCCCGGCTACATGGCCTACCGCCAGCAGGTGTTTCAGGACTTCTTTGAAGGCGCCTACGTACAGCTTCCACTCAAGAAGGGCGACGCGATCTTTTTCAATCCCGCACTGTTTCATGCCGCTGGAGAAAACCGGAGCGCCGATATTCATCGCATGGCCAACCTGCTTCAGGTGTCGTCTGCATTTTGCCGCGCCATGGAGAATATCGACCGCGAAGGAATGTCCAAGCTGCTCTACCCGGTGATGCTGGCCAAGACACGCAGCGGTGGCTGGAGCAGGGCAGAGATCGAGGCGGCCGTGTCTGCCTGCGCTGAAGGCTATTCATTCCCGACCAATCTGGACACGGACCCGCCGGTCGGCGGTCTGGCACCGGAAACGCAGAAACAGCTGTTTCTGAGGGCACTGGCAGAGGGGATGGCCGAAGAAGAATTCGCCAAGGCGCTGGAGACGCAATCAGCTCGGCGCATGGCTTGAGCGGTCAATTCGCCGAAGCGTACCCGTTGCCGATGATTTCACGAATAAGCTTGCGCTTCATCGCACGCGCATAGTCCTGATAGTCGGCAGCAACCTCGATAAAGGCACCGGGGCCGCTGATGACGTGCTCGCGGTAGTAGTCGATTGTTGTCGTGTCCTTGTCCGCAATCACGAGGCCGTTGACGGTCACGCCCTCGAAGTCGAATGCCTTGTAGGCGCTGGCGGGCGGAAAGCCGTCATTGTTGATGCCGTCTCCGGCCACGTCGATGACCTTTCGGGCGCAATTGGCCGGTGCCCGGCCCATCTGGACGGCTGCATAGCCGAGCGCATACCCGATCGCCGTCGGAAACCCGATGAAGCCTCTGTGGGACGAACGCAGCTCTTCGGCTGCATTTTCGGCGTCGGCGGCATTCTCAAGGTAACGCCAGCCAAATTGCAGAAAGTGCTGGCGCTGGCCACTCCATTCGAAACTCATGATCCAGATGCCGCCCACGGCTTCGATCGCCTGAACGACTTCAGGATCACTGAGCGCATTCGCAAGGCCGTTCAGTTGCAGATCGTGTTCCAGATGATCGACACTTGAAGACGCATCCATCGCGAGGACGAGCGACAGCGAACAGGCGCTTGCGGATGCGGGGATGGCCGCCAGGACCAGACTGATGGCAGCAGCCTGCAGACCGCCGACGGCACGACGCGCGCCTGCTGCAACAAGCGCCCGCACCCCTGGCAATCGTCGTGACCTGAACATCAAGGGAGATTAGCAGGTCGATTTCCCAGAGCAATCGCCTTCAAGAGCCCGGACCTGTCAAAAACGTTTCTAAACGCCGGGTTCAGCTTGCGTTCAGGAAAATTTGATTACACCTTGCGCATGAAAGTGAAACACAAACCCGGAACAGGCACCGTGACACGGATTTTTGCGATATTGCTGCTGACCCTCACGATGGTCCAACCCGCTCATGCAGCGTGCCTGTCCCAGTCACAGGCGCGACAGGCAGTCGCCAGCGGCCAGGCGGCATCGCTCGGGTCCGTCGCGGGCAGGGCCGGGGGTGAGATCGTGAAGGCGCAGCTGTGCAAGCAGGGCGGCGGCTACGTCTACGTTCTGTCCGTCCTGAAAGGCGGCAAGGTGACAAAGGTCACAGTCAACGCCAACCGGTAACTGATATAGCCGCCGAAAGTCACAAACCATTCTGCCGGTTGCCGAGGCAACGCCCGATCATCCAGGAAGTTGGCCAATATGCGCATTCTCGTAGTGGAAGATGATATCGATCTGAACCGTCAGCTCGTCACCGCCCTCGAAGAGGCCGGCTACGTCGTTGACAGCGCGTCCGACGGCGAAGACGGCCACTTTCTGGGGGACACGGAACCCTACGATGCGGTGGTGCTCGATCTGGGCCTGCCGACGCTCGACGGCCTCTCGGTTCTGGAAAACTGGCGGCGGGACGGCCGCACCATGCCGGTTCTGATCCTGACGGCGCGGGACCGCTGGTCCGACAAGGTTGCGGGCATCGACGCCGGTGCCGACGACTATGTCGCCAAGCCCTTTCACATGGAAGAGGTGCTCGCGCGGGTGCGCGCGCTCGTGCGCAGGGCCGCGGGCCATGCCTCCAATGAGTTGACCTGCGGACCTGTCAGGCTGGACCTCAGGGCCGGACGGGTGACCGTGGATGGCAGCCCGGTAAAGCTGACCTCACATGAATACCGGCTCTTGTCCTACCTCCTGCACCACCAGGGCAAGGTGATTTCCCGGACCGAGCTCACCGAACATCTTTATGATCAGGATTTCGACCGCGACTCCAACACAGTGGAGGTTTTTGTCGGCAGGCTACGCAAGAAAATCGGCTCGGACATGATCGAGACGATCCGGGGGCTGGGCTATCGCCTTGGAGCTGCCGGTGGCGAATGAGACCGGTGCAGATCCGGCGATGCAGCCAACCGCGAAACCGCAGCGGTCTCTGGCGACGCGCCTCGTGTTCGTTGCCGCGCTCTGGTCCGCGATAACGCTTGCGCTTGCCGGGATCTTTCTCGTCGGTCTTTACCGCAATGCCAGCGAACGTGCGTTCGACGCCCAGCTTGAAATTCATATCAAGGCACTCATAGCGGAGATGCTGGACACCGGTCAGGACAACAGCGAAGACACACAGCCGCAGGTTCAAACCGTCAGGGAGCCGGTCTACCGCGGAGATCCGAGGTTTTCGCTGCCCTTGTCGGGCTGGTACTGGACCGTGCGGCGCGCGGACAGTCCAAGCATCCTTTATGCATCTGAATCCCTGGTCGGTGATCCGCTGAATACACCGCCAATCGCGGACAAGGACGGCAGCGTCGGCTTCATCGCCGGTCCGACCGGTGATGAAGTGCGTGTCCTGCAGCAACGTATTTCTATCGGAGACACGCCTTATGTGATCGCTGTCGGTGCGGCCACGGCCGGGTTCTGGGCGGATGTCGCCGAGTTCTCGCGCATGGCGACGCTGACGCTGTGTATCGTTGGCCTTGGTCTCATCCTGGCGATCTTTCTTCAGGTGCGATTCGGTCTCAAGCCCCTGACCCGGCTGCGTGCTTCGCTCTCTGCCGTCCGCCTGGGCGAGGCGGACCGGATAGACGAGGCCCTGCCGACCGAAATCGCGCCGCTGGCCGTCGAATTGAACGCACTCATCGTTTCCAACAAGGAAATCGTCGAACGGGCGCGCACGCATGTGGGAAATCTCGCGCATGGTCTGAAGACGCCGCTTTCGGTCATTTCCAACGAGGCGCGGGCATCCGATGGCGCCCTGGCGGACAAGGTCGCGGAACAATCGGAGATCATGTCGACACAGATCCAGCATCACCTGGAGCGTGCGCGCATGGCAGCGCAACGACGGGTTATCGGTGTTTCCTGCGAGACCGAGCCCGTGCTTGCCAGGCTGATTCGCGCCATGGGAAAGATCTATCAGGACAAGGGGATAACGGTTTCCTTTCAACCTGGCGGAGACCTGCGTTTCCGGGGCGAAAGCCAGGATCTTGAGGAAATGAGCGGAAACCTGATCGACAATGCCTGCAAGTGGGCGTCCGCGCGCGTGGACGTCAGGATCGAAAGCGTGAGCGGGCCGGACAGCAATCGCGAAATGTTCGCACTGACCGTGGAGGATGACGGGCCGGGCCTGTCTCCCGAGCAGCGCGCCGAGGCCGTGAAGCGGGGCCGCAGGCTGGATGAAACCGTGCCTGGGACGGGGTTGGGATTGTCGATTGTTGCTGACCTTGCAGCGCTTTACGGCGGGGAATTGAAGCTTGCCGGATCGCCTCTTGGCGGACTGAAGGCAAGCCTGATCCTTCCCGCCCTGCCGGCAGATTAATAATTTTCAAGTTCTTGTTAAGAATCAGGTCGAAGAGCTGTGATACGAAGAAGCGGACGTCGCACCGAAAAGACATTCTTGTGGCCAAGTTCGGCCACAAATTGAAAATATCAATTATGCGTCGCCGGGTTTAGCCCGGCTGCCGCACACCCTGGGAGCTTCCGAGCATGCGACTGCGCGATATCGCCATTGTTGCCTTTGCCGCCGCCTTGGCCGGCTGCTCGATGACGTCCGGCACCACGAATACGGAAGGCCTGGGCTCCTTTTTCGGCGACCCGTCTCAAAATGTTGCTGGCACTGAAGCCAACACCGCCATTTCGGTTCTTGTGAACAACGAGTTCGGCGATGCGCTGGATCCTTCGGATCGGCGTGCGGCGGAAGACGCGCAGAGCCGCGCCTTGCGGGCACGTGGCCTGGGGGCAGCGGTTGCCTGGCAGAACGAGCGTACAGGCCGCAGCGGCCAGGTTCGGCCCGGGCCGGTTTACACTGTCAATGACACGAAGTGCAGGGAGTTCACGCATGAAATGGTGCTGCGCGGCCGCACCCTTCAGGCACGTGGCACCGCCTGCGAAACGGACCGCGGAAACTGGCTGGTAATCGGGTAGGTTTTCAGCCCGAAAACCGTTGATGGCGCTGCGTTTTCCCTCAACAATTGCTTAATCCTTGTGCGGCTATTATGGGCCGGATCGAGATTTTGCGCCGAACTCTTGGATGACCCGTTCAAACGAGCTTGAAATCAAAATAAGAACCTATCTGAGCAGTCTCAGCCCGAAAGCGCTGGGATCGCTGGTCAGAAACTTGGAAAATTCCAAGCGCAAGGAAAGCTCAGATCCGCATCTCGACCTGATTCTCGCGGCCGCTGCCGCCCTGGTTCACAAGCCGCAACCAACCGCGATCGAAGCGCCGAATGGGGATCTCAGGCGCGCGCAGGTTCACAAGCTGTTTTTCTCGCCGCTTGACGACTTCCTGATTGATGAAACCTTGCCGAACCGGCAGGAAGGCCGCATCCATCGCCCTATGCTCGAACGGGTCTGGAAGTGGCTTGCCCGAGACGTGATGCCCAACGAGGTCAAAACCGTGCTCGACCAGGCCGGCAATGCGGCCGTCAGCGGCGAAAGGGTCGACGCGCTGATACAGGCGCTCAGGACGCGTGCGGTCGACGCCTTCAGCGAAGCGCTGGAATCGAGTGAAATCTCCGAAAAGAAACGGCGCATCATCGGTGTTGAACTTGGCGGAGAGCGCGGCATTGCCGAACTGAAGGATATCCAGAAGGTTTTTGCGGCAGAGCGATGGCTTGCACCTTTCCTCCAGAGCATTCCCGATCGGGTCAACGAGCATCGTCTCAAGCAGGACCACGATGTCCTGCGCCTGGTGGACAAGTGTTCCAGCCGCTTTCCCGATCACGTCCCCATCATTGCCGCGGCGCTGGTGGATCGTTCCGACACACCGTCTGCCTTGTGCACTTTCGCCGGTCGGCTTGCCGGTGACGAGGACCCCAGAACGATTGCCGGATCGAAATTCGCCCCCTTCGTGGACATTGTGATGAGCGAAGCTGAACGCCTCCAGATCCGGGCGCTGGATCACCGGCACAACAGCGACGACCCAAGCGCCTTTTCGCAGGCCCTGTCCGACTATCATGCGCTGGTGCGCGGTGTTGAGCGCGACATGGACCTGTCGCTGTCGGGACGCTGGCACCAGCGGCTCGCAGACACAAAACGCAACATCTCCGGCGAGGTCACCCGCGAACTGAAAGGGGCGAGCGGTGCAATCCGCCGGGCGTTGCAGGTGCCCAAATTCGACAGGGACGGCGTGCTGCAGACGGATCAGGCAGCCATTGACGATGCGGTCCGCACGCTTCGCGTCGTGACGATGGCGCGAACCGCTTCGGAGACCTTTGCCGTGAACGAGATTGGCAAACAGACACGCCAGGCGGTCGAGCAGACGCTAGAGATCGTGACGCGGTCGCTGATCACTGACCTGGGAAAAGCGGAAGGGGCTCAGGTCGAGGCACACGCATCGGCGGCGGACGCAGCCATCACGCTCTCGGAAATCTACTTCGGTGCCGACTATGCCGCGCAGTTGCGCCGCAGCCGGGAAGCCGCATTCGCCAAGGCTTCGAACGTGGAAACGTCGAGCGAACCGGCACCGGAGCGCAAGCTGGTTTCGAGCGTACTATCCAGATACTGAGGCGCACCGGCCTCCCGCGCCCGACCAACACGATTGTGAGTGGCGCGACGGCGGGTCACATCCGGTTCGTCTTGCAATTGCCCGTATTGCACTGTCTATAGTGCGCTCATGATATTCTGGATTTTACTCGCACTGATGACTGGGATCGCCGCGTTGTCGGTCCTCGTTCCGTTGGCGCGGGCGGGGCGGTCGCAGGCTGAGGCAACCGGCAGCGCCGATGAGGCTGTCTACCGGGAACAGCTCGCGGCGATCGAAAGCGAGCTGGAACGTGGCCTGATTGATCCCGAAGCGGCAGAGGCTGCCAGGACGGAGACCGCACGGCGTCTGCTCGCCGCCCATGAAAAGAACGAAGGCCAGCAGAAAAGCTCATCCTCCGGATTCAGGCTGAAAGCCGCGCAGGTCTCTGCACTTGCTGCTCTTCCGCTGATTTCACTTGCAACTTATTTCGCGCTCGGCTCACCCGAAAAGCCGGATCAGCCGTTGATCACGCGGTTGAACGCGCCGGCAGAGGAGCAGTCGGTCGAATTGCTTGTCGCGCGTGTTGAGCGCCACCTGTCGGAAAATCCTCAAGACGGGGAAGGCTGGGCGGTGGTCGCACCGGTCTATCTGTCGATGGGGCAGCCGCAGGCATCCGCGCGCGCTTACGCGAATGCGCTCCGTATTCTCGGGCCCAGGCCCGACTGGCTGACCGATATGGGCGAAGCCCTGACCATGGCGAACCAGGGCCTGGTCACGGCCGATGCCAAACGGGCATTCGAAGAAGCCGTCTCACTCGAACCGTCAGCGATCAAGCCCCGGTTCTTTCTCGCAATTGCCCTGGGGCAGGACGGCAACAGGGAAGCGGCTGTTGAAGCCTGGAACCAGCTTCTCGAAGGCGCGGACGAAACGGCGCCCTGGGTGACGGCCGCGCGTCAGCAACTTGCCAGACTGGACCCATCTTCTGCCGCGGCGCCCCTGAGTGGTCCGACCGCGGATGATGTCGCCGCCTCACAGGAGATGTCTTCCGAGGACAGGCAGGCGATGATCACCGGAATGGTTGCCGGGCTTGCCGAACGGCTGGCGACGGATGGCGGCAGCGCGGGAGAGTGGAGCCGTCTGATCCGGGCCTATATGGTTCTCGGCGAGCAACAAAAAGCACGAGAAGCGCTTGCAGCTGCAGAAGCCGCCTATGCCGAAAAACCGGAAGATTTGTCACTGATCAAGGACACGGCCAGTGCACTCGGGCTAAGCGGGTCCTGAGGGAGAGAAATGCCTGCGCGGGCTATGTCTGCACAGGCGCATGAACGGACGCACAGAGATGACACGGAAGCAGAGAAGATTGACCCTGATTGGATCGGCAGGAGCCGTGCTTGCAGTTGCGCTCGGACTGATCCTTTTTGCGCTCAACGACCAGATCGTATTCTTCCAGAGCCCGACCGACATCACGGAAAAGCAGATCCCGGCCGGGCAGCGCATCCGTCTTGGCGGCCTCGTGGAGGAGGGCTCGGTGGTGCGTGCGGACAATGCCGAAGTGAGTTTTCGGGTGACCGACATGGCGAACGCGGTCGCCGTTACCTATAAAGGAATACTACCCGACCTGTTTCGGGAGGGGCAGGGCGTGGTGACGGAAGGAATTGTCGGGTCGGACGGCGTGTTTGTTGCCGACAGTGTCCTGGCGAAACATGACGAGAATTACATGCCCAAGGAAGTTGCTGAAGCGCTGAAAGACCAGGGACACTGGCAAGGCGGTGAAGGGGAAGCCAACTAGAAACCTGGGGCCTGAGGGGGAACACAGGACGCGACCATGATCGTAGAGTTGGGACACTACGCACTTGTATTGGCATTTGCGCTGACACTGGTTCAGTGCGTCTTGCCGTTGTGGGGGGCATTGTCGGGAGACAGCAGGCTGATGGCTGTCGCGCCGCCGATATCCGTC
>JBCBUA010000123.1:0-15710 GCA_039818365.1 Pseudomonadota bacterium
GCAACGCCGTTGTCCTCAAGCCGCCGAAGAAGGGCGCGTAGCAGCGGAGAGGCTTTCATCGCAACGGGAAAGACGCGGCCGCTTGACCCGACAAACGTGTCCTGCCCGAGCGCATGGCACCAGTCGATCAGGGCTTTGGGAGGAAACGCCTCGATCATCGGAGCGAGAAACGGTGCTGCCTCGCGGTAGCGGCCAAGGAAGTCTTCCAGGTCTTCGCTGTGCGTGATGTTGAGCCCGCCGCGTCCGGCCATCAGGAACTTTCGGGCAGGCGAGGGCATTCGGTCGATGATCTCGATTTTGAGACCGCGGGCCGCCAGCTGGTCGGCTGCGAACAGGCCGGCCGGTCCGGCCCCTATGACGAGGACATCAAGCATGCGGCCTTATAGGGCGACTTGCGTACAAAACGCCACACCTGAATGACCTTGCGAACCGGCCCAGGCAAACGCAAACGCGGCCGCACCGTTTCGGCACGGCGCGGCAAGCTTTTGTTATCCCTCTCGTGAGACCATGAATCAGCCGATAACCGAAGACCGGCCAAAAGAGCCGGATGTTACCGAAAGTGTGTTTCATGGATGAGCCGAGCGACTTGATTGTCGTCGCAGATCATGACGAAGCCGTCAGGAGCGGCTTCGAACGCCTTTTCGGCGACCATCACAAGGTGGCCTGCTTCGCCGAATCCGAGGAAGCTTTGCGGTTTCTCAAACAGAACCCGGCAACCTGCGTGATCTTTTCGTGTTTCAATCTTCCCGGCCGGGGCGGGACGGCGTTTCTGCGCGCATCGGAAATGATTGTCCCGCAAGCCGCTCGCGTCATGCTCACGCGTGAAACATCCGCCGAGGCGATCAAGAAAGCGCTCAATGAAGCGCACGCCTTCATCTACCTTGAAAAACCCTGTCCCCAGGAAGAACTGGCCAGCGCACTGGAAACGGCGCTCGCGCATCACAAGCAGCAGGCCAAGGACAGGCTGCTGCTGGAACGAACGCTTGCCGGATCTGTGAAACTGCTGATCGATATGCTGGCGCTGTTCCATCCCGAGGCGTTCCGGCGTACCGGCATCGTGCGCAAGCAAGCGCTCAAGATCGCTGCCGAAGTCGGCATCCGCAAGACCTGGGAGCTGGAAATGGCGGTCATGCTGTCACCGCTGGGCGAGGCGCTTCTGCCGAAACAGATCCTGGCGCGTTACCGGGCCGCCCGTGGGTTGACCGAGCAGGAGCGTGACGTGCTCGACCGGTCGCCCGCCCAGACGCGCGATCTCCTGCAGAATATTCCGCATCTGGAAAAGGTGTCCGAATTTCTCTACTTGTCCGCGCGCGGTTTCGACGGTTCGGGTTTTCCGAAAGATGGGCCGACCGGCGAAGACATTCCGATGATCTCGCGCATCCTGAAACTGCTGACGGACCTCTGGTACGCCAGTCCGGAAGGCGGCCCGGACGCAGCTGCCTTTGAGGCGCTGGCAATCAAGCGCAAGAAATACGACCGGAAGCTTCTGGACATTGCCAGGAAGGTGCTTCTGGAAGACGGACTGGAAGAACGCAGCGGACAGATATCCGAGTGCAACATCCACTCGCTGAGACCCGGCGACATTCTCGTCGACGATGTGCTCACCGAATCCAGCCACGAACTTGTCCTGTCCCGCGATCATACCCTGACGCCGACGACCATCCGCCGTCTGGAACACTTCCACCACACGACCGGCGTGCGCCAGCCAATCCGCGTCGAACGGCACGCCGTGGCGCAAGAGGCACTGGATGCGACGGGGTAGAGACTGGGTGAGGCAGGTTGACTAAGAGCGAGCCTGGGCCTCACGCACGCATCTACTTTTCTTTCTTCTCCAGCAACTCCGCTTCATAGGCTTTCGCGACGCGCAAAAAGCGCGCGTGGGCGTAGTTCATCGACAGGATGAAGCCCCACCAGCCGTATTTGCGGTATTTGCGCGCGAAATACGCCTTGAAGAAGCTGACCGGGAATTCGGTCAGGAGGCGGGTTCTCGGCAAGGTGCGTCCGCGCGCCCGCATGTCCTCAACCTGCATGCCCGAATAGCGGTTGTACTTGCCGACCTGGAAGTCGAGAGAGCGGATCGAGCGATGCGCCATGATCCCGGCCAGATTGCCGATTGTCGCGCCCTCGTCAGGCCGCACCGTATCGTGAACGGTCGATGCGGAAAAACGGCCTTTCCGGCGGTCATAAAGGCGGATCTGATGATATCCGTAGGCCCAGGGTGCAGGGGCCTGTTCGTGGGCATACATGTCCCGGATCATGATGCGCCAGCCGTCGGCCTTCGTGTAGCTGTTATCGGCGAATTTCGACTTTATCTCGTCCGCAAGCTCGGGCGTGACTTCTTCGTCGGCGTCCAGGTTGAGCAGCCAGTCGTTCCGGCATTGCTCCTCGCCGTAGCGCTTCTGCGGACCGTACCCCTTCCAGTCATGGTGCACCACGCGCGCACCGAGCTCTTCGGCGACGGCCACTGTGTCATCCGTTGAGCCGCTGTCGACGACAATCACCTCGTCAACCCAGTCGATCACGCTTTGGATCGGCCGGCTGATCCGGTCGGCTTCGTTCTTGGAGATGATGAACGCGGACAGAGGCAGGCGGTCGGTCATTCAGGGTCCGGCAAAGTGTCAACAGGGGCCGGAGGGCATCCGGTGCGCCTTTTTAGCCGCACCGGGTCGTGATTTGAAGCGGGGAATTCAGGATTTCACTTTGGCGAAACACGCGTCCAGCCCTTGAAGGGAGATCGTGCCGCCATTGGCGGTGCCGGTGAAACCGGGCGCGCGGAGGTCTTCAAGGAGAAGTCCGTCCAGTGTGATTGTGGCCGGTTCACCTGACAGGTTGAAGGCACACAGGATGGTCTCGTCTTCGAAACGCCGTGTGAAAACCAGGGTGTCTTCTGGGCTTTCAAGAAAGACCATGTCGCCTTTCCTGAGGGGTATCCTGTTGTGCCGCCAGGCGAAAAAGGCACGGTTCCGGTTCAGGACCGAGCCGTCATCCTTGTCCTGTTCGAAGGCGGCCAGCTGCAGATGTTCGCTGGCAACCGGCAACCAGGGTTCTGCATCGGAAAAGCCGCCATTGGCATTGTTCTTCACCCATGGCATCGGTGTACGGCAGCCATCGCGGCCCTTGTATTCCGGCCAGAAGCGAATGCCGTAAGGGTCCTGCAGTTTTTCAAACGGCACGTCCACCTGTGGCAGACCGAGTTCCTCGCCCTGATAAAGGCACGGCGTGCCGCGAAGGCTCGCACAGAGCGCGGCAGCAAGCGGGGCAAACCTGGCAGGGTCCTTGCCGTCGCCCCAGCGGCTGGCGACCCGTTGGACATCATGATTGGACAATGCCCAGCTGGCCCAGCCAGAGCCGATCCCGGCATTCATTTCCTCAACGATCCGCCGGATATAGGACGCCGAATGCTGCGGCGTCAGCAGGTCGAAGCTGTAGGCCATGTGAATGCGCTTGTTCTCTTCGGTGTAGGACGCCGTCAGTTCCACGGCCTGCCCGTCCGCGCCGATCTCGCCGACGGACGTTGCACCCGGATACTTGTCGAGCAGCGCCCGGAACCGTTCCAGAAAGGCAAGGTTCTCGGGCCGGGTCTTGTCATAGATGTGGTTCTGAAACCCGTAAGGGTTGGTCGGATCGACGGTAGACGGCGCTTCGTCCGAGCTGAGCGGCGGGTTGTCCCGCAGTTCCGCGTCATGGAAGTAGAAATTCACCGTATCCAGGCGGAAGCCGTCGACGCCGCGATCGAGCCAGAACCGGGCAACGTCCAGAACGGCGTCCTGAACGTCCCTGTTGTGAAAGTTGAGATCCGGCTGACTGGTCAGAAAATTGTGCATGTAGAACTGGCACCGGCGGCTGTCCCACTCCCATGCCGGTCCTCCGAACAGCGACAGCCAGTTGTTGGGCGGCGTGCCGTCGGGTTTGCCGTCGGCCCAGACATACCAGTCCGCCTTGGCGTTGTCCCTCGACGCCCGGCTTTCCTTGAACCAGGGGTGCTGATCGGATGTGTGCGAAATGACCAGATCGATCATGACCTTCAGCCCACGCTCATGCGCGGCCCGGGTCATGCGGTCGAAATCGGCAAGTGACCCGAACATCGGATCGACATCCTCATAGTCCGAGACATCGTATCCGAAATCGTCCATCGGAGAGGTGAAGAACGGCGACAGCCAGATGGCATCGACCCCGAGCGAGGCGATGTAGTCCAGCCGTTCCGTGACACCGTTGAGATCGCCAATGCCGTCATTGTTGGAATCGTTGAAGGATCGCGGATAGATCTGGTAGATCACCGCACCCCGCCACCAGTCCCGGTCGACGGTTGTTTCTTCGGGCATGACGGCCTCCTGGCCGGGTTCGGCTTCCTCAAACATTGCCGGTCTCCGTTCCGCGTCTCGCGGTAATTGAATTCAAAGCGCTTTGAATGGCTATATGCCGCGGATCGCGAGGTCAAGTTACAACGCGCGAAAAGTCACGTTGGAGGAACAGGAATCCGCTTTCCGGGCACTTTGGAGCAGCCGGACAAACAAAAAAGCCGACCCTGAGATCAGGGCCGGCGAATTTCAGGAAAATTACCTCAAAAAAAGGACTTGTTTTGAACAGCGCCACTGCTAAGCGCTCAACATGACGTTCGCATGAACAAAATATTAAAATGCCGCCGTTTTTTTACCAGGAGGCTTGTCTCCTGCATATGCGCATCGAGAAATGAAAATTATAAAATATTGAATTTTATATCGAAAAATAAAAACAATGACGTTTAGGTCAATTTCTTGTTGCAATCCACCTTTGAAGCTGGGAGTGTCCGCTGCAGCGAAGTTCCCATATGGTAAGGGAAAGGCTCCCCGTCACACCTGAAACAACTGTGGGGCGTTTTTCCAACGACTGGATGCATTTGGAGGAAATCTCATGACGGCGGCAATGGTTGGCTGGGCGCACATGCCCTTCGGCAAGCATGCGGAAGAAACCGTTGAAAGCATGATCGTCAAGGTGGCTGTCGATGCCATGCACGACGCGGGCATCGGTCCGGAAGATGTCGACGAAATCCTGCTTGGCCATTTCAATGCAGGTTTTTCGGCACAGGATTTTACAGCTTCGCTTGTGCTTCAGGCCGATCCGGCCCTGCGCTTCAAACCGGCAACGCGCGTTGAAAACGCCTGCGCGACAGGCTCGGCCGCCGTTCACCAGGGTGTCCGTGCGATTGCCTCCGGCGATGCGCGTGTCGTCCTTGTTGTCGGCGTGGAACAGATGACGACGACGCCGGGTCCCGAGATCGGCAAGAACCTTCTGAAAGCCTCCTACCTAAAGGAAGAGGGCGACATACCGGCGGGCTTCGCCGGTGTCTTCGGAAAGATCGCCGATGCCTATTTCCAGAAATTCGGCGATCAGTCCGACGCGCTTGCCAAGATTGCCGCCAAGAACCACAAGAACGGCACCGGCAACCCCTATGCCCAGATGCGCAAGGATCTCGGCTTCGAGTTCTGCCGCGCGGAAAGCGAAAAGAACCCGTTCGTGGCCGGTCCGCTCAAGCGGACGGACTGCTCGCTCGTCTCCGACGGCGCGGCGGCGCTTGTCCTGACGGATACGGCGACCGCGCTCGGCATGAAAAAGGCGGTTGCCTTCCGCGGCATGGCGCATGTGCAGGATTTTCTGCCGATGTCGCGCCGTGACATCCTGAAATTCGAAGGCTGCTCCAAGGCCTGGGGCGAAGCGCTGGGCGACGCCAATCTGGCCCTTGACGATCTTTCCTTCGTCGAGACCCATGACTGTTTCACGATTGCCGAACTGCTCGAATATGAAGCCATGGGCCTGACCGGGGAAGGCGAGGGCGCAAGGGCCATTCTGGAAGGCTGGACCGAGATGGACGGCAAGCTGCCGGTCAACCCGTCCGGCGGCCTGAAATCAAAAGGCCATCCGATTGGCGCGACGGGTGTTTCCATGCATGTCCTGACCGCTATGCAGCTCACCGGCTCGGCCGGCGACATCCAGGTCAGGGACGCGGAAATCGGCGGCATCTTCAACATGGGCGGCGCCGCTGTCGCCAACTTCGTTTCGGTCATGCAGGCGATGCGGTAGCCACGGAAAGATGTCCATCAGAAAGCCGGCGGCTCCCGCCGGCTTTTTTGTGACTGGATAAGCCCGATGGGTCCTCCACGGCGTGAACGGCTGCTGCGTCGTTGGGGACGGGCAACCCTTATCGTGCCAGTGAGGGAATCGCCGCATTCCCTCCATTGATGGTTGGAAAGTGGATCGGAACGTGCCAGCGTGGCGGGGATGACGAGCCGATGCAAAGACAAAAGCCGCCACAAACGATGACGGACCAGACGGGCAACAGCGAGACACGTCCGGAAACCGGTGAAACACGCATCAACCGTGATTGGACCCGATCCCTCAGCCTGCTCGTGATTTGCATCGGCATCGTCGCCGCGTCGGTCTACGGCGTCCAGTCGGAACCCAGCAGCTACATTGATCACCGCTTTCGCAGCGGTTCATTCATCATGCTGCCCGTCTTTTCGGTTCTTTCCGTTTTCGTTCTCTACCGGTGTTTTGTCCCGTGGGGCGCACCCGTGCGGATAAGTGCGGAGGGTTTTGCCGACCTTCGGGCCGGTAAGGAGGAGATCCCGTGGAGCCAGATCAGCAATGTCGTGCGCAAGGGGGAGTACGTGTCGGTGACCCTGCGCAGAAAATACGCCAGATCCTACCCGTTCTCCCTCTCCCAGAAAGCGCTCAAGGCAACGCGAAAGTCGGCCGGGCCGACGCACCTTCTGGTCGCTCCCCGGTGCCTGAAAACAAACAGCCATCACCTGTTGGATACGATCACGGCCTATAGAAACAAGAGCTGAAAGGCGGCGCTCCACCGCCCGGGATCCAAACCGGAGCAACGCGGCCTTCCGGCACTTGGTGCAGCTGGCGCTACTGGATCGCTGCCATTGCGCGGCTGAAACCCGTCAGGGGAATTTCGATTGCCTGCCGCTTTCCGGGCATGGGAGCAAAATCCACCTTGAGCTTCGCACCGGCTTTCATGGCGTCAATCATGCTGGGTGCCGCGGGCGCTGAAAGAAAACACCCTTGGGTGTTGCAGCTGCCAACCACGAAATCACCAAGTGCGCTGCCATCGACAGACAGCTTGACCTGCCCGGGAATATGAATTCCGAGCGGCAGCACCATCTGCATGACCGGGTTCGCCGTGTTCGCTGGGTAGATGATGTCGACCTTGAGGAGCAACCGGCCGTTTTCCTGGGTCCGGACGCTCTGCGAGGTTTCGCAGATCAGGGCGTCGGCGGTTCTGGATGTTCCAACGCAGCGCGTCTGCCAGAGAACATCCTTGTCTGATTTTGGGGTTGCATCTTGCGCAGGTGCGGGACTGGAAACGGCAAGCAGGGGGAAAAGGAATGCAGCCGCAAGGGATTGCTTCAGGGAAAACATGGGGCCTTCATTTGTCTGTGCGTCTGGCGCTCAGGCAATCAATCCTGCCGGTGACCGGTCCCCCACGACGAGTCGATGCAGCATGATGCGTCTTCAAGACGTGTTTTTCAATGGATACCGTGGATTGAAACTCTGCCGAAACCGGAATCGGCCAATCGCCGCGTCTGGAAAAAACTATTCCTCATCCGAGCTGAGCTTTGAAAACAGGTGCCCGGCACTTCGCGGGCAGGCAAATTACATTAGAGCCATCAATCTGGGATTGGAGACCCTGCAGGATGGCGAACCGCCGCGGTGAGAGAGTTAAAACGCTGAAAAAGCCGGAAGACCGGCTCGATGTGTTTCCCGCATTCGTGAAAGTCGCGGACCGGCGTGTCCTTGTTGTCGGGCACGGCGGCGAAGCGGCTGCCAAGGTGCGGCTGCTCGGTGAAACCAATGCGGCGATCGTCGTCATTTCCAAAGTGATTGAACCGGACCTGCGCGAAGCGATCGCGCTGTTCCAGGCCGAACACATAGCAGAAGATTTCCGCCCGGCCCATCTGACGGATGCGGCTCTCGTGTTTTCCGCGCGCGAGGACTGGGATCTCGACAAGGCTGTCGTCGATGCTGCCCGGATCATGGGTGTGCCCGTCAATGCGGTCGATAAACCCGAACTCTGCGATTTCTACACCGGCGCGCTCGTCAACCGGGCGCCGATTGCCGTTGCGATCACCTCGACCGGCGTCGGTCCTGTCCTGTCCAGGCATATCCGCGCGCGCATCGAGGCAATGCTGCCGCGAGCGACCGGTGAACTGGCGCGGCTTGCGGAAAGTTTCCGCGATGCGGCCACCAAGGTCATCACCGACGGCGCTCTGCGCCGGAATTTCTGGGCCCGGTTTTTCTCCGGATCGGTCGCTACGAACCTTTATGCCGGCAAGCCGGAGACCGCACGGGCCGAGGCACAGCGCCTCTTGAACGGCATGGCGGACGAGCCGGGTTTTGTCTGGCTGGTCGGAGCCGGTCCCGGTGCTGAGGATCTTTTGACCCTGCGGGCACAGCGGCTTCTCCAGGAAGCCGATGTCATCGTCCACGATGCCCTCGTACCGGCCAGTGTTGTCGCCATGGGACGGCGCGATGCGGAACGTATTTCGGTAGGCAAACGCAAGGGCGCGCATTCCGTGCCGCAATCCGAAATCTGCGAGCTGCTCGTCGAGCTGGGTGAAAAGGGTTTGAAAGTCGTGCGCCTCAAGGCCGGGGATCCGATGATCTTCGGCCGGGCGGCAGAGGAAATGGAGGCGCTCCGCGCAGGCGGGATCGGATTTGAGATTGTGCCCGGCGTGACTGCAGCCTTCGCCGCCGCGGCCTCGGCCCAGATCCCGCTGACCCTGCGCGGCGTTGCCTCCAACCTTGTCTTCGCAACCGGGCACAACGCCAAGTCCGAAACGCTGCCCGACTGGGCCGGTCTTGCACTGAAGGGCGCGACGGTTGCCGTTTACATGGGTCGCACCGTCGCTGCGGCCGTTGCCGACAAGATGATCGGCGCGGGACTTCGCCCGCAAACGCCTGTTGCCGTTGTCGAGAATGCCGCGCATGCGGACGAACGCCTGTTTGCCGGAACACTGGCGGAACTCGCTGTTCTGTCCAACCGGCCGGAAATTGACGGACCGGTCCTCATAGTCATTGGCGAGGCCGTCGGTCACGCCGCCCTGAACAAGGCTGAACCGCTTGCGCCGCTGGAACTCGCGCATGCTGCGGTCGCCTGACGAAAGAGAGTAGACGAAATGAAGGTCATTACCGCCAACCGTCTTTTGAACGGCGACGTTGTCTGGCTCGGAGAGACGGGCAGCTGGGTTGAACGTGTCACGCTGGCCCGGACTTTTGAGGGCAAGGATCAGGTTGCCGAGGGCCTGTCGATCGGGCAGCAGGCCGAGCAGAACCAGGAGGTTGTCGGCGTCTACGAGATGGACGTGACCGTGGAAGACGGTGTGCTTGTTCCCGTCCGCTTGCGTGAACGCATTCGTGCCGCCGGACCGACCACACATCCGCAATTCGGCAAACAGGCCCAGGCGGTTTCCGCCTGATCGGGAAAGCTATCAGGGCAGCGCCGGCAGGAAGCATACCGGCAGCGCCCACAGGAGAGATGATCGATGTACCGCTACGACGAATTTGACGCGAGTTTTGTCAATCAGCGCACTGAACAGTTCAAGGACCAGGTCCGCCGCCGCCTGGCGGGTGAACTGTCCGAGGACGAGTTCAAGCCGCTTCGCCTGATGAACGGCCTTTACCTGCAGCTGCATGCCTACATGCTCCGGGTCGCGATCCCCTATGGAACGCTGAACGGCCGTCAGATGCGCAAGCTCGCGCATATCGCACGCACATATGACAAGGGCTACGGGCACTTCACGACGCGGCAAAACATCCAGTTCAACTGGCCGAAGCTTGAAGACACGCCAAAGATCCTGGAAGAGCTTGCAGAAGTCGAAATGCATGCCATCCAGACGTCTGGCAACTGCATCCGCAACGTGACGGCGGACCATTTCGCCGGCGCTGCGGCTGACGAGATTGCCGATCCGCGTCCATATGCGGAGATCCTGCGGCAATGGTCGTCGCTCCACCCTGAATTCTCGTTCCTGCCGCGCAAGTTCAAGATCGCGATCACGGGTGCGCCGAACGATCGCGCTGCAGTCCAGGTGCATGACATCGGCCTGCAGCTGGCACGCAACGATGATGGTGAGATCGGCTTTGTCGTGTATGTCGGCGGCGGCCTCGGCCGCACGCCCATGATCGGCCGCAAGGTGCGCGACTTCCTTCCCGAAGAAGACCTGCTGGCCTATTCGGAAGCGATCCTGCGCGTCTACAACCGCTACGGCCGGCGCGACAACAAGTACAAGGCGCGGATCAAGATCCTGGTGCACGAAACCGGTCTTGAAGAGCTGAAAGCCGATATCGAGGAAGAATTCGAAAAGATCCGCTTCGGCGTTCTGCGTCTTCCCGATGAGGAAGTCCGCCGCATCGAAACCTACTTTGCGCCGCCGCCGCTGGAAGTCGGTCCGGCCGTCTCGGCTGCCGTTGAGGCGCGCCGCGCGAAAGATGCTGCCTTTGCCCAGTTCCTGAAGCACAACCTGAACCCGCACCGGGTTCCGGGCTACACTTCCGTCACGCTTTCCATGAAGCCGATCGGCGGTATTCCCGGGGATGCATCCGATGCGCAGATGGAGGTGATTGCGGACCTGGCCGAACAATACGGCCATGACGAAATCCGCATCAGCCACGAGCAGAATGTCATTCTGCCGCATGTGAAGCTTGAGGACGTGCCCGCGATCTATGACAGGCTGGCGGCCGCTGAAATCGCCGAGGGCAACGCAGGCCTCATCACGGATATCATCGCATGTCCCGGGATGGATTACTGCGCTCTGGCAACGGCACGGTCGATCCCCGTCGCTCAGCGGATTTCCGAGCGTTTCGGAACGGCGGAACGCCAGGCTGAAATCGGCGAGCTGAAGATCAAGATCTCCGGCTGCATCAACGCCTGCGGCCATCACCACGTCGGCCATATCGGCATTCTCGGCCTGGAAAAGAAGGGCGAGGAATTCTACCAGGTGACCCTCGGCGGTTCGGCCAACGAAAACGCGTCCATCGGCGAGATCGTCGGGCGCGGATTTTCGTCCGAAGAAGTTGTCGATGCGATCGAGAACCTGGTCGACACCTATCTCGGACTGCGGTCCGGCAAGGACGAAACCTTCCTGGAGGCCTATCGCCGGGTCGGGGAGGTGCCGTTCAAGGAGGCCCTTTATGGCGCTGCATGAGACTTTCTCTCTGGGCGTGGATCCTGAACTGGGGTTGCAGGCGGAAGTTGCCGCACTGAACGCCCAGTACGAGGACGCGTCTGCGCAGGAAATCCTCATGGGGGCGATCCGGCACCAGTTTGCCGGGGACATCGCCATGGTCTCCAGCTTCGGGGCCGATTCAGCCGTGCTTCTGCATATGGTCGCCCAGATTGATCCGTCGACGCCGGTACTCTTTGTCGACACCGTGAAGCTGTTCCCGGCAACGCTGCTTTATCGCGACGATCTGATCGACAGGCTGGGCCTGACCGACGTGCGCACCTTCAAGCCGACGAAGGAAGATCTTGCGGATGTGGATCCGGCTGGAATGCTTTGGATGTCGGACACGGACGCCTGTTGCCACGTCCGGAAGGTCGTGCCGCTGGAACGGGCCCTGGGCGGGTTCGAGGCCTGGATCTCCGGCCGCAAGCGGCACCAGAGTTCAACGCGGGCAAGCTTGGAAAACTTCGAGATCGACGCCGGACGGGTGAAGGTCAATCCGCTGGCGGACTGGTCCGCCACCGAGGTTCTGGACTACGCGCGCACGCACGAATTGCCGCCGCATCCGCTTGTGGCCCAGGGTTACCCGTCCATCGGCTGCCTACCCTGCACGAGCAAGGTCGCTCCGGGGGAAGACCCGCGTGCCGGTCGCTGGCGCGGACAGGACAAGACCGAATGCGGCATTCATTGGCCGACCCATGGCAAGGAAATCGACGGCAGCGGCATCTGACCGCTGCATTTACTGAAACTGAGGACGCAGAACATGACCACGATTTATAAAGACGGCGACTTCGTCGAAGAGAACTGGACCAGGGTGGATGCCGAGACGGGCGCCGCCGTGGCGGGCAGTGCGCTTGTGCCGCAGAGCCTGTTTCTGGAGGCGGCGGAAGATTACCTGAGCCGTGACGGTGAAACGGCCGTTCTCGTCGAAGCGGGCGATGATGTCGAACGGATTGCGCCCTATCTGGAGCGCCTGGCCCATGTCGCCGTCGATTTCCCGAGCTTTGCGGACGGGCGCGGCTTCTCCGCAGCGCGTGTCCTGCGCGAACAGATCGGTTATCAGGGCGATATCCGCGCTGCCGGAAAATACATCCTCGACCAGGTGCCGCTGGCACGCCGCTGCGGTGTGTCCTCGTTCGAGATTTCCAAGCCGGAGGTGCTCAAAGCGCTCAAGGCCGGTGAGTGGCCGGAAGTGACCAAGTATCTCCAGCCCGTTGGCACCGTCGACGAAATCCCGGTCGGCACGCGCCCCTGGGCGCGCCGTTCGTTCAGGGACGTCGCGGTCGCGGCGGAATAAGCTTCGGCTTGGAACCCGGCTTTCCGGAAACAATGCGTCCCGTTTCTTTCGCCGGTTCTGGTTTGGTGGAAGGCCCGGTTGCAGCGTGCTGCGGCCGGGCCTTTCGCGCGTCAGTCCTTTTGAGACTCGTGCCGAATGATCGCGCCGACAATGTTTGAATAATCGTCCGTCCACGGGGCGGTGCCGTTCGAGGCAACGGCCTGCCATCTGCCGTCGTCGAGCAGCGGTCCGAGATCGGCCTCCTTGCGGGCAAAAACCATCACGTTCGCCTTGAAGACCTGGTCCGGCCGGTCCTGTTTTTCATCCGCCGCGTAAGACGCGTAGCGGATGGCGTATCCGTCGGTTTCTGCAATGGCAGCCAGAACACTGGCCAGCTCAAGATATCTGTTGGAGATATGCATCGCCAGGAGGCCGTTTTCACCGACTTTCGAGAAAAACAGACGGATGGCTTCGCGTGTCATCAGGTGCACGGGAATGGAGTCGGAAGAAAAGGCATCGATCAGGAGGTAGTCGAATTTGCCGTCCGGTTCCGCGTTCAGCGTGAGCCGGGCGTCTCCCAGAACCATCTTGGTGTCTGGCCCGCAGTCGGAGATGAACCGGAAATAAGACGGGTTGGAGGCAACATCGATAACCGACTTGTCGATCTCGTAGACCGTCCAGGTTTCGCCCGCATTGCGGTGGCACAGAAAGCTTCCCGTCCCCAGTCCGACGATACCGACATGGCCCAGACCAGTGCCTGCGGATGCCCGGGCTGCATGCAGCGTCGCCGCCATCTCGCCGGATTCATGATAGTAGGCGAGGGGCTCGGGTGAGCCTTTGCCAATCTCCGGCTCGAAGGCGTTCATCGCAATGCTGCCGTGAACGGTTGTGCCATGGACCATCCGTCGATACGCGCCATCATCCGTGTCCTTGACCTTCACGACACCGAAGAACGACCGCTCGGTATGAACGATGCTCGGGTGCAGTTGCAGCAGCAGGACCAGCGGCACGGTCAGGATCAGAAGGATGTGCGAGATCGCCTGCCATTTGAGCTGGGCAAGAGCGGCGAAAAGCACAAGCGCGATGATCAGGACAACAATGACTTCGTGCCTCTGGATATCGGGTATCCATCCGCGCGTGAGACCGAGCCAGAAGACAAATGTCAGCCCGGCCCCCAGGGCAAGGGTCTTCAACACGGTCGTGGCCGTGGCACCGTTCTTGAGCGGCAGCAGGAACAGGGCCGCCAGCATCAGCATCGGATATTCGGCGACCCAGCTGAAGACGTTTGGCGCAATGAGACCGGCGAAGACGCCGCCGAGAACACCTCCGACCGACATCCAGAGATAAAAGGCGGTCAGCTGGCTTGCATGCGGTCGCAGCTGGTAGAGCCGCGCGTGGCAATAAAGCACCGTGATGAAATAGACCGCAAGGTTCGCGCCGAGACCGAAGGCGAGCGGTAGGATCTTCGGCAGGAAAATCACGGTGGCAGCGAGGATTGCCGCAAACGGCAGGAGGCTGGAGAGGAATTCGACGGAGACAAGCGGCTTGGTTTTGAAGGCGATCACGAAAGTCAGCAGGAACAGCGACAGCGGAACCACCCACATGAAGGGCGCGGAGGCGATGTCGACGGCAATGTGAGCCGTCAGCGCAATGGTCAGGGCTGAAGGGACCGCGGCAAGGCCGAGATAGACGAGGATCTGCCTTGCCGGAATGGCTTTTGCCGGCGATGGGCCATCGCTGGCATTGCTGCCTGACAGGTCGGCCGGTGCGGAATGCGGGCGGCGCAGGACCGCTGCGGCGCAAATCAGGATCGAGACCACCAGGCCAAAATATCCCGCCGTCCAGAGCAGCGATTGCGTGCCAAGCTTCAATGCCGGCTCCAGCACGAGAATGTAGAGATAGAGCGACGCGAAACTGCCGATATTGCTCGCACCGTAGAGGAAATAGGGATCGGCGGCATGTTTGTGGCCGGTTTGCGTGAACCAGGCCTGCAGCAAGGGCGCGTTGGCGGAAACGGCAAAAAACGGCAATCCGACCGAAACGGCGAACAGACCAAGCAGCCAGATCTCCTGGTGTTCGGCAGGCGGGGTATCCCAGCCGCTCGCGATCCCGAGCGGCAGGAACAGGCATGCCGACAGCAACACGAGCGCATGAACGAGGATTGCGTGCTTGGTCTTCAGGTAACGGGTCAGCAAATGCGCGTAGGTGTATCCCAGAAGCAGAACGCTCTGGAAGAAAACCATGGCGACGGACCAGACGCCGGGCGAACCGCCGAGCTTGGGCAAGACCAGTTTGGAGAAGAAGGGCTGAACGGAGAAAAGCAGGAAAGCACTGAGGAACAGGGTGCCCGCAAAAACCTGCAGCACCGGAATGGCAATGCCGAATTGCCCTCCTTCGTTCGCCGGGAGCGAAGTTCGCTGCGACTGTTGCATCGTGTCTTCCCCAAAAGATACCCGGGTGGAGACTACGAAGCTGAAGTTAAGCAACGCATAAGGGACGTGCTTAAGAATAAGCAAACACAGGCGGTTTCAGTCACTTCCCCGTGTCTGGAAAGTGGAGTTCAAAACAGGCGCCGGCCTTGCTCGGAACCAGCGCGATAGATGCATTATGCGCCTTCAGCAGCGCCTGGATGATCCCGAGGCCCATTCCCGTACCGCCGCTTGCACGGCGCGTCGTGAAGAAAAGATCGAAAACCTGGTCCTGGTTTCCTGCCGAGATGCCCTCGCCATTGTCGGAAATGAGGAGCGACAGGCCGGTTGCCGTTGTTTCAGCGGTAAAGGCAACCCGGTCGGCACCGTGCCGGACGGAATTGTCGATCATGTTTTCAAAAACGATACGGGCATTTTCCGCCGACATCGGGATCAGGCAGTCATCATCGGCATGGATCGAAATCTGTTTGAAACGGCTTCTTATGCCGTCAAGATCGGCCGACAACCGGCTCGTCCCGCCGATATCCACGCTGTCTGCCCTGGCGAGTTCCCTGAGCCGGTTCAAAAGCCGGGAGGCACGCTCGGTATCTGCCAGGATGTTCTTCAAAAATCTTTCCCGCTCGGCTGCACTCAGCTCCGCACCGCCATCCCTGAGCAGCTCCGCAGCGCCCTGGATCGCGGTGAGCGGCGTCTTCAGCTCATGGGTCACGTGGTTCGCGAAGGTGCTGATATATTCGTTCCTGTCGAACAGTTTTCGCGACGTTTCCAGCATGCTAGCCGACAGGGCGTGGATCTCCC
>JBCBUA010000124.1:0-15607 GCA_039818365.1 Pseudomonadota bacterium
CGTTTCCGTTGCAATTTCACCGGGCAACGGAAACGGTTGAAAACGCAGGCTTGGACAGTGTCATGACCAACAGCTTCGGCTTTGGCGGCACCAACGCCTCCCTCGCGCTGTCACGCTACCACGGCTGAGGAGACCGACATGTCTGATCTGATGAAGGGCAAACGCGGCCTGATCATGGGCGTTGCCAACGACCACTCCATCGCCTGGGGTATCGCCAAGACCCTTTCCGACCACGGTGCGGAACTTGCCTTCACCTACCAGGGCGAAGCGTTCGGGCGGCGCACGAAACCGCTAGCGGAATCCGTCGGCAGCAACATTCTGCTTCCCTGTGACGTGGAAGATATCGATTCCGTCGACGCGGTCTTCAGTGCCCTGAAGGAAAGCTGGGGCAGCATCGACTTCCTGGTTCACGCCATTGCTTTTTCCGACAAGTCGGAGCTGCGCGGCAAATATGCCGATACGACCCGCGAGAACTTCTCCCGGACGATGCTGATTTCGTGCTTTTCGTTCACGGAGATTGCCAAGCGGGCAGCTGACATCATGCCCAATGGCGGCTCGATCATCACGCTGACCTATGGCGGGTCCACCAAGGTGATGCCAAACTACAACGTCATGGGTGTCGCCAAGGCCGCGCTCGAATCCTCCGTCCGGTATCTAGCGGTCGATTACGGCGAGCAGAATATCCGCGTCAATGCCATCTCCGCCGGACCGGTGCGGACGCTCGCGGGTTCGGGCGTTTCGGACGCGCGGCTCATGTTCAATTTCCAGAAGCGGAATTCACCTTTGTGCCGCACCGTTTCGCTCGACGAGATCGGCGGAACCGGGCTCTATCTCCTGTCGGACCTGTCCGGCGGCGTTACCGGCGAAGTCCACTTTGTCGACAGCGGCTACAACATCATGTCGATGCCGCGGCTGGATGAGCTCAAGGCGCAGGAAAGCCAGGCAGACTAGGTTTCAAAAATTCTGCCGATGGTTCAAAGGCGGCCTCTGGCCGCCTTTTCGTTTTTTGCAGCATGTTTCCCGTTTTACGCCATCCTTCGAGACAGACTTCCGGTCTTCCTCAAGATGGGGAGGCTCATTTGATGAAATCGCCTGCACCTCCATCGCACTTCGGTCATCCCCGACTTGACCGGGGATCCATTGGCTTTCGATTCATGCAGGAGCCGGCTTGAGTGTTCTGATCAGACGCACTGGAAAGTTCGCACTCGCTCTGGACGTGAGTAAATCCCCCCGATCAAGACGGGGATGACACCTGGTGATTGGGTTGGCGCACCGGATCGCGCGGCTCCAAGTCCCGCTCAGTCTTCCAGGATCTCGTCGGGATAGACGCCGAAGAGGCGGGTCTGGTCGAGCCAGCCTTCGTATTCGGTTCCGTTGACGCGGCACCAGCCGCCGGCGCATTCGGTGACGGAGGTGAGCACGAACGGCTCCAGCTCGGCAACGATGTCGGCGTCGGATTTGGAGCGTGCGCGCAGCGGTGTGCGGTTGGTCTTTTCCCAGGGCGTGACGAGCGCCGTGCGGCGGCCGGACAGAAGCGAGTGGAACACCCAGCCGACCTTGCCTTCCCAGTCGCGAATGCGGCGCCAGTTTTCGAATTCCTGGATGATCTCGACCGGAAGACCCGACTGAACGAAGGTCCAGGCAACGGCGTGTTCACGCGAGGGGCCGACCCGCACGTTGACCCGATCGGATTTCAGGCTGACAAAACGCGGCACCGGCAGACCGGAGGCCCCTGTTGTCGTGCCTTGCGACCATGCAGGTGTCGTGAACCAGCTGATCACGAAGAGGATTGCTATCACACTCAGGAATTGGCGGCGGCCTGGAACCGAACAGGTCATATTATCCAGTTGTCCAACTTGTTCTTGATCTTTGAGTTGCGTCAAATCTGTAGCGAAAAAACTGCGTAAAAACCACCTTGCCGTTTCAGGCAGGTGGGCAATGCGCCGCGAATGAAACCGATCTCTTGTTTCTGCCGAACCATCTGGTAAGGAGAAGGGTGCGATTTCGTGCGCTCGCGCAACGCGCAGCATCAAGGTGAATCCATTGGGGTTAACAAACTCCCAATGAATCGCGAAAGGCAGTTGGTATGGCGAAAAAGAAGCCTGTCGTTGTTGTGACCCGGAAGCTTCCGGACGTGGTTGAAACCCGGATGCGTGAGCTTTTCGAAACGCGCCTCAATGAAAATGACAGGCCGTTCAGTCAGGCCGAACTGGTCGAAGCTGTCAGATCTGCGGATGTGCTTGTTCCGACCGTGACCGACCGGATCGATTCGTCGGTCCTCTCACAGGCCGGCGAGAACCTGAAGCTCATCGCCAATTTCGGCAATGGTGTCGACAATATCGATGTCGTGACCGCCAACAATCGCGGCATCAATGTCACCAACACACCGGGCGTTCTGACGGAAGACACCGCCGACATGACCATGGCCCTGATGCTGTCCGTGCCGCGACGTCTTGCCACAGGAATAAGCGCGCTGGAAGCGGGCGACTGGGCCGGATGGTCCCCGACCTGGATGCTCGGCCACAGGATCTGGGGAAAGCGGCTCGGCATCATCGGCATGGGCCGGATCGGGCAGGCCGTCGCGCGCCGTGCCAAGGCGTTCGGCATGTCGATCCACTATCACAATCGCCGCAAAGTTGCCGACGACATCGAAGAAGAGCTGGAAGCCACCTACTGGGAAAGCCTCGACCAGATGCTGGCGCGCATGGATGTGGTCTCCATTCACTGTCCGCACACGCCGGCAACGTTCCATCTCCTGTCCGCCCGCCGCCTGAAGCTCCTGAAGAAGGACGCCTACGTGGTCAACACCGCGCGCGGCGAGGTGATCGACGAAAACGCCCTGATCCGCATGCTTGAAGCTGGCGAACTGGCCGGTGCCGGCCTTGATGTTTTCGAACACGAGCCGGCCGTCAACCCGAAACTCGTCAAACTGGAAAACGTCGTGCTTCTTCCGCATATGGGATCGGCGACGATCGAAGGCCGGATCGAGATGGGCGAGAAGGTCATCATCAACATCAAGACCTTCATGGACGGCCACCGTCCGCCGGACCGCGTCCTGCCGTCGATGCTTTAGCTCCGCGGTACGCGCGGCGTTTTGAGCAACCCCCGGCAAAGTCTTCCTTTCCAGATACCCGAGAAACTCCTGTGGCTCGGGAGAAAGCCCTCAGGCAGGGACTGGCTGAACCGTCTTCCTGTTCTGTTCGAAGCTGCCCTGACAAGGTTCGATCTACAGTCTGCCGGGCAGCCATTCACAGGCGGGTATGTCTCGCTTGCGTTGCCGGCACGACGCGGCGCGGAGGATTTTGTCCTGAAACTGCAGTTCGTGCACCGGGAAAGCCGGCATGAAGCCGATGCGCTACAGCTGTGGAACGGGTCTGGCGCTTGCCGGCTTCTCGACCATGATCCCGAACTTGGCGCCCTGCTGCTTGAGCGATGCCGCCCCGGCCGCTACCTCGCCGACGCCACGGAAACAGATCAGCTCGCAGTTCTTGCGGATCTTCTGCGGAAACTTCTCGTTCCGGCAGGCGCTCCGTTCACGCCGCTCCACGAGGAAGCGGCCAGCTGGGTTTCTTCTCTGGAAGACGATTGGCGCGGTGCTGGAACACCATGCGAAAAACGCCTCGTGGATGCCGCCGTCGCCGCCGTGACCGATCTTGGGTCAGATGAGACGCGGACCGTCCTTCTGCACCAGAATCTCCATGGCCACAATGTTCTGTCAGCGGAGCGCGAAGCGTGGCTGGCGATCGATCCGAAGCCGCTCGCCGGCGACCCGGCTTTTGCACTCAGCCCGATTGTACGCAGTTTCGAGTTCGGCCACACGCGAGCAGCTTCGCTCTACCGTCTCGACCGCCTGTCGGAAGAATTGGAGCTGGACAGAGAACGTGCACGCCTCTGGACAATCGCCCAGACAATGGCCTGGGCTTTTGATTCGGACTTTTCGCACCGCCATTTCGAAACGGTGCGATGGCTGCTCTGAGCGCAGACATCGCGGGTTTTGTGCGCAAGGACGGCTGGATCAGAATCCCGCAGCGTTTCCGGGAACCAGCCGGGTTATCGTGCCTGCGGCTTCTCCTTCCGAATTGATATAGGTGAAGGCACCCGGAACATAGGATATCTTCCAAAATCCTTCGGGCCCACCATCCCATTTCACGTAGTAGCCATCATTTTTCAGGGTTACTTCGCCTTTCAGTGGCGTGTCCGCGGTCGGCAGCTGCATATGCGCCACGGATTCGTTCGGGTAATAGATGATGGCGTCCTCACCTTGACCTATATCCACGTAATGAGTTGATCCAATCATCACGACAGCAAGCAGTTTACCTGTAAGCAAATCCATTGGTTATGTCCTTTCACTTTGATTTTGTGGTGTCAGGGAGTGTCGGCCAAAACGCTCTGTTAAAGCGTTTTTTGAAAGTGGCGGCGCCATGTGGAGTGGTGGGAAAAGTCATCGCTGTGGGACCACGCGAGCATGATGTGAGTTGCACGGCCTTCGGACAGGCGAATATCTGCCGGACCTGGAAGATGCGTTGGCAGCTGGATCGAAATGCTCGTCTTGCCGTATCGGGAATTGCCGGTGCCGGCGATCAGGGCAGACGGCAGGCCGAGTTCTCCGACGGCGGCATGATCGAACCCGGACGAGATTCGCTCGCTGGATTGGAACCGACCATTGTCCATCCGCATCATGACGAAATAGGTGTTTTTCAAGACAGGAGACGAATTGAACCCTATCGCTAACCAGCCTCTTGTCGGAGCCGTCATCTCCGCCCAAAGCTGGTTGTTCCGGAACTGCCAGCCAAAGTCGACGCCATCTGAAACAATGCGATTTTCCAGTTTCTTCTGCTTGCTCGCAGCAAAGGCGGAAGCTGTTCCGAAGAGAAGACACGCCGCAGCCCCGAAAACCAGAAACCGCCGGTCCATGAAATGGAGATCGTACATCGTTTGCCTCCTGCTTATTTGTCAAGTAGCTTGACTAATGGCAGAGAGTCTATCTGTCAAGTAGCTTGACTATTTTTATCTGGAACTCGAAATGACCAAATATAAGAAGCCCGACCATGTTGGCTGGGATCTGTGGCAGGCAACAGCTGTGTGGAAGCAACGGTTTACCCGGGGCATGGTCGAACATGACCATAACTGGTATGCGGAAGCGCGCGGCAGTCTCATGCAATTTCTGAGCGACGAAGGTATCGCCCAGACGACCCTCACGGAGCTATCAGGGCTCACGAAGCAAGCCGTTCAACAACATCTGGATGACCTGACCAATGATGGTATCATCCGCCGCGTGCCGGATGCGTCGGACAAGCGCCGGAAACTCGTTGTATTGACGGAAAAGGGCTTGCGTGCCTTACAGGACGCGACCTCCGTAAAGCTGAAAATCGAACAGGATTACCAGCATGCTCTCGGCAAAGACAAACTGGATGGGTTGAAAGCAGCCCTTGCGGCCATCATCAAACTGGGCGCGTGATCGGTTCGTTCAAAGCCGATCTCTTTGTTTGTAGAAGCTCTCAGTTTCCGTATTTTCCCCAAAGAGCGCTCTCGCCCATGCCTTCGACGAAGGCCTTGTGCGCCGCGTATTCCTCGTCCGTCATTCGGGACCCGAGCGGCACCGGCCGTTGCCTGGCGTTGAAGGTGCCGAGTTCACCTGAGATCGCGGCCGTTCCGGACGAAGTTGAAACCTCTTCCTCCGGCATAAGCCCGAGGGCCGTCTGACGTCCTCCAATCAGCTCAAGATAGACTTCCGCCAGGATTTCCGCGTCGAGCAACGCACCGTGCTTCACGCGTTTGGAGTTGTCGATGCCATAACGCGAGCACAACGCGTCGAGCGAATTCGGACCTGTCGGATGTTTGCGGCGGGCGATCTCGAGCGTATCCAGCACCTGGGTGTTCGGAATGATCCGCCGTCCGGCGCGCTCAAGCTCCGTGTTGATGAAGCCCATGTCGAAGGCAGCGTTGTGGATGACGAGCGTTGCATCGCCAACGAACGCCAGAAACTCGTCGGCGACCGCGGCAAAAAGCGGCTTGTCGGACAGGAACTCCTCGGAAAGGCCGTGGACCCGGAAGGCCTCTTCCGGCATGTCCCGCTCCGGGTTGATATAGACGTGATAGGAATTTCCGGTCGGAATGTGATTGATCAGCTCGACGCCGCCAATTTCCACCAGGCGGTCGCCGCCACGCGGATTGAGGCCGGTTGTTTCCGTATCGAAGGATATTTCGCGCATGGTTCGCCTTTCACTGCTGCACCCAGTGTGCCGCGTCTGACGGACGACGCAAGCGGGGCGGCCGGTTTTCCCCGGTCATCGGTCTTTCGTCTGACCGGTCCGAAGTGCTTTCAGGATCTCGCCGACCCTTTGTTGCGCCGCCTCGATACCCGATCCCGTGTCGATCAGAAAATCGGCACGTTTCCGTTTTTCGGCGTCCGGCATTTGCTTTTCCAGGATCGACTGAAAGCGGTCCCCGGTCATGCCGTCACGCGACAGGACGCGCTCGCGCTGAATGTCGGGGTCCGCGGTCACGACGACAATCGTGTCGACCCGGTCCTCAGCGCCGGTTTCGAACAGGAGCGGAATATCCATCAGGACAATCGATTGACCATCCAGCCGCGCAAGATCCAGGAAGGTCTGTTCTTCCTCGCGCACCAGCGGATGGACGATCTCCTCCAGCTGCTTCATCGCTTCCGGGTTGCCGAGCACCTTTTTTGAAAGGCGCCCACGATCAACCTTGCCGTCGATGATCGTTCCGGGAAATGCGTCGCCGATCAACGGGACGGCACGGCCTTCATAGAGCGCATGAACGCAGGCGTCGGCGTCATGAACCGGAATGCCCTCGTCGGCAAACATCCTCGCCGTTGTCGACTTGCCCATGCCGATCGATCCGGTCAATCCGATCCTGATCACGTGATTACCCCGAGATCCTTGAGCGCAAGCGTCCTGAGTTCATCGGTGACAACGGGCCGTTCGCCGAACCAGCGTTCGAAAGCGGGTACCGCCTGGTGCAGCAGCATGCCGATACCATCGACCGCCGGGTTTCCCCTGGCCGCTGCCTGTTTCAGGAGATCGGTCTGAAGCGGGGAATAGACAATGTCGTTGACGAGAGCATTTTCCGGCAGGCTCGACAGATCCACTTCCAGCGGCGGTTTGCCTGTCATGCCGAGAGATGTCGTGTTCACCAGAACGCCGGCTTGTGCAAGTACTGTCCCCAGCTTATCCCAGCCATGCGCAACTGTTCCGCTTCCAAATTCGTCGACGATTTTCTCCGCTTTTTCCTTCGTCCGATTGACGATATGCACCGTTGTGTAATTCCTGGAGATCAGCGCCCAGACAATCGCGCGGGCCGCGCCGCCGGCACCCAGAACGACAGCGGTGCCCGGGTTGTTGTCCCAGCCGGGTGCCAATTGGTCGAGATTGCCCAGAAAGCCGAGCCCGTCGGTATTTGCGCCGCACAGCCGCCCCGTTTCGTCCAGCCAGAGGGTATTTGCCGCGCCCATTGCGGCCGCCGCATCGTCAAGCCAGTCGCAGGCCCTTGCCGCGATTTCCTTGAAGGGAACCGTGACATTCGCCCCGATCAATCCGGCGTCTGCGAAATTTCCGTAAAAGCCTTCGGCAGTCTCCGGCGGAACATCAACCCGTACGTATTCACCTTCAATGCCGTGCTTTTCAAGCCAATACCCATGTATGAGCGGCGATCTTGAATGAGACACGGGATGGCCTGTTATCGCAGCCTTTCTGACACCTTTTTTCATGTTTCGATGACCCCGAGCGCGCGCAGTTCCGCCAGCAGCGGCAGCATCGGAAGACCCAGGATGGTGAAATAGTCACCATCGATTTTTTCAAAGAGCTGAACACCGAGGCCTTCCAGCTGATAGGCACCGACGCTCGAAAGAACGCTCTCGCCGGCATTCGCCAGATAGTGACCGACATAGGCGGGGGAGAGGTCGCGCATTTTCAGCCGTGCCGTTGAGACATTTCGCCAGATCGCTTCGCCGCCGCGCGAAATCACGACAGATGCGTGGAGTTCGTGCACCTTGCCGGAAAAGGCGAGCAGCTGGCGGCGCGCCGCTTCCATATCCTCGGGCTTGGTTCGCCGCTCACCTTCAAAAGCCAGGATCTGGTCCGCACCGACCACGAGATCCGAGGCTCTGCGGCTGCTGACATCATTGGCCTTTGCTTCGGCCAGAACGCTAGCGAGGTCCTCTGGCGGAAAATTTGCCTTCAGAAGCGGTTCTTCCACGGCTCTCTCATCGACATCCGACGGGTCGGTTTCAAAGACCAGACCTGCATTTTTCATGAGTTCGGCGCGTATCTTGCTGCCGCTGGCGAGTACAAGTGCCATTTTGTCGCTTTCCTATCAGTGCATCAGCTGGATCAGGATCCGGTTGGCTGGTCCGTTTCCGACTTGAAGTGCTTGAAAAGTGTCAGGATTTCAGCCGCTGTCTCCTCGACCGACCGCCGGGTAACATCGATCAGCGGCCACTCATTTTCAGAACACAGGCGGCGCGTCATGTTGATTTCCTGCGAAATTTCCTTCCGATCCACATAGGTGTCGTTGTAACCATCTGAATTCAATGAAAGTACCCGGTTTCGGCGTATCTGCTGTATGCGCTCAACCGACGCGATCAGGCCAACGATCATCGGACCTTTCAGCGATTTGACATGGTCTGGCAACGGGATCCCCGGGACCAGCGGCACATTGGCTGCCTTGATACCCCGGTTGGCAAGATAGATGCAGGTGGGTGTCTTCGACGTCCTGGAAATTCCGATCAGGACAATGTCGGCAGATCCAAGATCGTCCCAGATCTGCCCATCGTCGTGCATCATCGTGTAGTTGAGGGCTTCCATCCGGCGGAAATATTCCGCGTCGAGTTCATGTTGCCCGCCGACGCGATGCGTTTGCGTCACATTCAGGTAAGACTGGAAGACCGCAAAGACGGGATCGAGAATGTTCACGAAAGGCAGACCCAGGTCCCGGCATTTCTGTTCAAGACGTTTTGCGATCTCGTCATCAACAAGCGTGTACAGCACGATGCCGGGGGCGTTCTCGATTTCAGAAATCACCCGGTCCAGCTGCTTGGAGGAGCGCACAAGCGGATAAACGTGTTCTATTTCCTGGACATTCTCGTATTGCACGGTTGCCGCACGCGCCACGGTCATCAGAGTTTCACCGGTCGAGTCGGACACGAGATGCAGATGAAAGTAGTGTCGCGACTTGTTCACGGTATCATCCCCAGGGCTGTTGACGGATTGGGAGTCGTGTTGGTGTTTGAGTGGGATGTACGAAGTTTATGCCCGCTCATCAATATTTGTTAACAAAGCTCTAACGCGCGCAAACTGTATCCGAAACGATTGTGCATGGGTGTGGATTCACATTTCATCTGTGACATTTCGACAGACTATCCACTTGCGCCCAATTTCTTAACGAAAGGTAAACACGCGTTCAAATGACTGTAAATAAATGATAAATCCGGTTATCGACTCTTGGGGAGCAATTTGTCTCTCAAACTTCGGAAAATTTTCCCGCACGGAAATTTGTGCAAACGCATTGTGGATAGAAATTGATCCCGGTAATCCACTCGCAATAAGAAAAAACAGATTCAAATATAGAATCTTGTTTGATTTGAAATGTGGGAAAGGTGGAGCCTTATGAAGTCCCAGGACAGAGCCGTGATGCGGGTTCTCTCAGGAGAGAAGATCTGGCCGCCACCCATATGGATGATGCGTCAGGCCGGCCGCTATCTGCCCGAATACCGGGAAGTCAGGGCCAAGGCCAAGAATTTCCTGGATTTCTGCTATTCTCCGGATCTTGCAACAGAAGTCACTCTCCAGCCGATCCGCCGGTATGGTTTTGATGCAAGCATTCTGTTCTCCGACATATTCGTCGTCCCTGACGCTATCGGATATCCGGTTCGTTTCGAAGAAGGACGCGGTCCTGTTCTGGAACCGCTTTCTTCCGATCTCATAGATCGCCTGGAACAGGAGCGGGCGGAGGATCATCTGAAACCGGTCATAGAGACGGTCGGCCGTCTCCGGTCAGAGCTACCCCCGGAAACAACCCTCCTGGGCTTCTGCGGGGCTCCCTGGACGGTTGCGTGCTATTCTGTTGCCGGTCATACGACACAGGATCAGGTGGCAGCTCGTGTCGGCGCCTATCGTGATCCCGAACTCATGCAGCGTTTCGTCGATCAACTGGTCACCGCCTCGATCCGGTATCTGGTCCGGCAGCTTGATGCGGGTGCCGATGCGGTCCAGATTTTTGATACCTGGGCAGGTGTTCTGGATGATGCCGGTTTCAGGCGCTGGTCGATCGAGCCGACCAAGCGGATTGTCGATGGTGTTCGGGCTCAGCGGCCGGGTGCGAAGATTATCGGTTTTCCGAAGGCCTCCTCCGCGCGGATCATGTCCTTCGTCGAAGGTACAGGTGTTGACGCGGTCGGCTTCGACTGGACGGCACCGGATCAGCTCGCGCTGGACATACAACGCAAGCTTCCGATCCAGGGGAATCTCGATCCGATGCGCCTTGTTGCCGGCGGACCGGCCCTGGAAGAAGGGGTCGCGCATATTCTCAAGACCTTCAACAAGGGACCGCTGGTTTTCAATCTCGGCCATGGCGTGACCCCGGACGCGGATCCGGAAAATGTCGCGAAGATGGTAGACCTGGTTCGGAAGGGCTGACGCATGGATCTGTTCCTGTGGGTCAAGTCGCTCCACGTCATTTCGATTATCGCCTGGATGGCGGGCATGCTCTATCTGCCGCGGCTGTTCGTCTATCACTCGGAAGCTGAAGTGGGCTCGGTTCAGTCCGAAACCTTCAAGGTCATGGAACGCCGTCTTCTGAAGGCCATCATCAACCCGTCCATGATCGCGGCCTGGATATTCGGGCTTTGGGCGGCTTATGAAATTTCCGCGTGGCAGGACGGCTGGTTCCACGCGAAGTTTACGCTTGTTCTGATCATGTCCGGCGTCCACGGATACCTGAGCCGGTGCGTCAAGGCATTCGCGGCCGACAAGAATACAAGAACGCCGCGGTTCTATAGGATCTTGAACGAGGTTCCGACCGTTCTGATGATCGCGATCGTAATACTGGTCATCGTCAAACCCTTTTAGGATCGTCCGGCGGGCGGCTGGCCGGATTCAGCTGCCCATTTTTTAGCTGAATGGCTCTTTGCCGAGCCTGAAAAATCGGCAGATTTCCGGGCTTGCGATTCGGTAAAAAACACTTTATCTTCGCGCCACTTCAAATCGGCGTATGCAGTTTCAAACCGTACCGTTTCGCCGAACAATCTGGACACATCAAAACGTCTTTCAGATACCTTCTGGCCGACCCATCATATCCGGCACAGAACGACCTTCCAAATAACATCCCAATAACAACCCAGACCCCAACTCGATGCGGGAAATGAAACTCAAAGACCTAAAAGAAAAAACACCGACCGAGCTGCTGCAGTTTGCTGAAGAGCTTGAAGTCGAAAACGCCAGCACCATGCGCAAGCAGGAGCTGATGTTCGCCATTTTGAAAAATCTGGCTGCCCAGGATGTCGAGATTATCGGCGAAGGTGTCGTTGAAGTCCTCCAGGACGGCTTCGGCTTCTTGCGATCTCCCGACGCGAATTACCTGCCGGGCCCGGATGACATTTATGTTTCACCTTCTCAGATAAGACGCTTTTCGCTTCGGACGGGCGACACCGTTGAGGGACAGATTCGAAGCCCGAAGGAAGGCGAGCGGTATTTCGCTCTTCTCAAGGTCAATACGATCAATTTCGAAGATCCTGAAAAGGCGCGCCACAAGGTCCATTTCGACAACCTGACACCGCTTTACCCGGATGAACGTTTCCGGATGGAAATCGAAGACCCGACCATCAAGGATCTGTCTTCGCGCGTGATCGATCTGGTGGCGCCCCTCGGAAAGGGGCAGCGTGCACTGATTACCGCTCCGCCGCGAACCGGTAAGACCGTCTTTCTCCAGAACATCGCCAAGTCGATCACGACGAATCATCCGGAGTGCTACCTGATCGTTCTTCTCATCGATGAACGGCCGGAAGAAGTCACGGACATGCAGCGGACCGTGAACGGCGAAGTGGTTTCGTCGACCTTCGATGAGCCGGCGTCGCGCCACGTCCAGGTGGCCGAAATGGTTATCGAGAAAGCAAAGCGTCTGACGGAACATGGCCGTGACGTGGTTATCCTGCTCGATTCGATCACGCGCCTCGGACGGGCCTACAACACCGTGGTTCCTTCCTCGGGCAAGGTTCTGACCGGTGGTGTCGATGCAAATGCACTGCAACGGCCGAAACGCTTTTTCGGCGCAGCGCGTAACATCGAAGAGGGCGGTTCACTGACGATCATCGCAACGGCCCTGATCGATACGGGCAGCCGCATGGACGAAGTCATCTTCGAGGAATTCAAGGGAACGGGTAACTCCGAAATCATCCTCGACCGTAAGATCTCCGACAAGCGTGTGTATCCGTCCATCGACATTCAGCGTTCCGGCACACGCAAGGAAGAATTGCTTGTTCCGCACGAGCGTCTCAAGAAGACCTTCGTTCTGCGCCGTATTCTCAACCCGATGGGGACCGTGGATGCCATCGAGTTCCTGCTCGACAAGCTGAAGCAGACAAAGTCGAACGACGAATTCTTCGACAGCATGAACACCTGATCCTGGCGGATCGCTGCAAACACGGAAGGCGCGAACCACAGGGTTTGCGCCTTTACTTTTTGTTAAGACTTTCCAGCGGACCCACAACACCCTCTTTGAATCGGAACCGATCTGATGAGCAAGACCGTTCTTCTTGAAACGGAGCGCCTGTATCTCCGCACCTGGCAAGACGAGGACCTCGATCCGTTTGCGGAGATGTGCGCCGATCCGGTGGTGATGCGCTATTTCCCGGATGTGATGACCCGGGAGAAATCCGAGCAGCTCGTCTCCAGATGTGTCGAGAAACAGGAAAAGGACGGGTTCTGCATGGCGCCTGTTGAAGTCAAATCGACGGGGGAGTTTTTGGGTTTCGTAGGATTGAACAGACCAACCTATGCTGCACCGCTTCCTTTCGAGCCGTGTGTCGAGATCGGATGGCGTTTGAAGCAGGCCTCGTGGGGGAAGGGCTATGCAAGCGAGGCGGCGAATGCATGGCTTCGATTCGGGTTTGAAACTATTGCACTTGATGAAATCGTCGCGTTCACGATCCCCGCCAATACGCCGTCTCAAAAGGTGATGCAACGGATCGGGATGCACCGGGATGTGGATGGGGATTTTTCGCACCCGTCCTTGCCGGCAGATCATCCGGTCGCGCTTCATGTTCTTTACCGGCTGGCCAAGACGGACTGGATGGCGCGGGAGAGGCAGGGCGGCCAGAAGAGTCAGTAGATTCACGTGAAACAATGCCGTGGTCGGATGCGGACAGGGTGTTTCACGTGAATCGGGCGCCGTATTGGATTCGGGTCCGAACCAAACGCCTATATGATGCTTCCACTATGCTCCAGGCAGAGGGCTATCCGCGCACCGACGATCTGCATTGATTCACGTGAAACAGGAAGACGCGTGTTTCACGTGAATCCGCCACCAGTGCAACTGGTCCCGATCTGGCTACGGGGTTGTGCTGAAGCCCGGTTTTCTCCGCTGGAAACACAAGTGTCACCCCCAAAGCTCTTTTCGTCCGAATTGCGATTTGTTAGAGAGGCGCACTTGCTGTTCTGCGCATCAGGATCCTCTTTGGTGACAGCTGGTTGGAAAAGTAACTCATGGCATCAACAGTCTTTGCGTTGTCCAGTGGCGCAGTTCCTTCAGGCGTCGCCGTCATACGTGTTTCAGGCCCGCAGACAAAGGACATTGTAAAAGCGGTCTGTGGCCGCCTGCCGGCAGTCCGCCAGGCCACCCTGTGCGGGCTGAGAGATCCCGAAAATGGAGATCTCGTTGATGAGGGACTGGTCCTGTTCTTCGAAGGGCCGCGGAGTTTTACAGGCGAGGATGTTGCCGAGCTGCACTGCCACGGCGGACGCGCAGTTGTTGCCCGGCTGCTGGAGATCATCGGCAGGTTCGAGACTGCGCGCCCTGCGGAACCGGGTGAGTTCACCAGACGTGCGTTTGACCATGGACGGATGGATCTGACCGCAGTGGAGGGACTGGCCGACCTGATTGCTGCGGAGACGGAAATTCAGCGCAAGCAGGCTGTCCGGCAGATGGGCGGCGCGCTCGGCAAGCTCTATGAAGATTGGCGCCGGCGGCTTGTCCATATGCGCGCCATGATCGAGGCGGATTTCGATTTTGCGGACGAGGAAGACGTGCCGGGCAGTGTTGCGGACGAAGTCTGGTCCGAAGCGGCAACATTGCATGCGGAGATATCAGCCCATCTGGAGAAATCGAGAAATGGAGAACGGCTGCGGACAGGTCTGCAGGTGGTTCTCATGGGAGCGCCGAATGCCGGCAAGTCCAGTTTGCTTAACGCCATTGCGGGCCGTGATGTGGCTATCGTGACGGAAGAGGCGGGAACGACGCGAGATGTCATTGAAGTTCATCTGGATCTGGGCGGCTATCCTCTGACACTTGTCGATACGGCCGGGATCCGTGATACCGACGGCCTTATCGAGAAAGAGGGCATCCGGAGGGCGAAGGCACGGGCTCAGGAAGCTGATCTCATCTTGTGGGCGATGGAGCCGGGAGGTGTTGCACTGGAGGATCCTGAGGCAGGACTGACAGCTGATCTTCGTGAGCAGGTTCCTCACTGGATCATTCATACCAAGGCTGATCTTGAGACTCATCCGAAACAAGACTCTTCCGGAACAATCAAGCAAATCTCGTGTTCCGATCAAAACGAAGAGGGAACACGCGCCTTGTTCGAGGCACTCACCCGTTTTGCAGAAGAAACGATTTCCCTTGGTGAAGTGCCGCTGGCGACACGCGAGCGGCATCGGGCATATCTCTCGGATTGCATAAAGGGTCTTTCATCTGCTGTCGCCGCGACACATTTGCCATCTGAACTGCGCGCCGAGGACCTGCGCAGGGCCGCCGATGCGCTCGGCCGCATAACCGGCCGCATTGATGTCGAAGACCTCCTCGATGTGATCTTCCGGGATTTTTGCATCGGCAAGTGATGTTTCACGTGAATCAAGGAAGAGCAGGGATCGGTTCTGAACCGGAACATGTTTCACGTGAATCAATCGCAAGGAGATCACCAGGTTCTCTTTTGCTTGTCCCGCCCGGATTGTTGCGAACCGTATTTGGGCTTTGACCCGTGATGTCTCCCGCTCTATAAGAACCGCTAAACCGCGCCGTCTCGTGCGGTAGATGAGGCTGGATAGGATGCCAGCGATTGACCCCAAAAAATGTTGGAATGGTACCGAGTGCTTCTTTTGAAAGGACTCGTGTGCACGGTGAAGCGATGAACGACCAGGACCTGATCTTCGACGTTGTTGTTATTGGTGGTGGCCATGCCGGGTGCGAGGCCGCGTCGGCGTCCGCGCGCGCGGGAGCCAGGACTGCACTTGTCACGCATACCTTTGAAACAATCGGTGTCATGTCCTGCAATCCGGCTATTGGCGGATTGGGGAAGGGGCACCTTGTCCGGGAGATCGATGCGTTGGACGGCTTGATGGGCCGGGTTGCCGACCAGGGCGGTATCCAGTTCCGC
>JBCBUA010000125.1:0-15601 GCA_039818365.1 Pseudomonadota bacterium
GACCGGGCAAAAAGCCCGCTCTGCACACGCTTCCTCCCGAGATTTTGCCATTTCTGCCACAAAATCGGCTTCTTTTATGGGTCCGTGCCCTAGTGCCAAAACCGACAGCCGCCGCACCAACCCGCGTCATTGCAGGGCTTGACCCTGAGATCCATGCCGTGCCTGCTCCTCCACCTCGAGCTTCAAAAACGAAACGGCATGCATGCCATGGTCGTTCCACGGCATGACCTCGGACGGACGGAAGTTCGCAGGGGCTGTAAGAGCTGCCGGGATGCTGTCTGGGCCCAGTAGATGTGAACTCCGCGGGGGCAGGGGGAGGCAAAGGAACCGCGCCTCACCAACCCGCGTCATTGCAGGGCTTGATCCTGCAATCCATGCCGTGCCTGCTCCTCCGCCTCAAGCTTCAGAAACGAAACGGCATGGATGCCATGGTCGAGCCATGGCATGACCTCGAACGGATGGAAGTTCGCAAGAAACTGCGAAGTCTGCCAGGAATAAGGAATGACCAGGACTGATCTCAGGGTAGCGATCAAAAAAAATGCCCGCCGGTGAGGCGGGCATTTGATGCTCATGTCAGGGGGTTAGCCGGAAAGCGCCTGGTCGAGATCGGCGATGATGTCGTCGACCTCTTCGATGCCGACTGAAATGCGCACGACATCCGGCCCGGCACCGGCCGCCGTCTTCTGGTCGTCGGTCAGCTGACGGTGCGTTGTGGAGGCCGGATGTATGATCAGGCTGCGCGTGTCGCCGATATTGGCAAGGTGCGAGAACAATTCACACTTGGACACGAGCGCCACGCCGGCATCATATCCGCCCTCAACACCGAAGGTGAAGACGGCGCCAGCGCCCTTGGGCATGTATTTTTGCTGCAGCGCGTGATGCTTGTCTTCCGGCAGGGCCGCATAGGACACCCATTTGACCTTGCTGTGGCCGGACAGATGCAGGGCAACCTTCTTGGCATTGTCCGAATGGCGCTGCATGCGCAGCGGCAGCGTCTCGATGCCGGTGAGGATCATGAACGAGTTGAACGGCGAAATCGCGGGGCCGAGATCGCGCAGACCCAGCACGCGGCAGGCGATCGCGAAGGCGAAGTTGCCGAAGGTCTCGTGCAGGACAACGCCCTGGTATTCGGGGCGCGGCTCGGACAGGAGCGGATAGCGGCCGCCGGCGGACCAGTCGAAGCTGCCCCCGTCAACGATGATGCCGCCCATGGAGTTGCCATGACCGCCCATGAACTTGGTCAGCGAGTGCAGCACGATGTCCGCACCGTGTTCGATTGGCCGGCACAGATAGGGCGTTGCCATCGTGTTGTCGACGACCAGCGGGATGCCTTTGGCCTTGGCGAGCGCGGAAATCGCTTCGATATCCATGACGATACCGCCGGGGTTCGCCAGGCTTTCGATGAAGATCGCCTTGGTGTTTTCGTCGATGGCCGCTTCAAACGTGTTGAGGTCATCCGGGTCGGCCCATTTCACGCTCCAGCCGAAGCTCTTGAAGGAGTGATTCAACTGGTTGATGGAGCCGCCATAGAGCTTGTTGGCCGCAACGATGTTGTCGCCGGGCTGCATCAGGGTGTGGAAACAAAGAAGCTGCGCGGAATGACCGGATGCGGTCGCAAGAGCGGCAGTGCCGCCTTCCAGGGCTGCGACGCGCTCTTCCAGAACGGCAGTCGTCGGATTGGTGATGCGGGTATAGATGTTGCCGAAAGCCTGCAGGCCGAACAGGGAGGCTGCGTGGTCGACATCGTCGAAGACGAAAGACGTCGTCTGGTAGATCGGCGTGGCGCGTGCGCCCGTGGACGGATCGGGTGCGGCACCGGCATGAATGGCCAGCGTAGAAAACCCTGGAATATTTTCGCTCATAAACAACCTCCCTTTTGGAATTTGGCGCAGTTTGACCGAACCTTGAGGGGAGGTCAAAGCAGGATTTTTCGAATTGAAGCGGCTTGTTGGAATACCGATGTCAAAGGCCTGAGCGTGCGGCGGCGTCTTTTCCGCGCATCCGGCAATCTCAGCTCTCGGCCTTGCCGGTCAGCCCCCGATGCTGGAACCCCGCCTTGAGCGCTGGCCGCTTGGCGGAGATCGTCTTGGAATTGACCCCGGCCCAGCCGATCTCGCCGGAAAGCCGGCCGTATTCGATCTTCGGGCACCGGTCCATCACGACCCTTATCCCGGCATCCTCGGCACGTTTGGCCGCCTCGTCATGGCGGACCGTCAGTTGCATCCAGATGACCTTCGGCAACCGGCCGCTCTGAAGAACCTGATCGACGATCTGCCCGGCGGCTTCGGAGTTGCGGAAGATGTCGATCATGTCCGGGATGTCCGGAATATCGTCAAGGGAGGCGTAGACGGTCTGCCCGAGAATTTCCTTGCCCGCCTGGCCCGGGTTGATCGGCCAGACGTCATAGCCCTTCGAAAGCAGGTATTTCAAAACGAAATAGGACGGGCGGACGTTGTTTGCCGAAGCGCCGACCATGGCAACGGTTTTGACTTCATCAAGGATGCCCTTGATGTAAGTGTCGGAATAAATGTCGTGGTTCATCTGCGGCTCAGCTGTCCGTCCAGTCGGGTTTGCGTTTTTGCAGGAACGCGGAAATGCCTTCCTCGGCATCGTTCGCCAGCATGTTGTCCACCATCGTCTGTGCGGCGAAATCATAGGCTTCGGACAGCGGCATTTCCAGCTGGCGGTAGAAGGCTTCCTTGCCGATCTTGAGCGTTTTCAGGGACTTGGACGCGATGGTTTCGGCGTATTTCTGAACGACCTGATCCAGATAGTCGCGCGGGACGATCCGGTTGATCAGCCCGAATTCCTTCGCCGTCGAAGCGTCGATGCTTTCGCCGGTCAGCAGCATTTCCATCGCATGTTTTGGGGCAACGTTGCGGGACAGCGCCACCATCGGGGTGGAACAGAACAATCCGATATTGACCCCCGGCGTGCAGAAGGTTGCCGTATCCGTTGCAATGGCGAGATCACAGGACGCGACAAGCTGGCAGCCGGCGGCCGTGGCAACACCGGTGACGACCGCAATGACCGGTTTCGGCAGGCGGACGATCTGCTGCATGAGGTCGGAACACTGGGCCATGATCCGCTCGTAGGTTGCCTTGCCCCCGTCTGCTTCGGCGCGGGCGGCGGTCATTTCCTTCAGGTCATGCCCGGCGCAGAAAACCTTGCCTTCGGCGCCCAGCAGGATCACCCGGACCGCGGGATTTTCCGCAGCCCTGTCAAGTTCGGACGACAGCGCCGCCATCATCCCCGATGAGAGTGAATTCATCCGGTCGGGCCGTTGCATGACAATCCGGTAGACGCCTTCGTGAAGAAGCGTGCCAAGCATCGGCTTTTCGGCTTGGTCGTTGGCGGCAGTTTCAGACATGGACCGTTTCCTGCGTCGTTTGGTTGGCGCTAGTTATAGCGGAACGCGGTGGCAGCGCGATAGCTGAAAAGGGCGTCCGCGAGAATTGTTTCACGCAGCCTTTATCTCAGATCGAAGGCACACCGCTACCAAGCTCCCGGTTTTCAGGTAGTATGATCGCATGTGGAGAGCGGCACTCACACCCTTCATGTTGTTCGCTGCCCTTTTTGGGGCGGTTTTCCAGTCGCAGGCGAAGGCTCAGGAACAGGTGGATGTTGCCCTCGTGCTCGCCATTGATGTCTCCCGCTCCATGTCCCAGGAAGAACTGGCGCTGCAGCGCCGTGGCTATGCTGCTGCGATTGCCAGCCCAGAAGTGATCAGGGCCATCGATCTTGGCGCGCGCGGCAGGATCGCATTGCTGATGTTCGAGTGGGCCAACGACAATCATCTGCGCGTGATCGTCGACTGGACGCTGATCGACGAGGCGGCCGATGCACAGGCCTTTTCCGATCAGGTCCTGGAGGACAGGTCGTTCAGTCAGCGCCGCACCTCCATTTCCGGTGCGATTACCCATGCCGCCGAACTGCTGGAGGACGTGCCGTTTCAGGCCGACCGGCATGTCATCGACATTTCCGGCGACGGCCCCAACAATCACGGCATGGCTGTCACGATCGCACGCGACGCCGCGCTGGAGAAGGGGATCACGATCAACGGCCTGCCGCTGATGACGACAGGCGGACCGGGGTCGCAGTTCAATATTCCCGATCTTGATGTTTACTACCGCAAATGCGTCACGGGCGGACCGGCAAGCTTCGTCATACCGGTCACCGACTGGGCCCAGTTCCCGGACGCGGTGCGCCGCAAGCTGATCCTGGAAATCGGTGGTTTTGAGCCGGAAAAGCCCTTGGTCCAGCCGGTCCAGTTCACCTTTGAAGAGCCCTATGACTGCATGATCGGCGAGAAGATCTGGGACCAGCTACGAGAGCAGTTCTTTCTCGACCCCTGACACAGACTGCTGATCTGTTCGCGGATCCTGCCGCGCTCACAGGCTCGCTTATCCGCGCCGGCGCCGGCGACGGCGTTCACTGCCGCCGGATTCGTCCGCGGCTGGTGCCCTGCGTTCCGGCAGTTCCATTGCCGCGCGCAGATGCGGGAAGGGATCGACCTTGTTGGGCAGGGCCATCGCATTGACGAAATGTTCCTGGAATTTCGGTTCCAGTGCCGTCTCGATCTTTTCAATGTCGCGCACGGTCTGCTCGATCTCGCGCCTGTAGCCCCGGTTCAACAGAGCCATGCGGGCACCGGTTCCGGCGGCATTGCCGACACCCGTGACACCGTCGAGAGGACAGTCGGGTATGAGGCCGAGCACCATGGCATATTGCGGATCTATGTAACTGCCGAACGCGCCTGCAAGGCGGATGCGGTCTAGCGCATAGGTGCCGAGCTTGTCCTGCAGGAGCTTGACCCCTGCATAAAGCGCGCCCTTAGCTAGCTGGATCGCACGGATGTCGGTCTGCAGGATCGAGATTTCGACGTCCTCATCCGCGATGAGGTAGGAGAACGTCCGCCCCTGGGACCGGACACGGTGGGTGCGGGCGGCAAGCGCGCCGTCGACGACCCCGTCTTCGGTGATGAGGCCCGCCAGATACATTTCCGCGACCGCTTCGATGATCCCCGAACCGCATATGCCGGTGACGCCGACACTGTCGATCTTGTCCGCAAAACCTTCTTCGTCGGACCACTCGTCAACGCCAATCACCTTGAACCGCGGTTCCAGGGTTTCCTTGTCGATGCGGATGCGCTCGATCGCGCCCGGCGCGGCGCGCTGGCCGGAGGAGATTTCTGCGCCTTCAAAGGCCGGGCCGGTCGGTGAAGAGGCGGCAAGCAGCCGGTTCCTGTTGCCCAGGACGATTTCCGCATTCGTGCCGACATCCACCAGAAGGGTGATCTCGTCATGGCTGTACGGGCTTTCGGACAGCGTTGCCGCTGCCGCATCGGCTCCGACGTGACCGGCAATGCAGGGCAGCATGTAGACGCGCGCACCGGGATTGAGTTCCAGAGACAGATCGCGCGCAGTCAACACCATGGCGTCGGAGGCGGCCAGCGCGAACGGCGCACCGCCGAGTTCGACCGGATCGATCCCGAGGAAGAGGTGATGCATCACCGGATTGCCGACAAAGGTCGCATCCAGAACGTCGGATCTTTCCGCGCCGACATCGCCGACAAGCTTGCCGACCAGCGCATTGATCGCCTCGCGCACGGCCTTTGTCAGATCCGGCAGCTTCGTCGGGTTCATCTGCACGTAGGAAACCCGGGACATCAGGTCTTCGCCGAAGCGGATCTGCGGGTTGGAGGTTCCGGCCGACGAGACGGTCCTGCCATTCTTCAGATTGCACAGATGTGCCGCGATAGTCGTTGAACCGATATCCACGGCAAGGCCGTAGACGGCTTTCTTTTCACCGGGCCATAAGGCCGTCACTGTTGGCTGCAGCGCTTCATCCGCGTAGATGGCGGCAGTCACGGTCCATTTGCCCTGGCGCAGGGTGGTCTGGACCGAAGGAAGGAGGATCGGGTCGACCGCAAGATCTGAGAGGCCGGCCGCTGCGGCAAGCGCTTCGCGCAGGCGGTCGATATCGCCGCGCGGTGTTTCCATGTCCGGTTCGGCAATGGAAACGGTGATCAGCGAAACCGCGCTGTCGGCCTCGATATGCTTGGCTTCCGCGCGCTTTCGCACCACCTGGCGGTTGGTCTGGGCATCGGTCGGCACATCCACCACCAGATCGCCGAGAATTTTTGCCTGGCAGGAGAGCCGGCGGTCCGATGCGAGGCTTCGCAGGGTCGCGTAACGGGTCTCTGCTTCCGTCGCCGCTTCAAGATTTCCGGCCGAACTCGTGAGGTTTTCCTTTGCGAAGGTTCCTTCCGAAACCGAGATCTGGCAGCGCCCGCAGATCCCGCGCCCGCCGCAGACGGATTCGACATAGACACCCAGGGACCGCGCCGCATCGAGCAACGGCGTGCCGACGGGAAATGTTCCGCGCCGTCCGCTTGGCTGAAAGACGACTTTTGCAAGTTTGGCGTGTTCGTTCATGCTTTCGCTTCGCTTCCATCAGCCCCGTGTGCAATGCCGGGCTTTACGCCCACCCTGAAACCTTCCCGGCAGGGAGAGGGTTTTGTTCCTGTCTCCGATCACAGCCGACGCCCATAAGCGGGTTCTGCCTCGTCGATATGCACTCCCACCTCTCGACGCGCAAAACCCTCCCGCTTGTGGGGAGGGGATTGGGGGGCACTCTATCGGCTTTTTCCTCCGGCAGCCCGCGTGTTCGAAGCAGCGGCAGCGACCAAGACCTTACCCCGCGGACCTGCGCGCGGCACGGCCGCCCCTGCGCCGTCCGCCTGAGCCGGCGGCTGCTTCCGCGGGTGCGGATGCTGCGCCGGCGGCGGCAGGCTGGTGGTCGCGGTAGGTCATGATCCATTCCTGGCAGTTCGGGTCGGTTCCGTTGAGCACGTTGGCAGCGCGCACGGCTTCCATTTCCTGCGGGCGGCACGGGTTCATGATTGCCGAGGTCATGCCGGCGCCGATCACCATCGGAATGAACCCGGCATTGATGCCGTGGCGGTGCGGCAGGCCGAACGAGACGTTGGAGAGGCCGCAGGTCGTGTTGACCTTCAACTCGTCGCGCAGGCGGCGCACAAGCGTGAACACCTGAAGACCCGCCGTGCCCATGGCGCCGATCGGCATGACCAGCGGGTCGACAACGATGTCGTGCGACGGAATGCCGAAATCGGCAGCGCGCTCGACGATCTTCTTGGCAACGGCAAAGCGGACATCCGGGTCCTCGGAAATCCCTGTCTCATCGTTGGAGATGGCAACGACCGGCACGTCGTACTTTTTGATCAGGGGCAGGATTGCTTCGAGCTTCTCTTCCTCGCCGGTGACGGAGTTCACCAGCGGGCGTCCCTTGGTCACTTCAAGGCCGGCCTTGATCGCTTCGGTCACAGATGAATCAATTGATAAGGGAATGTCCGTAAGCTCTTGAACGATCTCGAGAGTCTTGACCAGAAGCGGCGGCTCGGTCTCGTTCGGGTTGACCGCCGTCACGCCGGCATTGACGTCGAGCATCGTCGCGCCCGCGGCCACCTGCGCCAGTGCATCCGACTTCACGGTTTCGAAATTGCCTGCGACCATTTCAGCGGCAAGCTTCTTGCGCCCGGTCGGATTGATCCGTTCGCCGATGACACAGAACGGTTGATCGAAACCGATCACGATTTCCTTGGTGGCGGATGCGACGACTGTGCGTGTCATTTAGGCGCTCTCGTTGGCAGTCATGGATGATGAGGATTGAAAGGACCAGCTCCCGCGGCCATGCAGCCAGTCGGCGGTTTTCTGAATGCCGCCGAAGGGATAGACGTGGATCTGGGCGAGCTGCGTGTCGGGTTGGCTGGTAACGCGCGCTTCCAGCGGCTCGACCATGGTGTCCGGGTCGTATCCGGCGAGCATGGAGACAACAGCGCCGCCACGCTTCTTCAGGAATTTCAGCGAATTCTCCACGCCGGCAAAGGCGGCGTATTTCAGGAGGGTCGTCATCTTGGCCGGTCCCGCAACACCGATGTGGACCGGGAAGGCGTTGCCCCATTCACGCAGTTCGTCCAGCCACAGGCTGACCCGGTGCGGATCGAACCCGAACTGCGTCACGATGCGGAACTCAGCGTCGCTCTCGGCGGCCAGTTCGTGTTTGCGCATCAGGAAGGATTGGATCACATCGGGCGCGATGTCGGGAGCACCTTCCGGGTGACCGGCAACGGCAATCTTGCGGATGCCGAGCTTGTCGAACAGGCCGGTTTCCAGGAGCGCGACGGATGAGGTGAGGGGGCCGGCTGTTTCGGCTTCACCCGCAATCGCAAGCACCTCCGTCGCACCGCCTTCGTGGACCAGCCGGGTGATCCGGCGTTCGAAGGCTTCGCGCGACGGATAGCGGCGCGCCGCCATATGCGGGACGGCGATCAGCTTGTTGTCGGTCAAGGTGCGCACGGCCGCGACGATCGTGTCCTCGGAGGCATTCCCCAGATCGGTGACGTAAACCTGCGTTCCGGCCGGGATATTCGCCAGAAGTTCGGTTTTCTCGACCACCTGCTTGGGCGACATTTCAGTGGAGGCGGCAAAGCGCCCGGTGGCCAGTAAGCGCTGTTCAGTCATGTTCCGTGCCTCCACTTGCGAGCAGGGTCTTCAGTCGGTCTTTGGGATAGGCCGCAAGCAACTCGCTCAGGGCCGTTTCAGCTTCCGTTTCAAGGTCGTCCGAGACTTCGATGGGATCCGTGCGGCGCCACTCGGCCATGTAGGCCTCGCTGTCCTTTGCGCCGATCCGCATGGCGCAGGCGTCAATCGCTTCCATGAAAACGGCGGGCAGTTCGCGGCGTGCGGACTTGCGGCCCTTCTTCACCAGGATCTGTGCCGGGATATCCCGCCAAAAAACGATAATCTTCTGCGCCATTTGCTCATCTTCCTCCGAGAGCATGTTTGCCGGATGCAGTGCGATTCAGGTCGCCTGATAGCGGCATATGAGCGTGAAAATCCGACGTGCCCGGGCCACGCGTCAACGCTCTGCCTCTGCACCCATAAAACCGGCAAGAAGACCGTAGCCGGTTCGCCTGATCTCGAAGGTCAGGTCCAGCCGTTCGGCAGCATCGCGTGCGGCCTGTTCAAGGTCCGGATTGTCGGTCTGTGCGAGATAGACCAGGCGCTTGTAATGGGCGAAATACATGTCCCTGAGGTGCGGGTGCCAGTCCAGGCCGAGCGGCTCGATGACCATGGTTTGAAAATGGCGCGCGAGGAAGTCCGTGAGGTAGAAGGTGCCCAGTTCCTCTTCCGCAAGCTTGTCGAATTCTTCCAGGCCGGAAAAGAAGGCGTAGCAGTGGGCACCTTCGATCCGTTTTGCGCCGGTTTCCTCCAGCACCTTGTCGAGAAGCCCCCCGGTGCCGCAATCGCCGTAGCCGATCAGGATTTCCGAATAGGCGTCCCGGTGCAAAAGAATCGTGCGCCGCACCTCGTCGGGGATCTTGTCCGGCGTGTTGTGAAGTTGCGCCGGCAGACAGGTGAGATCGATATGATCGAGGCCGTTCATGTCACGGACCGCGATGATCTCGCGTGCGAGCGCGCCGCAGGCAATAATGAGGACGCGTCCGATGTTCTCGTTCGCGTCCTCGTCATTCTCGATCGGGAAAAGCGGCTCGCCTACCTGCATGCCGGCAGCCCCTTCAAACACCGTCTCAGCCTTTGGCGGCGAGTTGGTTGTGGCGGCGGGCGATCAGGTCCTTCGCCATTTCCACGGCGACGGCCGCGTCGCGGCAATATCCGTCCGCTCCGACCGCCTCACCGAACTCCTCGTTGAGCGGCGCACCGCCGACGAGGACGATGTAGTCGTCGCGAATGCCCTTTGCCTTCATTTCATAGATCACGACCTTCATGTAGGGCATCGTGGTGGTCAGCAGGGCCGACATGCCGAGGATCTCGGGCTGGTGCTCTTCGAGCGCCGCGAGATAGTTCTCGACCGGATTGTTGATGCCGATGTCGATCACCTCGAAGCCCGCGCCTTCCATCATCATGGAAACAAGGTTCTTGCCGATGTCGTGAATGTCGCCCTTCACGGTGCCGATCACCATCTTGCCGACCTTGGGCGCACCGGTTTCCGCGAGCAGCGGACGCAGGATGCCCATTCCGGCCTTCATGGCGTTGGCGGACAGGAGGACTTCCGGCACGAACAGAATACCGTCGCGGAAATCGATCCCGACGATGCGCATGCCTTCGACAAGCGCTTTGGTCAGGACATCGTAAGGGGCCCATCCGCGTTCCAGCAGGATGTTTACGGCTTCAACGATCTCTTCCTGAAGACCGTCGTAAAGGTCGTCATGCATCTGTTCGACGAGTTCGTCGTCGGAAAGAGACGCGAGATCGATATCTTCTTCATCGGACATGGGCAGCTCCAACAGGCGCAAGTGACTATAACTTAGTGAAAAACCTTATGCCTGAAGGCTGAATTGCCGATATCTTCAATGCGACACGGCAAGTCGCTTACGCGACAGTGCCGGTAAACCGGCGGTCACAAAGAAAAGGGCGGATCGATTGACCCGCCCGAGTTAGCTGTTCTGGTCCGGACAGATCAGAACAGACCTTCGATCTGGCCGTTGTCGTCCAGACGAATGTGATTGGCCGATGGCACGCGCGGCAGGCCGGGCATGGTCATGATCTCGCCGCAGATCGCGACGATGAACCCGGCACCGGCCGAGAGGCGGACTTCGCGGACCGGCAGGCTATGGCCGGTCGGCGCGCCGCGCAGCTGCGGATCGGTGGAGAAGGAATACTGCGTCTTGGCCATGCAGACCGGCAGGTCGCCGAAGCCGTCCGCTTCCCAGCGCTTGAGCTGGTCGCGCACGGACTTGTCGGCAAGGACCTCATCGGCCCGGTAGATCCGCTTGGCGATCGTCTCGATCTTCTCGAACAGCGACAAGCTGTCCTCGTAGAGCGGTGCGAATTGCGCAGCGCCGCTTTCGGCGAGCTCGGACACGCGTTGCGCCAGTTCCTCGGTCCCTGCAGAACCGTTCGCCCAGTGGGTTGCCAGGATCGCGTCCACGCCGAGCTCCGCGCAGTAGTCCTTGACCGCCTGGACCTCGGCTTCGGTGTCTGCCGTGAAGTGGTTGATCGCGACAACGGCGGGGACGCCGAACTGCTTGACGTTTTCGATATGCCGGCCGAGGTTGGCACAGCCCTTGACGACCGCGTCTACATTCTCGGTGCCGAGGTCATCCTTGGCGATGCCGCCGTTCATTTTCAACGCCTTGATCGTCGCGACGATGACCACCGCATCCGGGGACAGCCCGGCCTTGCGGCATTTGATGTCGAAGAACTTCTCAGCGCCGAGATCCGCCCCGAAACCGGCTTCGGTGACGACGTAATCGGCCAGTTTGAGCGCGGTCTGGGTTGCAACGACGGAGTTGCAGCCGTGGGCGATATTGGCGAACGGACCGCCGTGAATGAAGGCCGGGTTGTTTTCCAGGGTCTGAACCAGGTTCGGCTGGAGCGCTTCCTTGAGCAGAACCGTCATGGCGCCATCCGCTTCGATGTCGCGCGCATAGATCGGCGTCCGGTCGCGGCGATAGGCAACGATGATGTCACCCAGGCGCTTCTGCAGATCTTCAAGGTCGGTGGCAAGGCAGAGGATCGCCATGATCTCGGAGGCGACCGTGATGTCGAAACCGCCTTCGCGCGGAAAGCCGTTGGCGACGCCGCCCAGAGAGCAGACGATGGAGCGCAGGGCGCGGTCGTTCATGTCCAGGACGCGGCGCCAGGTCACGCGGCGCTGGTCGATGCCGAGCTCGTTGCCCCAGTAGATGTGGTTCTCGATCAGGGCCGACAGGAGGTTATGCGCGGAGGTGATGGCGTGGAAATCGCCGGTGAAGTGCAGGTTGATGTCTTCCATCGGCACGACCTGGGCATAGCCGCCGCCCGCCGCGCCACCCTTCATGCCGAAGCAGGGCCCAAGGGACGGCTCGCGCAGGCAGATCATTGCGTTCTTGCCGATCTTGTTGAGGCCGTCGCCGAGACCGACCGTCGTCGTGGTCTTGCCTTCGCCGGCAGGCGTCGGGTTGATCGCGGTGACAAGGATCAGTTTGCCGTTCTCGCGCTCTCCCAGTCCGTTGATGTAGTCGGCCGAGACCTTGGCTTTCGTCCGGCCATAGGGCAGGAGGGCCTCGTCTGGAATGTTGAGGCGCTCACCGATCTCCTGGATCGGTTTCATGCTGGCTGCACGGGCAATTTCGATATCGCTAGCCATTGGGTATCTCCGCGGCGTGTCCTTGAAAACTCAAATCTGGTCAGGCGGGACGGGCCGCTGACAGTGCTCGGAACGCTATGTGAGAGCGCAGTGCAGCATCTGTTCCGTTTGCGACAGGATGCACTTTGGAAACGACGATGGGTCATGGACATAGGGCAAGTCGCCCAGAAACGCTTCATTTCGCAGGCACATGGCGCAAAAGAGCAATTGCAAAGGCGCATGAAACTGACTTTATTTCCGTCATGACAGATTCCGATATTCTCTCCCGGCTTCCCGAGCGCCTGAAACAGGCGCGCCGCGCACAGGGCCTTTCGCTGGAGGCGGTCGAAAAGATCTCCGGTGTGTCAAGATCGATGGTCAGCCAGATCGAGCGCGGCGAGTCGAACCCGACGGTTGCCACACTTCTCAATCTGACAAGGGCGCTGAACGTCGATTTTGCTGGCCTTCTGGGAGAGGAAGTGGCCGAAGACAGGGTCGAGATCCTGCACGAACATCAGACGCCGGCGCTCGACCGGGCCGGCGATGGCTGCAAGATCCGCATCCTGTCCGCGCCACAGGATGCAGGCAAGCTCGAGGTCTATGAACTCGTCTTCCGGGAAGGCGGCAAGCTCGACAGCAAGCCGCATGCACGCGGCACCCGTGAACAGCTGATTGTGCAGGAAGGCCGGCTGGAAGTGACATCCGGCGTTGCCAAGGGCACGATCGAAACAGGCGACACCGCCCGCTATGCCGCCGACGTCCCGCACGTGATCGAGGCCACTGACGGCCCCGCCCGGGCGATCCTCATGGTCGTGAAGTTCTAGATCTCTTCGCTTAGAGATCAAAAATCCGCTATATTAGATGGGATCGCTTTCTATCGAGTGAAAATTCCGGTATAGTGGATGAAACATCCATCTTTTCGGAGCTTCGCCGTGAGCAACGCTTTCCTTTCCCACATCGCCGGTATCCTGGAAGAGATCGAGGCCGAGGGCCTTTACAAGAAGGAGCGTGAGATTTCGTCGCCGCAGGGCGGTGTGATCGAGGTGAACGGGCGCGAGGTCATTAATCTTTGTGCCAACAACTATCTCGGGCTTGCCAATCACCCCGCGCTCGAAGAGGCGGCGCGACGGGCCCTTGAGCCCAAAGGGTATGGCATGGCGTCCGTGCGTTTCATCTGCGGAACGCAGGACATTCACCGCCAGTTGGAACAGCGTCTGGCGCAGTTTCTGGGCAAGGACGATTCCATTCTGTTCGCCGCCTGTTTCGATGCCAATGGTGGCTTGTTCGAGCCGCTTCTGGGCCCGGAGGACGCGATCATATCGGACGCGCTCAATCATGCCTCGATCATCGATGGCATCCGGCTCTGCAAGGCCAAGCGCTACCGCTATGCGAATTCCGATATGACGGATCTGGAAGCCAAGCTGAAGGAAGCGCGCGCGGATGGTGCCCGTCACATCATGATCGCCACCGACGGCGTCTTTTCCATGGACGGGTATCTTGCGAACCTGCCCGAAATCACGGATCTGGCAGGGCAGTACGATGCGATCGTCATGGTCGATGACTGCCACGCCACCGGGTTCATGGGGCCGAAGGGCGCGGGGACACCGGCGCATTTCGGCGTCGACGTTGACATCCTCACAGGCACACTCGGCAAGGCGCTGGGCGGCGGCATCGGTGGCTACATAGCCGGACCGCAGCCCGTGATTGACCTGCTGCGCCAGCGCGCGCGGCCCTACCTTTTTTCCAACTCCCTGCCGCCTGCGGTCGTCATGAGCGGGCTCGAGGCGATCCGGCTTGTGGAAGAGGGCGACGATCTGAGGCGGCACCTGTTCGACAATGCCGATTACTGGCGCTCCGGACTGGAAGCACTCGGTTTCGAGCTTCTTGCCGGCGAGCACCCGATCATTCCGGTAATGCTGGGCGATGCGAAACTGGCGCAGGAGATGGCGTCGAAACTGTTTGAAGAAGGCGTCTACGTCGCCGGTTTCTTTTTTCCCGTCGTGCCGCGCGGTCAGGCGCGTATCCGCACCCAGATGAATGCCGCACTCACCCATGAGCAGCTCGACCGGGCGCTCTCGGCCTTTGAAAGGGCGGGCAAGGCGACAGGGGTTCTGTCATGAGCAGCAACCAGATGAAGGCGCTTGCCAAGCTGGAGCCGCGCGAAGGCCTTTGGATGACCCGGTCACCCATGCCGGACATCGGGCCGGACGACGTGTTGATCAAGGTCCACAAGACCGGCATTTGCGGAACGGACATTCATATCTGGAACTGGGATGACTGGGCAGCGAAAACCGTTCCCGTTCCGATGATCACCGGACATGAATTTGCCGGAGAGATTGTCGAACTCGGAAAGAACGTCACGGAATTTGACGTCGGCCAGAGATGCTCCGGTGAGGGGCACCTGATCGGCAAGCAGTCCCGGCAGTCCCGGGCGGGCAAGTTTCACCTCGACCCCGAAACCCGCGGAATTGGCGTCAATGAGCAGGGCGCATTCGCCGAATACCTGCGTCTGCCCGCATTCAATGTGGTGCCGCTGCCGGATGAAATCGATGATGAAATCGGCGCGATTCTCGACCCGCTGGGCAATGCCGTTCACACGGCACTGAGTTTTGACCTTGTCGGCGAGGATGTTCTGGTCACCGGTGCCGGCCCCATCGGGATCATGGCCGCCGCCGTTGCACGCCATGTCGGTGCGCGCAACGTTGTCATTACCGACATCAACCAGGACCGGCTTGATCTGGCCGCGCGGGTCACCGACGTGGTGCCCGTAAATGTCGCCAACCAGGACCTCAAGGGGATCGAGCAGAAACTGGGCATGCGCGAGGGTTTCGACGTTGGACTGGAAATGTCCGGTAGCCAGGTGGCCCTCGATCAGATGGTCGAAAATCTCGTCATGGGCGGACGCATTGCACTGCTGGGAATTCCGCCGGGCAAGTCGCCCGTCGACTGGTCCCGGATCGTGTTCAAGGCAGTCACGATCAAGGGCGTCTATGGCCGCGAGATCTTCGAAACCTGGTACAAGATGATTGCCATGCTCCAGAACGGTCTTGATGTCCGCAACGTGATTACCCACCGCTTCGGCGTCGACGACTTCGAAGCGGGCTTCGCTGCCATGAAGTCCGGCGAAGGGGGCAAAGTGGTTCTCAGCTGGACGTGATCCCTGTTCCCCGCCCCATCCACCGTCATTCCAGACCAGTGAGGCGAAGACGAATGCCGATGTGGAATCCGGACACGTTTGTGAGCGAAGCGAACACGATCACCACAACAGTCAAAAGACGCGCCTTTAGCGCGACATACGTCTGGATTCCAGATCGGCGCGCATCTGGCACTGCGCTTGCCCGGAATGACGGTGGCGGAGTGTAACGCCTTCCATCGCCGCCCCAACCACCGTCATTCCAGGCCAGTGAGGCGAAGACGAATGCCGATCTGGAATCCAGCCATGTTTGTG
>JBCBUA010000126.1:0-15511 GCA_039818365.1 Pseudomonadota bacterium
AGCTGCTGGACAGCGGCGAAGCAGGCGACAACATCGGTGCTCTGATCCGCGGCGTTGGCCGTGAGGAAGTCGAGCGCGGCCAGGTTCTTTGCAAGCCGGGTTCCGTTACCCCGCACACGAAGTTCAAGGCGGAAGCCTATATCCTGACGAAGGAAGAAGGTGGCCGTCATACGCCGTTCTTCACCAACTACCGTCCTCAGTTCTACTTCCGTACGACGGACGTGACGGGTGTTGTATCCCTGCCGGAAGGCACGGAAATGGTGATGCCGGGCGACAACGTTTCCGTTGACGTCGAGCTGATCGTGCCGATCGCCATGGAAGAAGGCCTGCGTTTCGCGATCCGCGAAGGCGGCCGTACCGTCGGCGCCGGCGTCGTCGCATCCATCATCGAATAAGATGAATTCGGGTTGCCGGGTCTTGTGCCCGGCAGCTCCTCTTCTTAAGTCTTGCGATGCGTGGCTTGAGAAGGTATCAGGAGCGAAGCCGCAAGGCGGTTGCTTATAGGGGTATAGCTCAGTTGGTAGAGCGACGGTCTCCAAAACCGTAGGTCGCGGGTTCGAACCCTGCTGCCCCTGCCAGATTGCTCTTGATTTAATTGCCTCGAGGGCTTAAAGAGTTTCCTCGAGTGAGGCGCGCGGAGTTTTTCGCGCGCCCACTCGTATTTAACAGACCGGAACCGGAATGGCGAAGACCAATCCCTTTAAATTCATCCAGGAAGTGCGCTCCGAAACGTCCAAGGTGACGTGGCCGACGCGCAAGGAAACAGCCGTGACCACCGCCATGGTGTTCGTCATGGTCTTGATCGCGTCGATCTTCTTCCTCGTCGCGGATCAGCTGATGAGTTGGGGCATCGGTTTGCTTTTGGGTGTCGGCGGCTGAGTAAGACCGACCGTCCGGTTTGCAGACAAGAACAAGAAACGGAACGAAGATCCATGGCCAAGCGCTGGTACATTGTGCACGCCTATTCCAATTTTGAGAAAAAGGTCGCCGATTCCATCCGCGAGAAGGCCGAGCAGAAAGGGCTTACCGATCTGTTTGAGGAAATCCTCGTTCCGATGGAAAAGGTCGTCGAAGTGCGCCGTGGCCGCAAGGTCGACACCGAGCGCAAGTTCTTTCCGGGATACGTCCTGGTGAAAATGGACATGACCAACGAGGCGTTCCACCTCATCAAAGATACACCGAAAGTGACGGGATTCCTTGGCGCGGATCAAAAGCCGATGCCGATCCCGGAAAAAGAAGCCCTACGCATCATAAACCAGGTGCAAGAGGGCGTGGACCGGCCGAAGCCGTCGGTGACTTTCGAGGTTGGCGAACAGGTGCGCGTGTCCGATGGACCGTTTGCGTCGTTTTCCGGCCTTGTCGAGGAAGTCGACGACGAGCGCGCGCGTCTCAAGGTGGCCGTGTCCATCTTCGGCCGTGCAACGCCGGTCGAACTGGAATTCGGTCAAGTCGACAAACTTTGACCGTTTGCCGTCCGAAAGGGCGGTTCGAGTGCCCGGAAAGAGGCGTAGGCCTGCGGACCGGGAAAATCGGTGGAAGGTTCTGACATTCATCGCCGGATGTCGACGAAGGGCCGGACCACCAGCTCCCAGCCAGCTGGATCGCCGTTCAGCTGCGTATGATTGGAGACAGATATGGCGAAGAAAATTGAAGGTTTCCTGAAGCTTCAGGTGCCGGCAGGTTCCGCGACCCCGTCGCCGCCCATCGGGCCGGCGCTCGGTCAGCGTGGTCTGAACATCATGGAATTCTGCAAGGCATTCAATGCGCAGACCCAGGACGTTGAAAAGGGCGCTCCGTGCCCGACCGTGATAACATATTTCACCGACAAGTCCTTCACCTTCGAAGTGAAGACGGCGCCGGTATCCTTCTTCCTGAAGAAAGCTGCAAAGCTGCAGAAGGGTTCCCAGACCCCTGGCCGTGGAACGGTCGGATCGGTCACGCGGGACCAGGTGAAGGAAATCGCCGAAGCCAAGATGAAGGACCTGAACGCCAACGACGTCGATGCAGCAATGCTGATGGTCGAGGGCTCCGCCCGTTCGATGGGCCTTGAGGTGAAAGGGTAAGATCATGGCAAAGGTTGGAAAACGTATTGCTTCTGCCCGTGAAGGCATCGACCGCAACAAGCTTTATTCGCTCGACGAGGCCATCGGCCTGGTCAAGGGCCGCGCCAAGACAAAGTTCGACGAGACTGTCGAAGTCGCGATCAACCTCGGTGTTGACCCGCGTCACGCCGACCAGATGGTCCGCGGTGTCTGCGTGCTCCCGAACGGAACCGGCAAGAACGTTCGCGTCGCCGTTTTCGCACGTGGCGACAAGGCGGATGAGGCCAAGGCAGCCGGTGCCGACATCGTCGGTGCGGAAGAACTGGTCCAGGAAGTGCAGGGCGGCAAGATCGACTTCGATCGCTGCATTGCAACCCCTGACATGATGCCGCTGGTCGGCCGTCTGGGTAAAGTGCTCGGCCCGCGTGGCCTGATGCCGAACCCGAAGGTTGGAACGGTAACCCCTGACGTGACCGCTGCGGTCAACGACGCCAAGGGCGGTGCCGTTCAGTTCCGCGTTGAAAAGGCGGGTATCGTTCACGCCGGCGTCGGCAAGGTGTCCTTCTCAGAAGAGGCCATCCTGCAGAACGTCAAGGCGCTCGTCGACGCGGTCCAGAAGGCCAAGCCGTCCGGCGCGAAAGGCTCCTACCTGAAGCGCATCGCGGTTTCGTCCACGATGGGCCCGGGTGTGAAGATCGATCTCGCCAGCGTTGCCGGCGAGTGATCCGGGACACCGGATCGAAACGAGATTTCGGCCTCAAGGCCGAATAGACCCGGCGGGTTTCTGCCGGGTTGCCCTGTCCGAGACTGCAGGTGCCGGGAAACCGGCTTAAGCGATTTAGGCCTGCATAGATGGGTGAGAACCGAATTTTCCGCCTCCGGCGGACAAACAGGTTCGAACCAGACCTTGCCGCGCGTTCCGCGTGAAGGTGAGGGGACAGGACCCTGAGCGCCGCCTCCAAAGCGGTTCCGGGTTCGGAACCGAATGCGGGTGGCAAAGGTAAACCGATGGCGGCAACGCCATCAAATGGAGAAGGCAAGTGGAAAGAGCGGAAAAGCACGAGTTCGTGACGTCTCTCAACGAAGAGCTGGGAAATACCGGCGTCGTTGTCGTCGCGCACTATGCAGGTCTTTCGGTTGCCCAGATGACTGCATTGCGGGCATCTGTGCGTGAAGCCGGCGGCTCTGTAAAAGTCGCAAAAAACCGCCTTGTGAAACTCGCCCTTAAAGGCACCGACCTTGAGCACATCTCCGACCTGTTTCAGGGCCCTACCGTTCTCGTCTATTCAGACGATCCGGTAGCAGCTCCAAAAGCAGCTGTTGATTTCGCCAAGGCCAACGAAAAGTTGGAAATCCTTGGCGGTGCTCTTGGAACGACCAATCTGAACCCGGAAGGCGTCAAGTCTCTGGCAACCATGCCGTCGCTCGATGAGCTGCGTGCGAAACTGGTTGGCATGATCCAGACCCCGGCTTCCCGGATTGCTCAGGTTGTCAACGCACCGGCCGGGCAGCTCGCCCGCGTCTTCAATGCGTATGCCACGAAGGACGAGGCCGCGTAAGGCGTCCAAACACACTGTCTAACGTAACCGAACTGGTTCGAACTTAAGGTACTGAATAAAATGGCTGATCTTGAAAAGCTCGTAGAAGAACTGTCCTCGCTGACCGTCATGGAAGCCGCTGAACTCAGCAAGCTTCTGGAAGAAAAGTGGGGCGTTTCCGCCGCTGCTCCGGTTGCAGTTGCTGCTGCCGGTGGTGCTGCTGGCGGCGAAGCTGCTGCTGCTGAAGAGAAAACCGAATTTGACGTTGTTCTGGCTGCTGCCGGCGACAAGAAAATCAACGTCATCAAGGAAGTCCGTGCAATCACCGGTCTTGGCCTGAAGGAAGCTAAGGAACTCGTTGAGTCCGCTCCGAAAGCCGTCAAGGAAGGCGTTTCCAAGGACGAAGCTGAAGAACTGAAGAAAAAGCTGGAAGAAGCTGGCGCTTCTGTCGAGCTGAAGTAACAAAGGCTTTTGCCTTTACGCGGTCCCGGGCAACCGGGACCGTTTGTTGCCCCGGCGGGTCCGACCCGTTTCCGGGGCAAACGCACCACTGGGGTATGCCGCGTTTGTCTGCTGTGCCGCGCATGTCCCGGGCCCCATAACCCGGTCAGCTTTTCTTCCAGGTGGAAGCTGATTGAATTTGGGGGACGGTTTTCCGAAGCGCCCGGGCGGGCAGCCCGATTGGAAAAGGGGCGTTTCGGGAAGCCGTTACCCGGCCGATACGAGGAGCGACAATGACCCAAACGTTCAACGGTCGCAAAAAGGTCCGTAAATACTTCGGATCGATCCGCGATGTCGCGGCAATGCCCAATCTCATCGAGGTGCAGAAAGCATCCTACGACCAGTTTCTCCAGGTCGACGAGATGGCGGGCGGTGGCCGCAAAAATGAAGGCCTTGAAGCGGTCTTCCAGTCCGTATTCCCCATCTCCGATTTCGCAGGGACGTCCCTGCTGGAATTTGTTTCCTACGAATTTGAAGCTCCCAAATACGATGTCGACGAGTGCCGCCAGCGCGACATGACGTTCGCAGCGCCGCTCAAGGTCACCCTGCGGCTCATCGTTTTTGATGTTGATGAAGACACCGGCGCCAAGTCCGTCAAGGACATCAAGGAACAGGATGTCTACATGGGCGACATGCCGTTCATGACGGACAACGGCACGTTCATCGTCAACGGCACCGAGCGCGTCATCGTCTCCCAGATGCACCGCTCGCCGGGCGTGTTCTTCGACCACGACAAGGGCAAGACCCATTCGTCCGGCAAGCTGCTGTTCGCTGCCCGCGTCATTCCCTATCGCGGATCCTGGCTCGATATCGAATTCGACGCCAAGGACATCGTGCATGCGCGCATCGACCGCCGGCGCAAGATCCCGGTGACGTCGCTGCTGATGGCGCTCGGCCTGGACGGCGAGGAAATCCTCAACACGTTCTATAACCGCATCGACTACACGCGTCAGAAAGACGGGTCCTGGCGCATGCCGTTCGACGGTGCGCGTCTGAAGGGCACCAAGGCGTCTTACGACCTAATTGATGCAGACAGCGGTGAAGTCGTCGTTGAAAGCGGCCGCAAGATCACGGCCCGCACGATCCGTCAGCTCGGTGACAAGGGCGTCACGGCGCTCAAGATTACCGATGAGGACCTGCACGGCCAGTACCTTGCCGAAGACATCGTGGACACGCAGACCGGCGAGATCTTCGCAGAGGCTGGAGACGAGATCACCGGCAAGCTGCTCGAAGAACTCGTGGAGCGCGGGTACACCGAACTTCCGATGCTCGACATCGACCACGTCAACACCGGTCCTTACATCCGCAACACGCTCTCCGTCGACAAGAACGAGTCCCGCGAAGACGCGCTGTTCGACATCTACCGCGTGATGCGTCCAGGCGAGCCGCCCACGATCGATACCGCCGAAGCAATGTTCCAGTCGCTGTTCTTCGATGATGAACGCTACGACCTGTCCGCCGTCGGCCGCGTCAAGATGAACATGCGTCTCGACCTGCAGTGCGAGGACACGGTCCGGACGCTGCGCAAGGAAGACATCCTAGAAGTCATCCGCGTTCTCCTGGAACTGCGCGACGGCAAGGGCGACATCGACGATATCGACAACCTCGGCAACCGCCGTGTCCGGTCGGTCGGCGAGCTCATGGAAAACCAGTACCGCGTCGGCCTGTTGCGCATGGAACGTGCGATCAAGGAGCGGATGAGCTCCGTGGAAATAGACACGGTGATGCCGCAGGACCTGATCAACGCGAAGCCGGCTGCGGCCGCGGTTCGCGAGTTTTTCGGTTCCTCCCAGCTGTCGCAGTTCATGGACCAGACCAACCCGCTGTCCGAAGTCACGCACAAGCGCCGCCTGTCGGCTCTTGGCCCGGGCGGTCTGACCCGCGAGCGTGCCGGCTTCGAGGTGCGCGACGTGCACCCGACGCATTACGGACGTATCTGCCCGATCGAGACCCCGGAAGGTCCGAATATCGGTCTGATCAACTCGCTTGCCACATTCGCGCGCGTCAACAAGTACGGTTTCATCGAAAGTCCTTATCGCAAGGTCAATGACGGCGTTGTCAGCAACGAGGTCGTTTACCTGTCGGCGATGGAAGAAGCCAAGCACTACGTGGCCCAGTCCAACGCGGAATATGATGCGGACGGCCGGTTCACGACAGAGCTGATCACCTGCCGTCACGCAGGCGAGAACATGATGGTACCGTCCGACAAGGTCGACCTCATGGACGTTTCGCCGAAACAGCTCGTGTCTGTCGCGGCGGCGCTCATTCCGTTCCTGGAAAACGACGACGCCAACCGCGCGCTCATGGGTTCGAACATGCAGCGTCAGGCCGTGCCACTGGTGCGCGCCGAAGCGCCGTTTGTCGGAACCGGCATGGAACCGATCGTTGCGCGCGATTCGGGCGCTGCCATCGGTGCCCGCCGCGCAGGTGTGGTGGATCAGGTCGATGCGACCCGTATCGTCATCCGCGCCACGGAAGATCTCGACCCGGGCAAGTCCGGCGTCGACATCTACCGTCTGCAGAAGTTCCAGCGGTCCAACCAGAACACCTGCATCAACCAGCGTCCGCTGGTGCGTGTCGGTGACCGGGTCCACAAGGGCGACATCATTGCCGACGGTCCGTCCACGGATCTCGGCGATCTGGCGCTCGGCCGGAACGTGCTCGTCGCGTTCATGCCCTGGAACGGCTACAACTTCGAAGATTCCATCCTGCTTTCCGAGCGGATCGTGTCCGACGACGTGTTCACATCCATTCACCTTGAGGAATTCGAGGTGATGGCGCGTGATACCAAGCTCGGCCCGGAAGAAATCACCCGCGACATTCCGAACGTTTCCGAAGAAGCGCTGAAGAATCTCGACGAGGCCGGCATCGTCTATATCGGTGCCGAACTCAACCCGGGCGATATCCTCGTTGGCAAGATCACGCCGAAGGGCGAAAGCCCGATGACGCCGGAAGAAAAGCTTCTGCGCGCCATCTTCGGTGAGAAAGCGTCCGACGTCCGCGACACGTCCCTGCGCCTGCCACCGGGTGTCAGCGGCACGGTTGTCGAGGTCCGCGTCTTCAATCGCCACGGCGTTGAAAAGGACGAGCGCGCGATGGCCATCGAGCGCGAGGAAATCGAACGTCTTGCAAAAGACCGGGACGACGAGCAGGCGATCCTCGACCGGAACGTCTATGGCCGCCTGGCCGAGATGCTGATGGACAAGACCGCCGTTGCAGGCCCGAAAGGCTTCAGCAAGGACGGTGTCCTGACGGGCGACGTGCTCAATGACTTCCCGCGGTCCCAGTGGTGGCAGTTCGCCACCGAGGACGAGAAGTTCATGTCCGAGATCGAAGCTCTGCGCGGTCAGTATGACGACAGCCGGAAGCGTCTGGAGCAGCGGTTCATCGACAAGGTCGAGAAACTGCAGCGCGGTGACGAACTTCCCCCAGGCGTCATGAAGATGGTCAAGGTCTTTGTTGCCGTGAAGCGCAAGCTTCAGCCGGGCGACAAGATGGCGGGCCGTCACGGCAACAAGGGCGTCGTGTCCAAGATCAACCCGTGTGAAGACATGCCGTTCCTGGAAGACGGAACCCATGTCGACATCGTGCTCAACCCGCTCGGCGTGCCTTCGCGCATGAACGTCGGCCAGATCCTGGAAACCCATCTGGGTTGGGCCTGCCGGGGCATGGGCAACCGGATCGGTGAGATGTACGAGGAGTACAAGCGCTCCGGCCAGATCGAGGAGCTTCGCGGCAAGATCGTTGAGATCTACGGCGACAACATGAAGGGCGACGACGTCAAGTCCTATGACGACGACGGTATCGTCCGGCTCGCAGACCAGCTGAAGAAGGGCGTTTCGATTGCAACGCCGGTTTTTGACGGTGCACGTGAGCCGGATGTGGTCGAGGCCCTCAATATCGCCGGCTACGATCCGAGCGGCCAGTCGGTTCTCTATGATGGCCGGACCGGTGAGGAGTTCGATCGTAAGGTCACGGTGGGCTACATCTACATGCTGAAGCTGCACCACCTTGTCGACGACAAGATCCATGCCCGTTCGATCGGCCCATACTCGCTCGTCACGCAGCAGCCGCTGGGTGGTAAGGCGCAGTTCGGTGGCCAGCGCTTCGGTGAAATGGAGGTCTGGGCACTTGAAGCCTACGGTGCCGCCTACACGCTGCAGGAAATGCTGACAGTGAAGTCGGACGACGTTGCCGGCCGTACAAAGGTCTACGAGGCCATTGTCCGCGGCGACGACACGTTCGAGGCAGGCATACCGGAAAGCTTCAACGTGCTTGTGAAGGAAATGCGGTCCCTGGGTCTCAACGTTGAACTTCAGCGTACCGATGCACCCATGATTGCCGAGGAAGAAACTGCGGACGCCGCAGAATAACCCCGGCAACGGACCACAAATGACTTGGCATGCCGGTTACGGGGACGGTGAACAAAACCCGGTCCCCGGCCGCGCATCGAAGGAGATGGATCATGAATCATGAGGTCATGAACCTGTTTAACCAGCAGGCTCCCACACAGACCTTCGACAATATCCGGATTTCGCTTGCGAGCCCGGAAAAGATCTTGTCCTGGTCTTTCGGCGAAATCAAAAAGCCGGAGACCATCAACTACCGCACGTTCAAGCCTGAGCGCGACGGTTTGTTCTGCGCGCGTATCTTTGGCCCGATCAAGGACTACGAATGTCTTTGCGGCAAGTACAAGCGCATGAAATACAAGGGCGTCATCTGTGAAAAGTGCGGCGTTGAAGTCACGCTTTCCAGGGTTCGCCGCGAGCGCATGGGCCACATCGAGCTTGCAGCCCCGGTTGCGCACATCTGGTTCCTGAAGTCGCTGCCGAGCCGCATCGGCCTTCTGCTCGACATGACGCTGAAGGATCTGGAACGCGTTCTTTATTTCGAGAACTATGTCGTTCTCGAGCCGGGCCTGACACCGCTTAAGCAGCATCAGCTCCTCTCCGAGGAAGACTATGTTGCCGCGCAGGACGAGTACGGCGAAGACGCGTTCACTGCCATGATCGGCGCCGAGGCGATCCGCGAAATCCTGATGAGCATGGATCTGGAGCGGGAAAGCGAAAAGCTGCGCCAGGAAATCGCCGAGGCGACAACCGAGCTGAAGCCGAAGAAGCTGGCCAAGCGTCTGAAGGTCATCGAAGCATTCATGGAATCGGGCAACCGTCCGGAATGGATGATCATGACCGTTGTTCCGGTGATCCCGCCGGATCTGCGCCCGCTGGTTCCGCTGGACGGCGGCCGGTTCGCGACGTCGGACCTGAACGACCTCTACCGCCGCGTGATCAACCGGAACAACCGTCTGCGCCGCCTGATGGAACTGCGTGCTCCGGACATCATCATCCGGAACGAGAAGCGCATGCTTCAGGAATCGGTTGATGCGCTGTTCGATAACGGCCGCCGCGGCCGCGTCATCACGGGGGCCAACAAGCGTCCGCTGAAGTCGCTTTCCGACATGCTGAAAGGCAAGCAGGGCCGTTTCCGTCAGAACCTGCTCGGCAAGCGCGTCGACTATTCCGGCCGGTCGGTCATCACCGTTGGTCCGGAACTGAAGCTGCACCAGTGCGGCCTGCCGAAAAAGATGGCGCTTGAGCTGTTCAAGCCGTTCATCTATTCGCGCCTTGACGCCAAGGGCTTCTCCTCGACCGTCAAGCAGGCGAAGAAGCTGGTGGAAAAGGAGCGCCCGGAAGTCTGGGATATCCTTGACGAGGTGATCCGTGAGCACCCTGTTCTTCTGAACCGTGCGCCGACCCTTCACCGTCTCGGCATCCAGGCGTTCGAACCGACCCTGATCGAAGGCAAGGCCATTCAGCTGCACCCGCTCGTCTGTTCGGCGTTCAACGCCGACTTCGACGGTGACCAGATGGCTGTTCACGTTCCGCTGTCGCTGGAAGCCCAGCTGGAAGCGCGGACGCTGATGATGTCCACGAACAACATCCTGCACCCGGCGAACGGCGGCCCGATCATCGTTCCCTCGCAGGATATCGTTCTTGGTCTCTACTACCTGTCGATCCTGGCGGAAGGCGAGCCGGGCGAGGGCATGGCATTCGGCGATATCGGCGAAATCCATCACGCCCTGGCCAACAAGGTCATCACGCTGCACACCAAGATCAAGGGCCGTTACAAGTCCGTTGATGCGGACGGCAACCCGACGTCCGAGATCATCGAGACGACACCGGGCCGGATGCTGATCGCGGAACTGCTACCGAAGCATTTCGAGGTTCCGTTCGAGGTCTGCAACAAGCTGATGACCAAGAAGGAAATCTCCAAGATGATCGACACGGTCTACCGTGCCTGCGGTCAGAAGGAGACGGTCATCTTCTGTGACCGGATCATGGAACTCGGCTTCAAGAATGCCTGTAACGCGGGCATCTCGTTCGGCATGGACGACATGGTCATTCCGGACACCAAGCAGAACCTGGTTGCCGAAACCGCGTCGCTCGCGACCGAATACGAGCAGCAGTACAATGACGGTCTGATCACTCAGGGTGAAAAGTACAACAAGGTTGTCGACGCCTGGGCGAAATGCACCGACAAGATCGCCGACGAAATGATGGCCCGCATCAAGGCGGTCCAGATCGACGACGAGACCGGACGTCAGAAGCCGATGAACTCGGTCTACATGATGTCGCACTCCGGTGCCCGTGGCTCGCCCCAGCAGATGAAGCAGCTGGCGGGCATGCGCGGCCTGATGGCCAAGCCGGACGGGTCCATCATCGAGAACCCGATCATTTCGAACTTCAAGGAAGGCCTGTCGGTTCTGGAGTACTTCAACTCCACGCACGGTGCCCGTAAGGGTCTGGCCGATACCGCCTTGAAGACGGCAAACTCCGGCTACCTCACGCGTCGTCTTGTGGACGTTGCGCAGGACAGCATCATCCTGGAACAGGATTGCGGGTCCGAGCGCGGGATCACCGTTGCGCCGATCGTCGATGCCGGTAACGTCATTGCCTCTCTCGGCATGCGCGTTCTTGGCCGCACGACCGCGGAAGATGTCGTCAACAACCAGACCGGCGAGGTGCTTGTCCCCAAAGGCACGCTCATCGACGAGAAGGATGTTGAGGCGATCGAGGCTGCGAAGGTACAGCAGATCAAGATCCGTTCGGTTCTGACCTGTGAAACCGAAACCGGCGTGTGCGCGACCTGCTACGGCCGTGACCTTGCACGCGGGACACCGGTCAATCTCGGCGAGGCCGTTGGTGTTATCGCCGCTCAGTCGATCGGTGAACCGGGCACCCAGCTGACGATGCGGACGTTCCACATCGGCGGTACGGCACAGGTTGTCGACAGCTCGTTCATCGAGTCCAACGTTGACGGCACCGTGAAGATCCGGAACCGCTCCGTTCAGCGCGACTCCGACGGCAATCTTATTGCCATGGTTCGCAACATGTCGATCGTTGTCATCGACAGCGACGGCAACGAGCGTGCCGTGCACAGGGTTGCCTATGGCTCCAAGCTGCACGTGGACGAAGGCGATGCGGTCAAGCGCGGCCAGCGGATTGCCGAATGGGATCCCTATACCCGTCCGATGCTTGCGGAAGTCGACGGAACCGTCGACTTCGAGGATCTTGTTGATGGTGCGTCGGTTCAGGAAACCGCCGACGAGGCGACCGGCATCACCAAGCGTGTCGTCATCGACTGGCGTTCGTCGCAGCGTGGTGCGGATCTCAAGCCGGCGATCGTCATCAAGGACGACAAGGGTACGATCTCCAAGAACGCCCGCGGTTCGGATGCCCGCCTGATGCTGTCGGTGGACGCCGTTCTTTCGGTGCAGCCGGGCTCAACGGTCAAGGCCGGTGACGTTCTGGCGCGTATTCCGCTGGAAAGCGCCAAGACCAAGGACATCACCGGTGGTCTGCCGCGTGTTGCGGAACTGTTCGAGGCACGCCGTCCGAAGGATCATGCGATCATCGCGGAAATCGATGGGACGATCCGGTTCGGCCGTGACTACAAGAACAAGCGCCGCATCATCATCGATCCGGCAGAGGACGGTGCCGATCCGGTCGAATATCTCATCCCGAAAGGCAAGCATTTCCATCTCCAGGAAGGCGATGCCATTGAAAAGGGTGAGTATATTCTCGACGGCAACCCGGCACCGCACGACATCCTGGCGGTCAAGGGCGTGGAGGCACTCGCTGCCTATCTCGTCAACGAGATCCAGGAAGTCTACCGTCTGCAGGGCGTGACCATCAACGACAAGCACATCGAAGTGATTGTCCGCCAGATGCTTCAGAAGGTCGAAATCACCGATCCGGGCGACACCGAGTTCTTCTCGGGCGAACAGATCGACAAGATCGACTTCGAAGAGGCGAACCAGAAGGCCATCGACAATGCGAGGGATCCGGCCAAGGGCGTTCCCGTCCTGCTCGGTATCACCAAGGCCTCGCTGCAGACACGGTCCTTCTTCTCGGCGGCTTCCTTCCAGGAAACCACACGGGTGCTGACCGATGCTGCCGTCAACGGCAAGACCGACCCGCTGGTCGGCCTCAAGGAAAACGTCATTGTCGGCCGTCTGATCCCGGCCGGTACCGGCGGCGTGATGAAACGCATCCGCCAGATTGCAACGCATCGCGACGACCTGATCCAGGAAGCGCAGCGTCAGCAGTCTTCGGAAAGTGCGGCGGAAGGTCTGCTCGAAGACATGACCGGCGCAGCGGAGTAAAATCCGCGCGCTCCGAAATCCGAAAGGCCGCCTCCGGGCGGCCTTTCTTGTTCAAACGCAATGAAAGAGCTCCAAGATGAATGACAATGAAGTCGAGATGGAGCCGGTGGTCTACATCGTCATCGGCCGTGTCTGGGAAAATGAGGAGGCGCTGCCGGAGGATGCGATCACGATCCACGCCCTGTTGACGGCGCCCGACGATGATGACGCGGTGCGCAAGACGCTCGAAGCCTTGCAGGGGCAGGGCTACGCCGAAGCCGAGCTTGACCAGATCGGTGTCATGGACGGTGAACCCGATGACCCGGTCCATGAGGGCGCTTATCAGGACGCACTTGCAGGCAATGTCGCCATTGTCACGTTCACCGCGTGAACGTTGTCGCGTCGGCACATGTGCCGGCTCGGAGCCAAGGCAAAAGCGCATGGCAGGCATACGGTTTCGGACCGTTTTGCCGCCCCTGGCCGGGGTTCAAAGATTTCTTCCGGTATGGCATTGAAAAACCAATGAATCAGCGGTGCCGATTCTCGAACCGGGACGGTTTTGTGGCGCGAACCGATGGCTTTGCGGGCGCTGGAAACACCGAACTGCCGTTTGGGTAAAGCGCGGTGCGCAATAAAATTACCCAAAGCGTGGATTTCGCAGCGCCGACATAACAATAGAGCGCTGTTTTGATGTCGAAAATTCGTGTTTGGCAGGGTAGGCGGGACCGCTTGCGGTTTTTTCCACAAAGCACTTGACGCAAAGGGTGCATATGAGTAGGTTCCGCGCATCCCAAGGGCAGGCGGTAAGAGTGAACCGTCCAGCGCTGATCAAAGGCGCAGGACCCAATCCTCTTAAACGCTGCCGGGTTACATAGGCGAATACGCGTCGATTGCATGACCGCGGGGCAACTCGTGGTCCTCTGGTTTTTCGCAGCGCCGGCCGCTCGTTCAGAGCGTGCGGGCGCGATTCTGCATGTCTTGACGGATTTGCAGGGTCTGCGGAGGACTGCAGTTGCATACGAATTTTTGGATGGACAAGGTAAAGGGCAAAGAATGCCGACCATCAACCAGTTGATCCGCAAGCCGCGGAAAGATCCGCCGAAGCGGAACAAGGTGCCGGCCATGGAGGCCTGCCCCCAGAAGCGTGGTGTTTGCACCCGCGTTTACACGACGACGCCGAAGAAGCCGAACTCGGCTCTGCGTAAGGTGGCCAAAATCCGCCTGACCAACGGCTTCGAAGTCATTGGCTACATCCCGGGTGAAGGTCACAACCTTCAGGAACACTCGGTGGTGATGATCCGCGGCGGCCGCGTGAAGGACTTGCCGGGTGTGCGCTACCACATCATCCGTGGTGTGCTCGATACCCAGGGCGTCAAGGATCGTAAGCAGCGCCGTTCGAAATACGGCGCCAAGCGGCCGAAGTAAGGAGCACATCAGATGTCCCGTCGTCACCGCGCTGAAAAACGCGAAATCAACCCGGATCCGAAATTCGGGGATGTCGTCGTCACGAAGTTCATGAACTCCATCATGTATGACGGCAAGAAATCCACCGCCGAACGCATCGTCTACGGTGCGTTTGACGTGGTCGAGAACAAGACCCGCGAAAACCCGATCGAGGTTTTCCACGCGGCTCTTGAAAACGTTATGCCGCAAGTGGAAGTGCGCTCCCGCCGTGTTGGTGGTGCGACCTACCAGGTTCCGGTCGAGGTTCGCTCCGATCGCCGTCAGGCGCTCGCGATCCGCTGGCTGATCACCGCTGCGCGCAACCGCAACGAAACCACAATGGTTGATCGTCTTTCCGGCGAACTGCTCGATGCAGCAAACAACCGTGGTACCGCAGTTAAGAAGCGCGAAGACACGCACCGGATGGCCGACGCCAACCGCGCGTTCTCGCACTATCGCTGGTAATCTGACTTCGAAGGGCTGACGCTATGTCGCGCACGCATAAAATCGAGGACTACCGTAACTTCGGCATCATGGCTCACATCGATGCCGGCAAGACCACGACCACGGAACGTATCCTCTACTATACGGGTAAGAGCCACAAGATCGGCGAAGTTCATGATGGCGCAGCCACCATGGACTGGATGGAGCAGGAGCAGGAGCGTGGCATCACGATCACCTCTGCTGCAACGACCGCGTTCTGGAACGAAAAGCGCCTGAACATCATCGACACCCCGGGCCACGTTGACTTCACCATTGAAGTTGAGCGCTCCCTGCGTGTTCTCGATGGTGCGGTTGCTCTCCTGGACGCAAACGCCGGTGTTGAGCCGCAGACCGAGACTGTCTGGCGTCAGGCCGACAAGTACAACGTCCCGCGGATGATCTTCGTCAACAAGATGGACAAGCTGGGCGCTGATTTCGATCGCTGCGTCACCATGATCAAGGAGCGCCTCGGCGCGACCCCGCTGGTCATGCAGCTGCCGGTTGGCGCTGAAAGCGAATTCGCAGGTTGTGTTGACCTTCTGAAGATGAAGGCCTTGATCTGGCAGGCTGAAAATCTCGGCGCTGCCTGGGACGAAGTTGACATTCCGGCCGATCTCGCCGATCGCGCCCAGGAAATGCACGATGCCCTGATCGAGACCGCTGTCGAAGTCGACGAAGAGGCAATGGAAGCTTACCTGGAAGGCGAAGAGCCGACCATGGAAAAGCTGAAAGAGCTGATCCGCAAGGGCACCATCAACGGTGATTTCGTGCCGATCTTCTGTGGCTCCGCGTTCAAGAACAAGGGCGTTCAGCCGCTGCTCGACGCTGTTGTCGACTTCCTGCCGAGCCCGGTCGAAGTT
>JBCBUA010000127.1:0-15354 GCA_039818365.1 Pseudomonadota bacterium
GCCCGAAAAGCACAAGCTCGGCCTCGTGCAGCACTCGTTCGGCTGGCCGCTCGACGGGAAGACCGGTGGCGGGTCGTTCCTCTATCACCTGGAGGACAACCAGGTTGCGGTCGGGTTCGTGGTTCACCTGAACTACGAGAATCCCTGGCTGTCGCCTTTCGACGAGTTCCAGCGCTTCAAGACCCACCCGGCGATCCGCGACACGTTCGAAGGCGGAAAACGGATCTCCTACGGCGCACGCGCCATTACCGAAGGCGGATACCAGTCCGTGCCAAAACTGTCGTTCCCTGGCGGCCTGCTGATGGGGTGTTCGGCGGGATTCGTTAATGTTCCGCGCATCAAGGGCTCACACAACGCGATGCTGTCCGGCATGCTGGCGGCAGAAGAAGTCATGGCTGCCATCGGACGCGGCGAAGCGCATACCGAGCTGACCAACTACGACACGGCCTGGCGTAACAGCCCGATCGGCGAGGACCTCAAGAAGGTGCGCAACGCGAAACCGCTCTGGTCGAAATTCGGCACCTGGCTCGGCATCGGCCTCGGCGGCCTCGACATGTGGACGAACGAACTGTTCGGATTTTCCTTCTTCGGCACGATGAAACACGGCAAGCGCGATTCAGAAACGCTGAAACCGGCGAAGGACTGCAAGAAGATCGACTATCCGAAACCGGATGGCGTCGTTTCGTTCGACAAGCTTTCCTCCGTCTTCCTGTCCAATACGAACCACGAGGAAGACCAGCCGATCCATCTCAAGGTCTCCGACCTCGCCGTTCAGAAGTCCTCCGAACACGACGTGTTCGCCGGTCCGTCGAACCGGTACTGCCCGGCCGGCGTCTACGAATGGGTCGAGGAAGGCGAGGATGCGCCGCGGTTCCAGATCAATTCGCAGAACTGCGTGCACTGCAAGACCTGCGACATCAAGGACCCGAACCGCAACATCACATGGACGGTTCCGGAAGGTGCCGGCGGACCGAATTATCCGAACATGTAAGGTTTGATTAGAATGTGCGGAGCGCGGCACTGGACCGGAACGGCTTCGGCCGTTCTGTGTCTTTTGCCGGGCGCTGCGCTTGCCGAAGTCTGCGACAAGATGAGACCCGGGTGGGACCCTTCGCATGGGCAGGTCTCTCAACTTGACGAAGTGTTGCTCCTTTTCAGTACATCTTCTTTCATGCTCACGTATGCCGGGTTGATCGTGGCCTCGCTTTTGCTGCGGAACAGGTGGATGTGTTTTCTTGCCGTTCTTGTTTCGATCGCGTTCGCGGCGATGCATGGCGGCGAGTGGATATTCGAGTGGAATGGCACAGTGCACAAAGGCGCTATTGCCGAAGGGTGCATGGCCCCGCCCTATCTGATCATAGCGGTTTTTCTATTAGCCTTCATGGCCTGCCTCGTCGTGGCACTCAAACGACGCAAAGACTTCTGAAGGCCAGGAAATCACAAAACCGGTTTCGGAAACAAACAACGCCGGGAAGTGAGACTTCCCGGCGCTGCCGTCTTGTGGACGATGGGTTGTATCAGGCCGGTTAAAGTGGGGGTACCGGCCTGTTGCGGTTGTCAACCGCGCATAACTGGAAGGCCGGACGTTCCAGACGTCCTGTTGTTGCGCGATCGCCCGCGCCACAAGGCCTGAGCCGTCTTGCCAGACGGCAATTTTTGGGAGTCGAAGGTCCAGATGGAGCCAACGTGCACCGTTCCAGATCTTTGCCTGGTTGTTTCCGCCGTCTCTTTATTAAACATGGTTAATAAAATTTGTCAGCGCGCCGCCGACATATCTTCACCTTACGGAAACGTCAACCACGAATTTGAAAAAATTGGAATTTGTTATGAAGTCAGAACGAAAATTTATACCAATTGGTCAAATTTTGTCCACAGGCAGACTACCGGACTGACCTGCGCGTCATGTGCGTAACGCCCATTCCCAGGAAGAGGTAGTATTGGCCCGGAAAATTGATGTCGGTTTTTTTCATTATTTTCAGCCGCTTACAACATCGATCCCTGAAAAAACCTGCCATAAGAATTTTCTATACAACAATAGATTAAGAATATGTTTTTTGCAATTCTTTGAAACTAAAGCACTTCTCGACTTTGAGCTTGCCCCGCTTCAATCAGAAGTTAGTCGGAAAATTTAACCAACAGGAACAATTTTCCAGTAAGCGTCTGAAAAATATGTATTTTTTCGATATCCACATGCCGCCGCCCGCGTCACGGGTAGTGATTGCAGTATTGGTTTCGTTAATCTAGTTTTACTTTTGTCGGGGGCTTAGATGATTGATTTCCAGCATGTTTTGGGAATTGGATCAGGCCGTGCGCAGGAACGCTGCGACACTCCCCCAGTCAAATTGAAGATCCGGTTGCTCAGCAGCGCAATCGGGTACCTTGTGGGCAGGAAGTAACAGCTTACCTCCGGAATGCGGCGGCGACGGATCGGGTCAGGTGTCTTTCTAAAGAACAGTCGGGACGGCACGTGTTGTTTCGACCCCCATCGACCACAAGGTCTGGCACCGGGAAGGCCACTTCCCGGTGCATTTTTTTCACCAAGCGAAAACCGGCTCAGGCAGCACTTTTGCGGCTTCCTGACCTGCGCTGCTTGTTCGGCCGCGCGCCAGGCGTGTTGTCGTTGTGGTTCTTTGCCGACCTCTTGCGGGGAGGCTTTTTGGCAGCGGGTTTGTTGCCCCGGTTCTGCCCGCCCCTCTTGGAACGGCTTGCGGCGGCCGACAGCGGCGGAACCTCGCCACCTGCAACAGGAATGTCGACACCAATCAGCTTTTCGATCTGGCGGAACAGCCCGATTTCTTCCGGGGCACATAGCGCAACGGCGTCGCCGTCGGCCCCGGCCCGTGCCGTTCGCCCGATGCGGTGAACGTAGGCTTCCGCCACTTCCGGAAGCTCGAAATTATAGACGTGGCTCACGCCCGGAATGTCGATCCCGCGCGCGGCCACATCGGTGGCAACGAGCACGTTGATCTTGCCCTCGCGCAAATCTCGGATCGCGCGGTCGCGCTGGTTCTGGCTCTTGTTGCCATGGATGGAGCCGGCTGCGAGACCTTTCAGGGCCAGCCTGCGCATCAGGCGCTCGGCGCCGTGCTTGGTCCGGCAAAACACAAGGGACATGCCGTCCGGGTTGGCTTTCAGCTGCTGAAGCAGAAAATCGCTCTTGGCCTTCTGATCCATGAAGTGAACCGATTGCGTGACCTTGTCCGCGGTCCGCCCGGTCGGTGCCACTTCAACGCGTTCGGGATTGCGCAGATAGGACTTTGCAAGGTCTTCGATCTGCCTCGGCATGGTTGCGGAAAAGAGCAGTGTTTGACGCTCGTCACGCACCAGGCCGCTGATCCGGCGCAGCGCGTGGATGAACCCGAGGTCAAGCATCTGGTCCGCTTCGTCGAGCACGAGATAGGATGCCGTGCCGAGGTCAACGGCCTTGCGGTCCACAAGGTCAAGCAAGCGCCCGGGGGTTGCGACCAGAATATCGGTTCCGCGGGACAAGCGCTTGATCTGCGCATTGATCGACACGCCGCCGACAACGGAAGTCACCCGGAGCTGTGTCGTCTTGAGGTAGGAGATCAGGTTCTTCGCGATCTGGTTTACCAGTTCGCGGGTCGGCGCCAGGATGAGAGCACGGGTGCCGCCTTTCGGCGCAACCTCTCCGTCGGCCAGCAGCCGGTCAATCAGCGGCAGACCAAATGCAGCGGTCTTGCCTGTGCCGGTCTGTGCGAGGCCAAGCAGGTCATGGCCCTTCAAGATCAGCGGAATTGCTTTTTCCTGGATCGGCGTCGGCGATGCGTAGCCATTTTCCGAAACAGCTTTCAACAAGCCGACGGAAAGCCCCAGGTTCTGAAAATCGGTCAATATCATTTCCTTTGTGCGAGCATCAAAATGCTCTTGTTGCCGCAAGGCCTTTGCCTGCGGCATGATGTCGGTGCGCGGCAGCCGATTCCCTCAGAACCGGCTCTTGGCCGCCAGACCCTCGCGTGACATGGGAACTGTTGAGCCTCTCATCAGGCTCCAAAACTCTGCAACTGGCGGGTATCGGGTCCAAGAACGGTGTAGTCACTGGTACGCGGACGTCCTGTCTGCTCACGCGGCAGCAATCGCAGTGCGGTATATCTGCTCGATCGGGCGAAATGTCAAGCTGCCCTAAGGTCGTCGGGACCAGTCGATTGGTGATTTGGCCCGTCAGGGAACGAGCCGGATCAACTGCCCGTCATCGCTGTCGGTCAAGACGTAGATGTAACCGTCGGGTGCCTGGCGTACGTCCCTGATCCGCTCGTCCAGGTCACTGAGCAACTGCACCTCGGCCACGATTTTGTCGCCGTCCAGATCGAGCCTGGACAGATGCCGGCCGCGCAAGGCGCCAACAAGCAGATCCCCTTGCCAATCCGGATATAGCTCACTGGTCACGAATGCCATTCCGGATGGTGCGATGGAAGGATCCCAGAAATGGATCGGTTGTTCCATGCCCTCTTTTTCCGTTCCCTCGCCGATCTTGCCGCCCGAATAGTGGCGTCCATAGGAAATGACGGGCCAGCCGTAATTCTTGCCGGCTTCGGGAATGTTGATTTCGTCGCCGCCGCGCGCACCGTGCTCCACGGTCCACAGCACGCCTGTTGCCGGGTTGATCGCAGCGCTCTGCGGGTTCCGGTGTCCGATTGACCAGATTTCCGGCTTGTGATCAGCCTCTCCGACGAACGGGTTTCCGGCAGCCGGTTGACCATCCGGCGTCAGCCGCAGCACCGAGCCGGTATGATCCGATGCGTCCTGCGACCTTGGACCGTCGCCCCGGTCTCCGAGCGTCATGAACAAGGTTCCGTCCTGTGCGAAAGCCAGACGCGAACCGAAATGCCGGCCGCCATAGGCACGATTGTTTGCGCGGAAGATCGTCTTTCCGTCCTGCAACCGGTATCCATCGCCGTCTTCGGCGAGCCTGGCGCGGTAGAGCGACGTCCCGGCGCCCTCCGGCGAGCCTTGCGAGAAGGACATGAAGATTGTCCGGTCCGTTTCGAAATCCGGACTGAGGATCACGTCCAGCAGCCCGCCCTGCCCTTGCGCGAAGACTTCCGGAGCGCCCGGCACGACGCTCTGGTCGCCATCTGCGGACACATATTTCAAGAGACCGTCCCGTTCGGTCACGAGGTAGCCCCCGCCCGGCAGAAAGGCGACGCTCCAGGGATAGGACAGCCCGTCGGTGACCGTTTCAAGTCCGAGCGAAGACTGAGCTACAGCCGGCGAACCGCCCAGGGGGCTAAGGGCCACGAAAAGCGCTGCTGCAGAGGATAGAAGAGTGTTCCGCGTCATATTTCCGGGCTCCGTACCAAGAAGGCGATCCTGTCAACCTTCCCAATACCTAGGCACTCCAGCGCCGCTGAACAGTCATGCCCGAATTAAAAATCGTCAATCCGGTTCTGTGTCCGGTCCGTTCGCGCCCTTGTGAAGCCGATCCGCAATCACCTGTTTTTCAAATGCAATGTTCCAGTCGATCAAGGTGCGCCAGACCAGTTCCGCCTGGTCCGGGTCCAATCTGAGATCCTCCGCCCGTCGCTTGATCACGGAGATCATGCTCTCGATACGCTCCTGGTCGAATGCTTCGTCCGGATGCCGCTTGAGGTCGGCCATGCGTCTCACATATGTCTGCCGCTCCGCAAACAGCCGAACAAGCTCGTGGTCGAGCCGGTCGATTTCAGCGCGTATGTCCTGTTTTGTCAGACACTCGTCAGGCGTTTTCAATGTTGTCTTCCGGATTCAAAGTGCAATCGGCGAGCAGCGAGACGCTTCCCCACGGTCTGGAAACCGCGATGCCGGCCTGGTTTCGGATCAATCAACCTGGCGGGTCTGCGCCTCGACACTGGCCAGTGCGGACATGTTCACAACACCGCGCGAGGTCACGGAGGGCGTGAGGATATGCGCGGTCCGGGCCGCTCCTAGCAGGATCGGCCCGACATGCAAGGCCTGTGTCGCGACCTTCAGCAGGTTATGGGCGATGTTGGCGGAATCCAGATTGGGGAAGAGCAGAAGATTTGCTTCGCCTTGCAGCTTGCTGCCGGGCATCACGCGTTCCCGCAAGGCTTCGCTCAGGGCGGAATCGCCGTGCATCTCCCCATCCGCTTCCAGCTCGGGATGACGATCCCAGATCAGTTCGAGCGCCTCGCGCATCTTGCGCGATGACGGTGTGTCCCTGGATCCGAAATTCGACATGGACAGAAGCGCGATCTTGGGTTCGATGCCGAAGCGCCGGATTTCCTGCGCCGCCAGAACGGCCATCTCGGAGATCTCCTCCGCAGTCGGATCCTCGGTTACAAACGTGTCCGACATGAACAGCGCACCCTGGCTGTTGATCAGGAGCGACATGGCGGACAGATCGCGCGCGGTTTCGCAGACCCCGATCACCTGTTTGATGTCGCGCAGATGCCGGATGAAACGTCCTTCCAATCCGCAAATCAAGGCATCGGCATCCCCGCGCCGAACCGCGAGGGCGGATATGACGGTCGCGTTGGTGCGCACAACCGTCCGGGCCGCGTTGGGCGGCAAACCCTTCCGGCCAACGCACTCGAAATACTCGTCCACATAATCGCGATAGCGCGGATCTTCCTGCGGGTTGACGTATTCGAAATCGACATCGGGACGGATTTTCAGGCCGAAGCGCTCGCAGCGCTGCTGCAGCACATCCGGACGGCCCACCAGGATCGGCTTGGCGATGTGGTCCTCTATCAGAACCTGCGCCGCCCGCAGGACGCGCTCATCCTCGCCTTCCGCGTAGATGATCCTTTGCGGATCCTTGGCCGCGTTCTGGATGATCGGCTTCATGATCAGGCCGGACCGGAACACGAAACGGTTCAGCCGGTCCAGGTAGGCATCGAAATCGGTGATCGGGCGCGTTGCGACACCGGACTCCATGGCGGCCTTCGCCACGGCGGGCGCTATGCGCAGAATCAGGCGCTGGTCGAAAGGCGACGGGATCAGGTAGTTCGGACCGAAGGTCTCGGTCTTGCCGCCATAGGCACGCGCGACCACGTCGGAGGGTTCTTCCTGGGCAAGGCCGGCGATGGCCTCAACCGCCGCGCGCTTCATCTCCTCGTTGATGGTCGTCGCGCCGACATCGAGCGCACCGCGGAAGATGAACGGAAAACACAGGACGTTATTGACCTGGTTCGGGTAGTCGGAGCGGCCCGTGCACATGACAACGTCGTTGCGGACCGCAAGCGCATCCTCCGGCATGATTTCCGGGTTCGGATTGGCAAGCGCGAGGATCAGCGGGCCCTTGCCCATCTTTTCCACCATCTGCGGCTTGAGCACGCCGCCGACCGACAGGCCGAGGAAAACGTCCGCGCCTTCGATGATTTCATCCAGCGTGCGCTTGTCGGTCTTCTGGGCAAAGACGGACTTCCACTCGTCCATCAGTTTTTCGCGGCCCTCGTAGACGACGCCCTCGATGTCCGTGATCCAGATGTTGTCCCGTTTCGCGCCGAGGGACACCAGCATGTTCAGGCAGGCGAGCGCAGCGGCCCCGGCGCCCGAGGCGACGATCTTCGCGTCTTCGATCTTCTTGCCGGCAAGATGCAATCCGTTCCGGACGGCCGCACCGACGATGATCGCCGTGCCGTGCTGGTCGTCGTGAAACACCGGAATGTTCATCTTCTCCCGGAGTTTCGCCTCCACCATGAAGCATTCAGGCGCCTTGATGTCCTCCAGGTTGATCCCGCCGAAGGTGGGTTCGAGCACCGAAACCGCGTCGACGAACTTGTCGACGTCCGTTTCGTCGACCTCGATGTCGAACACGTCGATCCCGGCGAATTTCTTGAAGAGGACCGCCTTGCCCTCCATGACCGGCTTGGACGCCAGCGGACCGATATTGCCAAGTCCCAGAACCGCGGTTCCGTTGGAGATGACGGCGACGAGGTTTCCGCGCGAGGTGTAATGAGCCGCCTTGGACGGGTCATCGGCAATCGCCAGGCAGGGTGCGGCAACGCCGGGCGAATAGGCGAGCGCGAGGTCGCGCTGGTTGCCAAGCGGTTTGGTCGGCTGGATCTCAAGCTTACCGGGCTTCGGATTCTCGTGGTAAAAAAGCGCAGCTTCCGACAGATCGTGTTCGGTCTTGTTGGTATCGCTCATGACGTTTTCTGTCTCCCTGACCTGTTCCGCGCATTCATTCTTCTTCGCCGCAAGACGGCAGGCCCCACGTTTCGCGTCATGGAGCACAATTTTCCGAACTGTCTCTGTGGTTTACCCGGCCCGCTGCAAAATGAGAACCCGTATCAGCAAAAACAGCACAACACTGTTCAGGATATGCCACATGAAGTGAATTCCGAACGTGACTTGCTCGCACAAGGGTTCGTCAAGCGTCCGCACGGTCAAGGAGACCAGAAACACCAGGCCGGTCAGCAGAACCTCGGCACCGAGCTTGCCGTCCCGCCGGGCAAACAGTGCGCCAATCACGAAGATCGCCAGGAGCGCCGGGACATAGCCGGCGGAGGATCCGGCGAGAGGCGCGAACAGCCTGTCCGCAAAGAGGATCGTTGCCACAAGAAACGCGATGACAATCCCGAGAGACAGCCACCAGCGCAGGTCCAGAAAACGGTTCAGCGCAACATAGAGATAGAAGTGGATGAAAATCACGATCGGAATGACATCGGCAAGACCGGCCCAGCGCGTCGCGAAAGTGTGGAACAGAAACGACCCGATGCCGATTGCAAAGACAACAAGGATCAGGCCGAGGCCAGTCCAGTCATCCGGCGTTTTCCTGCGCCAGAGACCGAAGGCAACAACCGCCGCGACGATAAAGGCCGCATTTGTGACGGCATTGAGCGGCTCGGACCAGAACTCCGGTCCGACACGTTCGCAGTAATTATCTACCTGTTCCCAAAGATCCATCGCAGCCGCTTTTGCCGTTTGCCCTGTCCTCTTCCCTTAATGGCTGGATGTGACAGTTTCGGTAATCAGGGCACCGAGCCTCGAGATCCCCGCTTCAATATCGTCCGTGCCGGCGCAAGAGAAGCTCAGGCGCAGCGTGTTGCTGCCGCTGCTGTCAGGATGAAACGCACCGCCGGGCACGAAGGCGACCTTGGCCGTCTCGACGGATCGCTCAAGCAGTTCCGCTGCGTTCACGCCGGCCGGAAGCTCCACCCAGATGAACATGCCGCCTTCCGGCCGTGTCCAGTGGACACCGTCCGGCATGTGCCGTTCAAGCGCCGACAGCATGGCATCGCGGCGTGTTTTGTAGATCGCGTTCGTTTTTGCCGTATGGGTCTCAAACTCCCGCTCGGCAACGCGCGCCATGGCTTCCTGGTTCAGCACCGGCGTGTTCAGGTCGCTGGCCTGCTTGATGAGAACCAGCCTGGAGATCACCTCGCTCGCGGCACAGATCCAGCCAAGCCGCAGGCCCGGCGACAGCGATTTGGAAAAACTGCCGCAGTAGAGCGTACGGCTGTTCTCGATCCCGCCGCTTTCAAGACAGTCGAGCGCGAGAAGCGCGGGAACCGGCTCGCCGTCGTAGCGCAGGCTTTCGTACGGCGCGTCTTCGATGACCGCACAGGACAGCGCCTTGGACAGCGCAAGGATGCGCTTCCGCTCCTCCAGATCAAGCGACAGGCCCGTCGGGTTGGCGAAGTCCGGCGAAAGATAGGTGAACTTGACTGCTCCGCCTTTTTCTTCCGCCTGCGCCCGATACTCTTCCGCCGAGCGGTTCGTGCGCGGATCGAGACGGTCGAAATTCAACTCATAGGCATTGAACGCCTGAACCGCGCCAAGATAGGTCGGCCATTGCACCAGCGCCGTGTCGCCTTCGGACAGGAACAGTTTGCCGATATAGTCGAGCCCCTGCTGCGAGCCCGAGGTGATGAGAATATTGTCGGGCGTGCACGTGACGCCCAGGCCGCGCATATGTTCCACGATCCAGCTGCGCAGCCTGAGGCTGCCTTCGCTGATCCCGTACTGAAGCGCTCTTTCGGCATCCGGGCCACTCAGGATTTCGCCATAGGCTTGCTTGAAGGCCTCCGCCGGGAACAGAGCCGGGTCCGGAATGCCGCCGGCAAACGAGATCACATCCGGACGGTCGAGAAGTTTCAGGAGTTCGCGAATCTCGGAGGCACGCATGCGTGTCGCACGCCTTGCATAAAGACTGTCCCAGGTTGTCATGATCGGCTCACACGTGGTCTGTATCGATTATTTAAGTCAATAATACTGACCTATATATTTTGCAAGTGTCGCAATCTTGTTATTTTTTGTAATTTAATTGCGCTAACTCAAATCGATTTCTCCGTCGCACGCAACCACTGGCAGATCTGCACATCATCCCCTATCTCTTGAAGACAAAGGAGTTGTCCATGTCCCGCATCGATGAAAGCCGCCCCTTCATACCGCTCAATGTTGCCGTTCTAACGGTGTCAGACACCAGGAAGCCGGAAGACGACCGGTCCGGGAATACCCTTTCAGAACGTGTGACAAAGGCAGGCCATGTGCTCGCCGACCGGAAGATCGTGACGGACGACGTCGAGGCGATCCGGGCGGTCGTTCGGGACTGGATCGGCAATGCCGGCATTGACGTCGTCATTTCGACAGGCGGCACCGGCTTTACTGGCCGGGACGTCACACCCGAAGCGGTAGAACCGCTTTTCGAAAAGCGCATGGACGGCTTCTCGGAAGTGTTTCACCGGATTTCCTATGACAAGATCGGTACCTCGACGATCCAGTCCCGTGCAACCGGCGGCGTTGCGGGCGCCACCTATATCTTTGCGCTGCCCGGCTCCCCCGGTGCCTGCAAGGATGCATGGGACGGCATCTTGAAATTTCAGCTCGACTACCGGCACATGCCCTGCAACTTCGTGGAGATCATGCCAAGGCTTGACGAGCACCTGAAACGCGGGAAACTTCAGGAAGCGTGAGCCTTGTCATTCCTTGTCCGCACATCGATAGAAGCAGACACTGAAGCGGTAACAGCACTCCTGCAAAAGAGCTACGCTGTCCTGCTTCGCGACGCCTATGCGGCGGATGTTCTGGAGGCGGCTTTGCCGCTCATTACGAAGGCCCGGCCGGAACTTCTGGTCTCCGGCAGCTACTACGTGGCCGAAGATGATGAAGGCGGGATCATCGGTGCAGGCGGATGGACGAAACACTCGCCCACCGGACAGGACGAAACGGCGGACAATGGCAACATCCGTCACTTCGGCACCGATCCCGATCACACGGGCAAAGGCATCGGCCGATCGCTGATGGCGCGCTGTGTCTCGGACGCTCTCAATGCGGGCCTTGCCGAATTCAACTGCTATTCGACGCTGAACGGCGAAGCGTTCTACCGGGCCTGCGGATTTCGATCCGTCGAACCCTTTCCGATCACCTTGCCGGGCGGGGTGGTGTTCCCTTCCGTCCGTATGACGCGACCACTTTGAAACCAACCGATCAGGCCGGAGAAAATCATGGGACTGCTTGTTGACGGGGTCTGGGACAAGGACGCGACGGGAGACAGCGTCGCATCCGACCGGTTTGAACGCTCAAAGGCGCAGATCCGGAACTGGGTGACGGCAGACGGCGCGCCCGGCCCAAGCGGAAGCGGCGGCTTCAAGGCGGAAAGCGGCCGGTACCATCTTTATGTAGCCTGGAACTGCCCATGGGCACACCGTACGCTGTTGATGCGCGCGCTCAAGGGACTTCAGGCACATGTTCCGATCTCCGTCCTCGCTCCAAGACGGACAGATGCAGGCTGGGTTTTTGATCCGGAAAACGGCTATATCGACGCGCTGTCCGGTGCCGCGGCTCTCCATGAAATCTACGCGGCCGGAACCGAGACCTATACGGGGCGTGTCACCGTTCCGGTCCTTTTCGATACGAAAACCGGCAAGCTGGTCAGCAACGAGTCCGCTGAGATTATCCGGATGTTCAACGAAGCCTTTCAGGAAGTCGCCGAGACCAAATCCGACTACAGTCCGGCGTCACTTCTGAGCGACATCGATGAGTGGAACGCCTATATCTACCCGAAGCTGAACAACGGTGTTTACCGTGCCGGTTTTGCGCGGTCCCAGGCCGGTTATGACGAGGGGGTGAAGGATGTCTTCGAAGCGCTGGACCGGATTGAGAAGACACTTGAGTCCCGGACATGGCTTCTGGGCGACCAGCTAACCGAGGCCGACATCCGGCTCTTCCCGACACTCGCACGCTTTGATGTTGCCTATTGGAGCGCGTTTAAATGCAATCTCCGGCGTCTGATCGACTATCCGAACCTGTGGGCCTATGCCCGGCGCTTCTTCGCATTGCCGGGTGTCGCCGAAACGGTCAAGCTGGACATCTACCGGCGTGGCTATCACTCGCCAAGCGAGGTGCGCAACCCGCACGGCATCGTTCCGCTCGGGCCACTTGTCGACTTCTCCGAAGCTGTCTAGCCGTGCAGCTTGACTGCGACACTAGCGGGGATGCGCAAGGTGCCAACACAAAAGCGTGCGAGAGACTGGCGGAAGCGGGCAACGGCGCTTTCGTTCTCCGATGCGCCCGAGGTCACGGCGGCGGCGCGCAGGAACACGATGCGGCTGCGTCCGATCCGCTTGGCAATATCGAGGTCCTCCAGCTCGGGCAAAGGCCTGTGGCCGCCAAGGTTCTGGTAGAACTGGCGCGAGATCAGCAGACCCTGATTGCCGTAAGGCATGCCGAGAAGCTGGGAGCGGAGAGCCGAAATGGATTCGCTGATCCGGGCACTCATTCCGAAAGCTTCATATCTCAGCCGGAAACTCGCCGCCGTTCTGATGCCGTTGGGGGCACGTCCCGCACGCTCGATGAATGCTTGCGCCTCGTGGTGCCAGCCGCTTTCCAGAAGGGTTTCGGGCCGAAGGAACAAAAGCCAGTCGCCGCGCCGTGCAAGCCCCGCCCCGTAAGTCAGGCGCTCACTGCGGGACATGTCCGCGCGGCTCACCCAGTGGCAACCGGCAGCATCGGCAACGCGCTCGGTGGCGTCGCTCGAGCCGCCATCCACAATAATGACTTCCCGGATGATGCCTTCAGCTGCAGCCGTCACCAGTGACGAAAGCGAATGCACCAGTTCGGTCTCTGAATTCTTTGTCGGTACAATGACACTTATCATGAGGCCGTCTTTTACATCAAAAATTCGCAAGTGCGAAATATGCGGGTTGTATCTGGCAGGTTTTTCGCTAATGTTCCTGATATGTTCTCATTATGTGGCGTATCTCAGGAATGAACACCGTCCCTCAACGCGTCGCGGAGGTTGATCCCGATGACATCGTTCGGGCAGAAAGCACGCGACTGGCCGAAGACCGCCGTCGCGGCCGGGCAGCCGGCCTGAACAAAAGCGGCCGTTTCGAACCCTTGTCACGCGAAAGCTTCGATGATGGCTGGGCCTGCCAGGACGATCTGCCCCCGCTCAAGACCGAAGTCCAGGAAGAGCGTGCCCGCACCATCATCACCCGCAACGAATCCCCCGATCTTTCCTTCGACCGATCGATAAATCCCTACAGAGGTTGTGAGCACGGTTGCATCTACTGCTTCGCGCGCCCGACCCATGCCTATATGGGCCTGTCACCGGGTCTCGATTTCGAAACAAGGCTGTTCGCCAAACCCAATGCCGCCGCTCTTCTTGAGCGTGAACTCTCCAAACCAGGATACCTGCCGCGCGTGATCGCCATTGGGACCAACACGGATCCCTATCAGCCGCTTGAGCGGAGTTACGGTCTGATGCGCGAAATTCTGGATGTTCTCGACAGAAGCTCCCATCCGGTGGCAATCGTCACGAAATCCGCTCTCGTGACGCGCGATATCGATCTCCTGTCCAGGATGGCGGAACGCAACCTCGTCAAGGTGGCCCTCTCCGTGACCACACTTGACAGGAAGCTCTGCCGGGCCATGGAGCCCCGCGCATCGGCACCGCACAAGCGCCTTTCGGCAATCCGGGCGCTCTCCGACGCCGGAATCCCGACGTCGGTGATGATGTCACCGATCATTCCGGCGCTCACCGACAGTGAGATCGAAACTCTGCTTGGCGCGGCAGCAGATCATGGAGCGCGAGAGGCCAGTTTCATCTTGCTGCGTCTGCCGCTTGAAGTCTCCGAACTCTTCCGGGACTGGCTGCTGCGCGAGCGTCCCGACCGCTATCGCCATGTCATGAGCCTGATCCGCTCCATGCGCGGCGGCAAGGATTACGATGCCCGGTGGGGCGAGCGCATGCGCGGCCGCGGACCCTATGCCGACCAGATCGCCAAGAGATTCTCGCTTGCGGCCAAACGGCTCGGTCTCAACCTGCGCCGGAAAAAGCTGAATACGCAAGATTTCGTGCAACCTCAAAAAGGCGGTGTGCAACTCGACCTCTTCTGAAAATCGTGCTTGCGCGGCATCTTCTGTGGCGGCAGCGTCTGTCCATGACCCGCAGCCCGTCGCTCTTTGACCTTCCCTTTCCGGACAACCCGGACCTTGCTGTTGAACGACAGCATGCAGCTGCCTTCAACGGCGCCTTGTGCGGCGTTGACGAGGCAGGCCGAGGTCCGTGGGCCGGCCCGGTCGTCACGGCCGCCGTCATCCTCGACTACGACAATGTGCCGGACGGGCTCGACGATTCCAAAAAGCTCACCGAAGCCAGGCGTGAAGAGCTGTTCGAGCAGATCGTCACCCGTGCCTTCGTGTGCACGGCAAGCGCGTCACCGCAAACGATCGACGCTCTGAACATCCGTTCCGCGACACTTTCCGCCATGGTCAGGGCAGTCAACGGTCTTGCCCTGGTCCCGGACTATGTCCTTGTGGACGGGCGCGATGTGCCGGTCGGACTGAAGCAGCCCGCACAGGCACTTGTGAAGGGCGACGGCCGATGCCTCTGCATCGCGGCGGCGTCCATCGTCGCCAAGGTGACACGTGACCGGATGATGGTCCGTCTCGAAGCGCATGCGCCCGGATATGGCTTTGCCCAGCACAAGGGATATGGCGTTCCGCAGCATCAGGCGGCCCTGGCAGAACTTGGCCCCAGCAACCATCATCGGATGAGTTTCAAACCGGTACGCTTTGCCGGATCGTGATCAGAGAGCAAGAGCCTGGAAACAGAAGCGCTGCCTCCGGAACGGCAACCGGATGCGATGCCGTCTGCATCCCGCCTCATGCTTTCTGACCGTCATCCTGAGAAGCGCCAGTGTCCATCTTCGGGTCATGCCATGGCGTGACCATGGCATCCATGCCGAAACGCTGCCCGGTCACTGCGGAGAAGCAATGGCATGGATTGCAGGGTCAAGCCCTGCAATGACGGAGGAGAGGTGAGTTACGGGGAGTCAAGACCGTCTCCCGGTGCCAAGTCGGGATACTGAATTGTTTCTCCGTTTTGTCATCCCGGTTTGCCGCACGCGCGGCAAGACCGGGAGCCAGTACGCCGTATGGCTGAAG
>JBCBUA010000128.1:0-15326 GCA_039818365.1 Pseudomonadota bacterium
CAAGCAGGGGCTGGACATCGTGCCCGCGCAGTTGCGCGTGATCGTCATCTTTCGCCCCAAATATGCCTGCAGCGTCTGCACTCACTGAGATGAGAGGACGGCCGCGTAAAGGGTGCCAGTCCAGTAGTCTGAACGTTTGAAAGGTCGGCAACTAAGACTCCAGGAATTGACTCCTCCGAGTGTTGACTTTCCCCATTTCTCCGTCTGAGACCGGGCAGCCATAAGACGACCCCAAAGCCAACATCATCCTTTACCATAGAAAACCCACCCGCTCGTCTCCGATGGGCGGGTTTTCTCGTTCTAAGGCCGTTTGAGCCGCTTGTTGGCCTATATTGGCCATCCTATGCGACTCGGGACAGCAACTCGTGCTAGTTGAGTTATCGAGCACGGGAGTGGCCACGAGTGTCACGCATCCGATAGGTGCTGTTCCACACTTCGGGTTGCCACCCAAGACGGACCAACAAATGCAAACGAATGTTTGAGATTGCAAAATGTTAAAGTCTCGGTGTGATCAGGCTCCCGCAACCAAATACGCCAAAGGCCGTCCGACAGGGCGGCCTTTGGCGTATCTGGACAGTGGATACAGGCGAGACCCTCCCCGGGCCCCCTCAAGGAGGGCAAAGCCCGACGCAGAAGGGCAAAAAACACCAAATCCTGCTCCCGCAACCAAACACAGCCCGCACGGCAATCGCCTGCGGGCTTTTTCCATTCGAGACACAATGAAACGACAGGGAAACGACACAGGGAAAAAACACGCAGCCCGTTCGTCCGGCACAAGCTCCACCAGACCTTGTGCTCTTCCGGCCTCACCTCGTCAGGCTCATAACCTGAAGGGTGAGGGTCGCCGGATCGCTAGCTGTGGTCATGCGCTTCTTCCGCCATTTTCTTCAGCGTGACACGGTCCACCTTGCCCGTGGGGTTGAGTGGCATCTCGTTCAGAAACCGGATGTCTTCGGGGGCCTTGTAACCGATCTGGTCCTGCGCGTAGGCAATCAGTTCGCTTTCGCCGGGTGACGTACCCTCTTTTGCCACGACGTAAGCGCGGACGTTTTCGCCGTGGACGAGATCATGCACACCGATCACGCCGGCATAGGCGACGTCCGGATGCAGCAGAAGCGCATCTTCGACCTCTTGCGGGAAGATGTTCAGGCTGTTGTGGATGATGATCTGCTTCTTGCGGCCGCGAAAGTACATGTAGCCCTTGTCGTCGGCGTGCATGATGTCGCCGCTGTCGAACCATGCGCCGTCAAAGACCTTTGCCGTCGCGTCCGGGTCGTTCCAGTATCCGAGCATCCGGCTTTTTGTCCGCATCCAGACCACACCGGGTTCTCCGCACGGCACTTCGTTGCCCTTGTCATCGCGAATGGAGATATCGAAGCCCGGCACCGGCCGACCCGCCGACCCGGGAATGATCCGGGCGGACGGCGGGTTCAGCGTCGCCAGCCCCATCTCCGAACAGCCATAGCCTTCGTCGATGGGGATGCCGGTGAGGTCCCTGAACTCATTTTCAAGTTCAATCGGAACCTTGTCGCTGCCGGAGCGCATCAGCCGGAGGGACTTGAAGTCGTCGCGCGTCGCGTGCCCCTCCCTGATAAGGGTGAACAGCGCGCAGGGCAGCATGCACAGAACCGTCGGTTCTTCCTCGCGTAGAAGCGGAAGAATCTCATCCGGCCCGTAGGAACGGGCAACGATCGCCTGTCCCCCGAGCGAGAGAACCGAAAAGGAAAACAGAATGCCGCCAATATGCGAGAGAGAGGAACCCGGCAGGACCCGGTCCCGGCTGGTCATTTCAAAACCGGCGGCGCAGCTTGCAAACATGTAGGACATGGATTCCCGGCTATGGGTCACGCCCTTGGCCGGCCCGGTGCTGCCCGAGGTGAACAGCATGAAGACCGGAGTGTCGGCGGGCAGGCCGGCAGGTGCGGCGGCATTGCCGGCACGGTCTATCCAGTCTTCCAGTAACGGATACGGGCCGCCATCCTGCCCTTGGAAGCTCAGCAACCCGGCCATCTCGCGGGATTTCGTGGCCTGCTGGACCTCTGCCTCCCGCTCGGCATGGAACAGCATGAAGCGCGCACCGCTTGCCTCAAGGGCGTGGTCTATCTCGACCGCCGTATTGCGATAATTCAGCGGAACGGCGATCAGACCCGCCTTGAAACAGGCGATGTAGTGGACAAGCAAAATCCCCCGGTTGGGCATCAGGGAGGCGACGCGGTCGCCCGTCTTCAGACCGCAATCGAGATAGTGCGCGCACAGATTGTCGCTGGCCCTGTCCAGCTCCCGGAAGGTCCAGGTCTGTTGCCTCGAGACCACCGCTTTGGCATCGGGATTGGCCGCAAGGCCGGCATCCAGCAGTTTTTCCAGTGGGACGACAGTGTGGAGCGGGCCACCAAGAACAGGCATCGCAAAGGCTCTCTCTCAGTTTCTTCGCGACAATCGCGACGGGCGGCAAAGACATGTCCAACGCGAACCGGAACGGTTCGCATTTCATTGTGGTTCACACAAGACGTTCCGTCTAGGTCCGCGATCGACCGGCGCATCGGCTTGCAGGCGTTTGCGAGAACAAGACAGGACCGTCACCGGTGCCGGATCGCGATCGCCGATCTTCCTTGAGGGGAGTTTAGCGACGGCAGAGCGCCTTCGAGGTGTGTTTCCGGGATTTGACCGCCAAGGCTCACAGTGCAACTCTCCCTGCATGTCATCTTGCCTGGGGGCTCATAACTCCATGAATCTGTTTCACAAGGTCTGCCTTTTTTCGCTTTTCTGCCTTTTCTTCACACCGTCAACGGCTCAGGAAAGCGAGCCGCCCGCCGTTCTCATCGAGCGCGCCACCAGCACAAAACCGGGTATGGCGGATGTCTATGTCGGCCGCGTCCAGGCCATCGGCAAGGTCGAGCTTCAGGCACGCGTTGAAGGGGTTCTGGAAAAACGCGCCTTTACGGAAGGCGGTCTCGTGAAGCAGGGGGACACGCTTTATCAGATCGAACGGTCGCTCTATCAGGCCATCGTCGACAAGATGAAGGGAACGCTCGAATGCGCAAAGGCGACTGCGCGAAATTCCGAATTGGATCTGGCACGGCAAAAGGATCTGCTGGCCAAGGGAGATGTGTCGCAAGCGATCTACGATGCCGCGGAGGCAACCCACCAGCTTGATGTCGCGGCGATCGGCGAAGCTCAGGCGGACCTGGACACGGCGGAAATCAATCTCGGCTACACCACCATAACCAGTCCGATCGACGGACGGATTTCCAGATCTTTCGTTGATACGGGCAATCTGGTCAGCCCCGACAGCGGCGTGCTGGCCACGATCACGAGCACCGATCCGATTTACGTCGTTTTTTTCGTGAGTGAACGGGATCTCATTTTGAAGCGGCAGGAAGGTCTCATCGGTGAAAACGCCTCCGCTCTGACAGTCAGTCTCGAACTCTCGGACGGTGCGACATACAAGGCGAATGGCAAGATCGACTATGTCAGCAATCAGGTTGAAACGGCGACGGACACGGTCGAGTTGCGCGCGCAATTTGAAAACAAGGACGCGCTTCTCATACCCGGCCAGGTCGTCACGGTCACATTTCAGGACCCGGATGCAAATGATGTGGTGGTTGTGCCGCAGACCGCCATCCAGCTCGACGCCAAGGGCCACTTTGTCTTTGTCCTGGGAAAGGACGACACGGTAGAGCGCAGGGATGTGACGCTCGGTGACCAGGTCGGCCGGGATTGGGTTGTTCAGTCGGGCCTGAAAGCAGGCGATCCGGTGGTGATCCAGGGCCTTCAAAAGATACATGAAGGTGCCAAAGTCAAGCCGACCGAAACGCAATCCTGAGCCGGGTGCTGCCAATGATTTCCAAGTTCTTCATTGACCGGCCAAACTTCGCGCTGGTTCTCGCGGTGCTGACCGTCCTGTTGGGCGCGCTCGCCATCCGGTTCGTTCCGATCGCGCAGTTTCCGCAGATTGCGCCGCCGCACGTTCAGGTGACGGCGTCCTATCCGGGAGCAAATGCCGCTCTCATCCAGAATGCGGTGGCGGCGCCGATCGAGGAACAGGTCAACGGCGTCGAAGGCATGATCTACATGTCGTCGTCGTCGTCGAGCGAAGGCAGCTATGAACTGACGGTGACCTTCGCGGTCGGCACCGATCCCGACATTGCAGCCGTCGATGTCCAGAACCGGGTTGCGCTGGCGACACCGTTGTTGCCGGAAGCCGTGACGCAGCAGGGCATATCGATTTCCAAACAGAACAGCGACATGCTGCAGGTCATCAACCTGCTGTCACCCGACGGCAGCCACGATCAGCTTTTCCTGAGCAACTATGCGGCGGATTTTCTGCAGGATCCGCTGAGCCGGATCAACGGTGTCGGCTCGGTCAGTCAGTTCGGACCCCTGAATTACAGCATGCGTGTCTGGCTCAATCCGGAAAAAATGGCTGCCTTGAATCTCTCCGCCACCGATGTGTCCAGTGCCATCGAGGCACAGAATGTCGAGGCAGCCGCAGGCCGGATCGGCGCGCCTCCATTTGGCGATCAGGCATCGGCCTTTCAGTTCACGCTCGAGGCGGACGGCTTGCTTGAAACCCCGGTCCAGTTCGAAAACATCATCGTCCAGTCCCAGGACGACGGCTCGTTCATCCGGTTGAAGGATATCGCCCGCGTCGAACTGGGCGCGGAAAGCTACGCCGCGACGGCCTTCTTCAACGGCCAGCCCTCTGCCGTCGTCGGTTTTTTCCAGGAAAGCGGTGCCAATGCGCTGGACGTTGCGGACGCCGTGCGGGCTCAAATGGATGAGCTGTCGACGCAGTTCCCGGACGGTGTGGAATATGTGCTTGCCTACGACGTCACGACGGCTGTGCGCAAGTCCATCGAGGAAATCGGGTTCACGCTCGGCATGACGACCCTGTTGGTCATTGCAGTCACGTTTTTCTTCCTTTTGAGCATACGTGCAACCCTGATACCGGCGATCGCGATCCCGGTTTCGCTCCTGGGCACGATGGCCCTGATCTATGTCGCCGGGTTCAGCGCCAACATGATCACGCTGTTCGCAATCATTCTTGCGATTACGCTTGTCGTGGACGATGCCATCGTCATCATCGAAAACACCGAACGGATCATGGAGGACGAAGGTCTCGAGCCGCGCGAAGCCACGCTCAAGGCGATGTCGCAAGTCACAAGACCCATCGTTGCGACCACCTTCGTCCTGGCGGCCGTCTTCGTGCCTGTGTGTTTCTTCCCCGGGATCACCGGCAAGATCTATCTGCAATTTGCCCTGACGATCACATTTGCCTTCGCGCTGTCGGCCGTGAACGCGCTCACGCTCGGGCCGGTCCTGTGTTCCACATTCCTTTCCCGCAAGACAGGGCATCCGAAGGGGCTTTTGCGCGTGATACCCGGCCTCATCGACAAGGTGCGCGATGCCTATGTTGCCCTGGTGCGCATCATGCTGCGGTTCATGGCGGTGTCGCTGATCCTCTTTGCCGCCGTCCTCGCAGCAACGATCTACCTGTTTCAGACCACGCCAACGGGTTTCATTCCGACCGAAGACAATGGGGTTCTGTTCGCGAGCATCGAACTGCCCGACGGTGCGTCGCTGCAACGGACCGAAGCGGTTGTTCAGGAACTCAGCGCAAGGGCGCAGCAGCAGAAGGGTGTGGCGTCTGTCACGTCCGTTGCCGGTTTCAGCATCATTGCGGGAAACAAGTCGAATGTCGGCCTCTTGGTGCTTCTGCTCGATCCCTGGGATGAGCGAAAAACGGCGGATACGCAGTGGCAGGCCATCATGTCGTCTCTCGACAAGAGCCTTGCGACCTTTCCCGAAGCAACCTCCTTCATCTTTCCGCTGCCCGCCATTCAGGGGGTCGGATCCAGTGGCGGCCTGTCGGCGCAACTGCTGGACTACAAGTCCGAGAGCATCGAAGACTTCAACGCGGTCAAGACTGCCTTTCTGACGGCGCTCATGAAGGAGCCCGAATTCCAGTCCGCGTTCAGCAGCTTTTCCGCAAACGCCCCGCAGTACCACCTGACGATCGACAGGGACAGGGCCGAGGCGCTCAAGGTGGATGTGAGCGATATCTTCACCTCCCTTCAGGCCAGTTTCGGCTCGCTTTATGTCAACAATTTCGTCAAGGACGGCCGGGTCTACTGGGTCGTGATGTCGGCGGATGCCCAGTTCCGTCAGACGACGAGCCAGCTCAAGGGAATTTACGTGAAGAACGCGGATGGGGAGGCCCTTCCGCTCAGAACCTTCCTGTCTGCGGACCCGACGCTGGGGGCCCAGACGATCTACAGATACAATCTGTTCACCTCGGCTGCGATCAGCGCCCAGTTGAATGCCGGCGTCAGTTCCGGAGAGGCAATCAAGACGTTTGTCGACGTGGCAACGACGTCTCTGCCAAAAGGATATGGTTATGACTGGACCGACGAAACGCTTCAGGAAGTGGAGGCGGGCGGCCTCGTCACCTACATCCTGATCCTTGCCGTGGCGTTTGCGTACCTGTTCATGGTCGCCCAGTACGAGAGCTGGCTTTTGCCCCTGTCGGTCATGGCCTCGACGGTATTCGCGCTTTTTGGTGCCTTGCTTCCCCTGGCCTTCATTCCGAGCCTGAACAACGATATCTACGCACAGATCGGCATGGTTCTCCTGATTGGGCTCGCGGCCAAGAAGGCGATCATGGTGGTCGAGTTCGCCAAGGCGTTTCACGAAGAAGGCCACAACGTTCAGGAGGCGGCGTTGATTGCGGCAAAGCTGAGGTTCAGGCCTGTCACGATGACCGGGCTCTGCTTCATCCTCGGCGTGTTGCCGCTTGTCCTGGCAAGCGGAGCGGGCGCAGCCGGCAGGATCTCGATCGGAGTGCCGGTGTTTGCGGGCATGATCCTGGACAGTACGCTCGGGCTCCTCATGATCCCCGTGCTCTACGCCGCCTTTCAGTCCGTAAGCGACCGGATAAGACGCTTCCGTAACAAGGAAGCGGCCACTGCAGGCTCTGCTTGAATTTATGCCTGGACCTGGAGCGAGCCGGTGCCGAAGGTGAAAGAATGATCCGGTAAGCGGGCATCATTCAACAGCAGAACGGTGCCTGTTCCCGGTTTGCCCGGCTCTCCGCGATCCCAAGAAACAACCCGGCCAAGCGCCGGGTGTTTGCCTGTTCAGGACGATGTCTCCGCGGCCGCCGAAACCGGGGAGCGGGCAGTTGTGCACTGTACAGCCTGACGCCTCTGTTCAGGCTCCGAGCTTCAATCGCGTTTCGGATGGCAGTTCACCAAACTGCCTTCGGTAATAGGCCGCAAACCGGCTCCAGTCCCAAAAACCTTCTTCTGCGGCTATGTCGCCGATGCTTTGGGACTGCAAGTCTGCATCCCGCAGTTTGCGGTGCGCATTGTGTAGCCTGATAAGCCTGGCATAAGCGAGCGGACCCATGTTGACCTGATCGGAGAAGGCCTGCTCTATCAGCCGCCTGGAGCCAAAATGCCTGGTCATGCTCTGAGAGAGTTGTGAGAATTCCTCGTTTGTCTCCAACAACAGCTTCCGTATCGATAAAAAACGTTCACGTGTTGAAGAGATGTCGGTGGATGCGAAAGACCTGCGAAGTATCCATAGTTGATTGAAGACAAGCACAATGCCGAGGGCAAGCGTGTTGTCCAGAACGATACGTTGATTGCGCGCAGAATTCGAATACAGGCATTCAAGCGAGACGAGAAGGTCTGAACGCAGCCGATTGGCGAGCCATGCTGAAGGCACCAGAACAGGGTGTCTTCCCAGACTGGCAAACCAGTCGGCAACCTCCGGCATCAGAGACGTATGACCCAGCAAAACATCGGACTTTATCCGCACCACGGTGAGCGTACAGTCGGAGGGTGTGATCGCCACATACTCGGCGTTTGGAGAAAAAACCTGAATCCAATCGGAAGTTTCCTCGGTTGCCGAAACTGCGCGACCTTGCACCGTCTGCTTGCCTGACATAACGAATGTAAAACTGTCGGATTTGACGTCCACCGACTTTTCCAGGCTTTGGCTCGCATATTCGATCTGAATTGAAACATTGCCGATCGGTGCGTGGAGCAAACGTCCCGCATACCGCCCCTGTCCCAGCTGGCGATATTCAAATCTCTGACCCGTATGCGCAAGGAACTCAGCGTGCGTGAAAAGGTCATCGAAATCCAAATCAACGATTATTTCGTTTGATTTGAATTGCTCACGAGGCGCGAACCAAGCTGTGTTTTTCATCTTTTTTGCAACGACGAATTCAAACTTCTAGCGTTCTATTTGAACAACCACTCAATCCCATGCGCGCGATCGCAACGATTTGGGCGTGAGAATCCTCCTTTCAGCCTAAACTGACCATGAGGAATACGTTATGCATATAGCGCAGAACTCTTTCCTTCTTGCCGATAGGGCATGATGGTTGCGCCACGGCGATGTTTTCTGATTGAGAAAGGTCGCAAAACGGTGTTTGACCGGGCGGCCGCCAGCCGCGCCGTGGTGACAGAAACCATGAGACGCCGTGTCGTTCGCGCAGGTTGCATGTGTATCGTGATGCGAGGCCTTTTGGGTTCCTGTGCAGGGCCACGTGAATAAGAAGTCCGCCAAGCTATTCAAAAATTTGATTTTTTTTGAAAATGCGTAACAGCTTCTTTTTTGTGCGCATGTCAGTGTCACGGATTGGATCTCTGAAAACCACTTCGTTCCCGCCAGACACTCAAAGACCAGCCGAGACGGACGGGTCAAATCAGTGCTGTCCGGAAGAGACCGGTTGAGAAAACCAGAGCCGTCCGTCCAAAATAGGCGAAAAGCGCAAGTTCTGCATCTTATCCACCGCCTTTACTGACGGTCGTTCACCTAGATTATCGAATGGACGTCGATCGATCGCATTCCGGCGGCCCGTGCCGCTGCAAGGCCCTGTGGGCTGTCCTCAAAGACAAGGCAGGACTGTGGTCTGGTTTCAAGGCACGCTGCCGCTGTCAGGAAAAGGTCTGGAGCGGGTTTTGCCTTGCGGACATCGTCGATGGTGACAATTGCTTCAAACAGATGCAGGAGGCCGGACGCCCCAAGAGAGGCTTGCACGATTTCGCGCGAGCCTCCGGATGCGACCGCCATTGGCTTTTGGCCATGGCTGGCGCGGACGATGGCAGCGACCTCAGGGATCTCTTCAACAGACCCTATATGCGCGAGAATGAAGTGCCTCAATTCCCGGACCGCCGCGGCCCGGTCGATGGCGGCACCGGTTTCGGCTTCGAACGCGTCCAGCAAGACATGCTCCGACATGCCGGCCCGGTCATGATACCAGTCAAGCTTCATCTCCAGGCCGGCCTTGGCAAAGGCCGATTGCCATGCTGCAGCGTAAAGCTCGGGCGTTTTCAGGAGCGTGCCGTCGCAATCAAAATCAGTGCATCGGCCTCGCGCACACACCTGTCAACGTCTGCCTGCTGCACGGGTGCCGGGTTGGGTGCGTCCGTCATCGATCGAAGCCGATGCTTGACTGGCGCTCAATCAGCCGGACGTCGTAGTGTCTGACATCGGGCGGGCGCTTGCCGTCCACGATCCAGGCCAGCATCGATTGCGCGGAACTCTGGCCGAATTGTTTCGTGTCGCACCGGATCGAACTCAGGCGCGGATAGACAAGCGAGCTTTCCTCAATGTCGTCGAAGCCGATCAGGCGTATGTCCTTGCCGACAGCCACTCCTGCCTCGGCAAATCCTGAAATCATGCCGAGTGCGACAAGATCACTGAAACAGATCGCGGCCTCGATTTCCGGATGATCCCCGGCGATCTTCAAGGCAAGGTCCCGTCCGAAGGCGCGCGAGGGCCGCCCATGAAATGTCCTTGGCGGCAGACCCTGCGCCTGCATGAAGGACCTGTAGCCGGACATCCGCTCCTCGGTTATGGGTCTGTCCTCCAAACCACCGACAAAGGCTATGTTCCGGCAGCCAAGATCGAAGAGATGACGCGTTGCCAGATCTCCCCCGGCTGCGTAATTGTGCGTTGCAAAGGGAAAGATCTCGGTGCGGTCGTCAAGCTGACGGAGCACCTGCATCGTCGGAATGCCCGCGCGCTCGATCCCTGCGAAGGCGTCTTCGTCGCCGCCATAAGCAGGCGAAATGACAAAGGCCGACACGTCGTGCTCGATCATGGATGCAATCACCTGGGCCTGGATGGCCGGATCTTCATCCGTGTTGGCGACCACGGTGGAATAGCCTTTCCGGGCGAACTCCATCTGCGCGCTGGCCGCAAACTCGGTGAAGAAGGGGTTGCGCAAGTCGTTGATGATCAGGCCGATCAGCCCGGACGCTGCTCCCCTGAGGCCGGCAGCGGACCGGTTGTAGACGTAACCAAGGTTCTTGATGGCAGCGTCCACCGCGCTGCGCGTGGCCGGTTTGACAAGAGGAGAATTCTGCAGCACCAGCGAAACGGTCGACTTGGACACGCCGGCCTCTTGCGCGACATCCAGAATGGTTGGTCTTTTCTTCATGCGCGCGTCCCGGCTTTCCCGTCTAGTCGATGCCGTGAAGCCTCAACAGGAGCTTCATGCGGTCGACCGCCTTGTCTGGCTTTGACAGCAAACGCGCCTGGTCCGCAAGCCTGAAAACCTCTGCATAGTGGGTTATTTCGCGCGAGGACTGGAACCCCCCGGGCATGATGAAGTGGCTCTGCGCGTCGTTCAGCCAGGCAAGAAAGGCGATCCCGGCCTTGTAGAACTGGGTCGGCGCCTTGAAAATCTCCCGGCTGAGCGGGACAGTCGGCTCCAGCAGTCCGTGATAGGTTTCCAGATCATCGCGGGCCAAGGCTTCGAGCGCCTGGCTCGCCGCCGGTGCAATTGCGGCGAAGGCACCGAGCAAGGCATGGGAATGGCGCGTCCCATCGCCTTGAATCAGTTCCGCGTAGTTGAAATCGTCGCCGGTATAAAGATGCACGCCTTCCGGAAGACGGGCCCTGAGGTCCTCCTCGTAGGACTTCTCAAGCAGCGAGATCTTGATACCGTCGACCTTGTCCTTTTGGGCATCGATGATGTCCAGGACCGTCTGCATCGCCGTTGCCACGTCGCTCGACCCCCAATAGCCCGTCAGCTTGGGATCGAACATGTCTCCGAGCCAGTGGAGGATGACGGGCGAGGCGGCCTGCCGCAACAACGTCCCATAGACGGCCTTGTAGTCTTCAGCTCCGGCACCGATCGCGGGGAAGGCCTGGGAGGCCATCAGGATCACCTGACCGCCGGCCGCCTCGATTGCTTCCATCTGTTCCGTGTAGGCCGCGATGATGTCGTCTGTTGTGCGATACGCTTCGCGCGGGTTCTGATCCGTGCCGGCTCCGCAAGCGACGCGTGGTTTCATGGGATGCGCTTTTGCTTCGCGCATGGTCCTCTCGATGAGCTCTTTTGCCGTCGGCCAGTCGACACCCATGCCACGCTGCGCGGTGTCCATCGCCTCTGCGAGACCGAGGCCCTGGTCCCAGAGCCAGTGACGGAACCTGAGCGTGTTGTCCCAGTCGACCGAGGGCGAGCCGAGCCACGGGTCGCGTTCGGCGAGCGGCGAGGAGACGACGTGGGCGGCCGCAAAAGCAATCCGTGTCAGGGGGACGCCGGGAGCGCGCGGGATCAATGGATCGCCCGTGAGCGTATAGTCTTCCAGACGGTTATCGAGCGTTGGGAGGGTCAGCATCGGCTACTCCTGAAAGGTTTGCCGGCGGTCGTCAGGCCGCGACGGGGATGTCGAGAACGAGAATGCCGTCGAGACCGCCGATTGCATTGGCAACCAGCTTGGCGCCGAGCGCCTTGTGGTCCGGATGGGTCTGATAACGTTCCAGGGCATCCCAGTCTTCGAAGTCGACGACGAACCCGTGCATGTACCCGCGCTCGATCTTTTCCGGACTTTCGCTCCGGCCCGACGTGATGTCGAGAATGCCGGACACCTGCTCCCGGATCGCAGTCAGCTCCTCAAAGAGGCCGCTGATCGTGTCTTCGCTGACTGTTGGCTGAAATTTGACAAGGACAATGTGTCTGATCATGAGGGTCACCCGTGGTCCTGCTTGATCATGTCGGCTCCCTTTTCGCCGATCATGATGGCCGCAGCGTTGGTATTGGAAGAAACGACGGTCGGCATCACGGACGCATCGATAACGCGCAGCCGGCCGATCCCGTTGAAGCGAAGTCTTGGATCGAGCACGGCCTTTTCGTCCGATCCCATCCGGCAGGTTCCCGCCGGGTGATGGGATGTCTTGGAGTGCTCGCAGATGAAATTGAAATAGTCCTCGTCCGTCCTGACACCAGGGCCCGGCAGGCGTTCCGCCTTGATGTACTTCTTCAATGGCCCCTGGGCGAGGATCTCCTGGGTCAGCTTCAGCCCGCGGATGGACATTTCCCGGTCCTGCGGATCCTCCAGGTAGTTCGGGTCGATCAGCGGCGCGTCCTTCGGATTGGCGCTCTGAAGTCGCACGCTTCCGCGCGAGCGGGGCCGGAGATAACACGAATTCAACGTCACGCCACCGTCGGGCATCGCCGCCACGCCCGATTCGATGCCCGTGCCGAGGCCGAGGTGAAACTGCAGGTCGGGGGACCTGGCTTCCGGGTCGGCATACCAGAACCCACCGGTTTCAAACAGGCTGGAGGAGACCGGCCCACGCTTGGTTAAGAGGTATTGCAAGCCGGCTATCGCCGACCAGTGCAGTTTGGCGTAGCGGTCATAGGTGTGGGGACCGCTGACTTCACAGATGCAATAGAGATCCAGATGGTCCTGAAGATTGGCGCCGACCCCGGGTTGATCGCAGACGACCTCAATGCCGAGGCTTTGAAGGTGATCCGCAGGCCCGATTCCGGACAGCTGGAGCAGTCTGGGCGATCCGATCGATCCGGAGGACAGGATCACTTCGCTGCCGGCCTTCAGGAAGGTTCCGTCAGCCAGGTCCACGCCCGTGGCAACATCGTTTTCCACGACGATGCGGCGCACCTGGGTGTCCGTCCTGATGTGAAGGTTCGGGCGGTGCCGGTTGGGTGCGAGATAGGCCATGGCCGCTGAAGACCTTCGGGCATTTCTCTGTGTCAGCTGGTAGTAGGCGGCGCCATCCTGTTTCTCGCCGGTGACGTCCTCGTTGCGCGGGATGCCGAGCTCGGCCGCAGCTTCAAAATAGGCTTCACAGATCGGCAGCGGTGCGCAGGGCCTGGAAACGCCAAGCGGTCCACCCTTGCCGTGATAGCGGTTGTCGTAGGTGTCGTTGTCCTCGGCTTTCCTGTAATAGGGCAGAACGTCTTCGTAGCCCCAGCCCTCACAGCCCATCTGACGCCACTCGTCATAGTCCAGGGCGTTGCCGCGCGTGTAGATCTGGGCATTGATGGCCGATCCGCCGCCGATCACCTTGGCCTGGGTATAGCGAAAGACGCGGTCCTGCATGTGCCGCTGCGGGACCGTGTGCCAGCCCCAGGACCCGATGCCCTTGGTCATTTTCGCAAAGCCTGCGGGCACGTGAAAGAACGGGTGCCAGTCGCGCCCGCCCGCTTCCAGCAGCAGAACACTGACATCCGGGTTTTCCGTCAGCCGCGCAGCCAGAACCGAGCCTGCGCTGCCACCGCCGATAATGATGAAATCGTAGCCCTTTTCCATGGTGGTCTCTCAAAGGCGTGGAATGGAGAGCCCGCCATCCACATTGATGACGGAGCCCGTGGCGAAGGCCATCCGGCCTTCCACGAGCGGAAGAATGGTCGAGGCGATATCGGCGGGGTAACCCCAGCGGGCGGAAGGAACGAGGCCGTCCTTGATCCGGGCCGTGTATGTGTCCTTGACCCCTGCCGTGAGCGCGGTCTCGATGACGCCGGGCCGGATCTCGAAGACGCCGATATCATGTGGTGCCATGCGGACTGCAAAGAGTTGCGCCATCATCGAGGCGCCGGCCTTTGAGATGCAGTATTCCGCGCGTTCGATCGAGACCATCTCGGCACTGACAGACGTGACGAAAGACATCGACCGGTAGCAGTCGCTCGGCCGCTCCAGCATGCGCCGCGCGATTTCCTGGGCGAGGAAAAACGCACCCTTGAGGTTGACGCCCATGACGAAATCGAAGCTGTCCGTCGTGAGTTCCAGCATGTCACCGCGGACCTTTGCCGGCACGCCGGCATTGGAGACGAATGTGGTGATCGGCCCCAGCCTGGCTTCCACCTCGCCGACGATGCCGCTGTGGTCCTCGACATTCAGAAGATCGTGGGAAAAGAAGGCCGTATCCGGTCCAAGCTGTTCCAGGGCAGTCCCGACTTCGCTGTCGCCGGGATCGCACTGGGCCAGCAGGGCCACCTTGTAGCCCGCATCGACAAGCGTTCTGGAGATCGCGAGACCAATGCCGCGCTGCCCGCCGGTGACCAGAGCGACCTTGCTCATGCTGCCAGCTCCCGTCTGATGGTATCGGCGGTTCTGAGCGCAAGGGCCGCGACCGTAAGCGCGGGGTTGACGGCAGCAGATGTCGGCAGGGCCGCGGCGTCGGTCACATAGAGGTTCGGATGGTCCCAGGACCGGCAGTCGGGATCGAGCACGCTGGTTTTCGGATCATTGCCAAGTTGCGCCGTGCCGCACTGGTGCGACGGGACGCGTCCGTCAAACAGTCTCGACAGCACGAGCGGAAATCCGGCCTTGCGCAACGTGGTCTTGGTGCGTTCCACGAGCTTCCTGTGCGCTGTCATGTTGGATCTGCGCCAGATCAGCTGGATCTTGCCGTTTTTCAGCACGACCCGGCTTTCCGGATCTGGAAGGTCTTCCGAGATCAGGTACAGATCGAGCGCATGGCCCGAGATCCACCTGGCGGCAAAGCCGGGAAGCTGCGGCACCTGGATTTTCAGGATATCGGGCGTCACCCGTCCGAGCAGTTGCACGTTGCCGAGCGGCTTGTCCTCATCCCCGTCCGACAGATACCAGTCGTTTATGCCGAAGGTCTTCTGATAGACGGCATCGTTTCGGAACCTTGGATCGATGGCGATCATGGCCGTTGCATTGTGGTTCATGAAGCAGCGGCCGACATGATCGGAACTGTTGGCAACGCCGGATCTGAGCAAAAGGGCAGCCGTTTGAACCGCGCCGGCGCAAACGGCGACGATGGCCGGCGTCAGCGTGGTCTCCTCGCCTTCCTTCAGGAAGGTGACGGAACTGATTTTCCCTGTTTCCGGGTCAGCCTTGAGGCTGGTGACTTCCGCGCCGGTGACCAGCTCGACATTGCCGTGCGCAAGTGCCGCTGCAAGACCGCAGGTCTCGGCGTCCATCTTGCCGCATCTGAGATCCGGATACCCGTCCCAGCCGGTTTTGCCTGCTGCGAGCCATTGTTCAATATCAACGCCGAGCGGCAGTGAAAACGGTTTGACGCCGGCTTTT
>JBCBUA010000129.1:0-15274 GCA_039818365.1 Pseudomonadota bacterium
TTGCATCTCATCGCCGCTTACTGCGCCATTGCGACCTGTTTTGTGAGGGTTTGACCTAATGGAACTCACCGGCCTCTTTTTCTACATCGTGAGCCTGTTGATCCTCGGTGGCATCTATGCGCTGCTGTGCCTCGCACTGAACGTGCAGTGGGGCATGGGCGGGCTGTTCAATGCCGGGATCGCCGGTTTCTACGGTGTCGGAGCCTATACGTCCGCGATCCTGACGACGGCCGCCTCCGGCAGGCACCTGGGCGGCTTTTCCATGCCCGTCCCGATCGGCCTTGTCGGGGCAGCGATTGTCGCGGGCGTGACCGGCTGGGCGGTTGCCAGGATCTGCGTGCGCCTCAAGAGCGATTACCTCGCGATGGCCTCCATCGGCATCGCGGAAATCCTGCGCCTGGTATTCGTCAATGAAAGCTGGCTGACGAACGGCAGTCTGGGCGTTTCCCGCATCCCGCGCCCCTTTGCCGATTTTACAACGGGCCGGATGTCGGACGTTGCCTTTCTGGGCTTCGTCTGGGTCATCGTTTTGCTTGTCTATGTCGCGACGACGCGGCTTTACGACAGCCCCTGGGGGCGCAGCCTCAGGGCCATTCGCGACAATGAAACCTCCGCGTCCGCTGCCGGAAAAAACGTGGAGAAATTCCGCGTCCAGACATTCGTCATCGGCTGCGCGGTGATGGGTATCGCCGGCGGGTTGTCCGCGCACTATTTCCGCTTCCTGTCGCCGACGGCAACAGACCCGCTCCTGACCACATTCCTGGTCTGGGTGATGCTGATGGCCGGCGGTTCGGGCAACAACAGGGGCGCAATCCTCGGCGCCTTGAGCATCTGGACGATCTGGTCCGTGACCGAAATCTTCACCAACCGTCTGCCGCCGGAATGGGCGACACGGAGTTCCTTCATCCGTATGCTTCTGGTCGGCCTGCTGCTGCAGGTCGTGTTGCAGCGGTTCCGGGCCGGCCTCTTGCCGGAGAAATCGCCGCCGGTCAGGTTCCGGAAAGATTGAGCGGAGGAAATCAGTGAAGGACAACGGTGCGGCGCTCAGGCCCCGGCTCCTCTCCGCCCAAGTCTGCTGCGCGGATGTGTTGCCCCAGACACGGTGTTCGTGACATGCGCCTGGTCTTCTGGAACTGCAACATGGCGCTTCACCGAAAGGCGGAGGCGCTTTTGTCCGAACGTCCGGATATCGCGGTGATATCGGAATGCGCCCGCCCGGACATCTTGGCAAAGCGCGGTGACACGGCCTTGTCCAACTGTTCGAGGCTCTGGATGGGAACCAATCCCAACAAGGGTCTGGGCGTCTTTGCCTTCAATGGCTACACGGTCGCCCGTTTCGAGCCGTTTTACCCCACGCTGCGCTTCATTCTGCCGGTCAGGGTGGATGGGCCACGTCCTTTCAACCTGATCGCGGTCTGGGCGCAGAATGCGAGCGCCGGCGTCACCCGCAAGCACCAGAGCGGTCCGCTTCGCCGGTCGTTCAGCAAGTACCGGGAGTTCATAAATTCCGGCCCGACGGTCATTGGCGGCGACTGGAACAGCAACAAGATCTGGGACAAGCCAGGATGGCGCATCAACCACATGGCCAAGGTGGAAATCCTGGATGGCATGGGAATTGGCAGCGCCTATCACGCGGTGACGGGGGAACCGCAGGGCGAGGAAAAGACGCCGACGCATTACTGGCGCGACCGGCGGATCGACGGCCCCACCTATCACATCGACTTCGTCTTTGCGCCCAATGCCTGGCTGGATGAGATCAGGGACTTCTCGGTCGGAAGCTTTGACGACTGGGTCGGAAACGGCCTGAGCGATCATGTTCCGATCACGATCGAGTTCTGATCCGCGGTCAGTCTATGTCGGGCTGAACAGCAGCTTCAGGTAGGTACGGAACAGCATGATCTGTTCTGAGGCATTGTTGTGTTCGCGCAAGGCGCGCTGCAGGACGAGACCGCCCTCGACGACCCCCGACACCATGTCGCCGAGCGCGTCGAGATTGACCTCCTCACGCGGTTGGTAGACCTCCGCGATCTCTTCGAACATACCGCGAAAGCGTTTCCGCCAACCGAGGATCGCCTGCCGGTTCAACTCGCGCACGCCTTCGTCGAACAGCCGGTCCTGATAGGCGGTCGAGGCAATGACGCATCCCGGGTGTCCGGTGGGCATTTCTTCCAGCATTTCAGCCAGGAGCTTCAGGCCGATGAGCATTGAGTGAAGCGGATCGTCGTTGAGTTCGCGGGCCCGGGCGAACAGGTCGTCATAAAGCGCGTTCTCGACCTCGATATACCGTTCCAGCATGGCCCGGGCGAGCGCGTTCTTATCCTTGAAATGGTAGAAGAAACCGCCACGGGATATCTCGGCTCCGGCCACGATTTCCTCGATCGAGGTTGCCTCGAAGCCTTTCTCCAGAACAGCGGCTTCGGCTATGTCGAGGATCCTGCTGCGCGTGTCGGTTTTGCCGGTCAATGCTTCCCCCACTGTACCGTGAGTCCAGTTGACACCCCTCCGATGGATATCCATCAGAGGAAACCTGTCATTACATACTGAAAATAAAGCGGAAAATGAATCCCCGCAACCGGACCACGCGACCACTACCGGCCGGGCGCAGCAGCGCATACGTCTCTTGCCATCGAAACAGGAGAAAAGTGCCATGCGAATACATGACCTTATTCATGCCGACCGGTTCTTTCTGTCAGATGGCGGACTGGAAACCTATCTGATCTTCGACAAGGGCTACGAGCTGCCATGCTTTTCCGCGGCGGTCCTGCTCGACAGCGAGGAAGGACGCCGGGATCTTGCAGAATACTACGAACGGTTTCTGGACATTGCCCGCCAGTCCGGTCGCGGCTTCGTTCTGGACGCGCCGACATGGCGCGCCGGTGTCGCCTGGGCCGGGCCGCTCGATCAGTCCGTCAGCGAGGTTCTGAAGACGAACGAACGGGCCGTGCGGTTTGTCGCGGAGATCCGCGAGCGCCACGAAACACATGCGCTGCCGATCCTCGTCAACGGGCTCATCGGCCCGTCCGGCGATGCGTATGCACCCGAAGAAATGCTGTCCCACCAGGATGCGCTTCTGATCCATGCGCCGCAAATTCATGCGCTGGGCCGCGCGGGGGTCGACATGATCAGCGCCATGACGCTGACCCACGCCGGCGAAGCGGTGGGCATGGTCCGCGCGGCAGCCGAAATCGACGTCCCCATCGTGATTGCCTTCACGCTTGAAACCGATGGCAGGCTGCCGTCCGGCCAGTCCCTGGCAGAGGCGATCGGGGAAGTCGACGAGGCGACAGATAGCGGCCCCGCCTACTACATGATCAACTGCGCGCATCCCGATCATTTCCGAGCCGTCCTGGAAAGCGGTGGGGCGTGGACATCCCGGATCGGCGGCATTCGGTCCAATGCCTCACGCATGAGCCATGCGGAGCTGGACGAAGCCGAAACGCTGGACGATGGCGATCCGGGTGAACTCGGCCGATTGAACGCGGAACTGATGCGGTTCCTGCCGAATCTTCGCGTCGTAGGCGGGTGCTGTGGCACGGATCACAGGCATGTTGGCTGCATCGCCATTAATGAACGTTGCCGGCCGGCTGCCTGAACGCCCGGTCGACCAGGCATTTTTCAAAAAAAGAGAGCAAAAAATGAATTTCCAATCCAGCCCCCTGATCAGGCAAGCAAATGTAGAAGACGCCGCAGCGCTCGCCAGGCTCATCGATATTGCCGGCGAGGGCATTCCGAACTGGCTTTGGAGCCGGGCTTGCGAAAACGAACAGGCACCGCTCGAGGTCGGCACCGAACGCGCGCAAAGGCCGTCAGGTGGATTTTCCTATAAGAACGCGCTTGTGTCGGAGCGTCAGTCGGACATCACCGGCATGGTCCTGAGCTATCCGATCGAGACCGCACCGGAAGACGATCCTGACGCACTCCCCGCGCCGATTGCGCCCTTCGTGGAGCTTGAGAAGCACTCGGTCGGAACCTGGTACATCAACGCCCTGGCGACGTTCCCGGGTCATCGCGGGCAAGGGCTGGGCAGCGCCCTGCTTGCCGCGGCTGAACGCCTTGCGCGGGAGAGCGGCACATCCGCCATGAGCATTCAGGTCTATGCCCAGAACCAAGGGGCGGTACGTCTCTATCAGCGGCTCGGCTACAAGCTCCACGCAAAGGCACCGGTGCGGTCGCATCCGTGCCAGCCCTACTACACCGGCAATGTGCTGCTGCTGATCAAGGATCTGGCGTAGGAACCGAAGGGCGCGGCCACCCCGGCCGCGCCTTCGGCTTCAGAGCGCCTTCCAGAACACGATCTTGTCGTCGCCCGGACCCCAGTAGTCCCGGATGCGGGCTTCTTCCGTGTAGCCACACCTTGTGTAGAAGCTGCGTGCTCCTGCGAAACTCTCGGTGCCGGACGTGTCCACGATGATCACTCTGTTGCTTGCGCCGCGGAGCTGTTTTTCGAGCGCTGCGACAATGGCCTTGCCAGCGCCGTTGCCTTGCCGTTCGGGCGCCACGGCGAGCGCCAGCATGTTCCAGGTTCCCGCTGCAAACGTCTCCTCGACGGCGTAGCAGAAACCGATGGCCCGGCTGTCTTCTTCACAGGTCAGCCACAGGCTGTTCACATCACCCCCTGACAGGTAACTGTCCATCATTTGTGGCAGCAGGTCGGAAGGAAACAGCCCTGTCTTGTCGGCAATGTATTGCAGGGCAGGAATGTCGTTGGAGACGGAAGGTCTGATTTTCATTTGGAATGGTCTTTCACGATGCCTGTACCAGGGCGACTGAAACGCCTGGCATTGGGCGTCACCGGCCGCCCGCACGGTCTTTGGTCCTGATGCGGGAAAACCGGCAGCATAAAACGTGGCGGCGTCCTCAAGGAGTCCGCCGGTTCCGGCATGCTGTCTCAGAAGCTGAGATCAGCCGTTATGCACAATCGTGAACATAAAATCTCCGCCGCTTGCCACTGCTGCAAGCGCAGCTGAAGGTAGCATTGGCCGGTTTGCACTGCAAACGGGTTTGACCGCGTGCCCGCGCATGGGCCGGGCGTCAGTTTTTTCATCACTACATTTTGCGTAAGTCTTTGAAAGAATGACCTGACGTCGCCCAAACACGAAGGTTTGCGCGCGATGGCGAGATGTTGTGCAGAACAATCATTTGATGCAAATCTTCACGGACGATTAACCATAAATTGCAATGACTGTCTGCACCTATTACGCGCATTCGGCGCAAATCCACCACTTGGGGCAGGGCCATGGTCAGGGCGATTTCAGCAATATTTTGCATGCTTGTTTCAACGTGCAGCAGTCACGCTGCCGATTACACATCACCGGTGCCGACGGAGTTTCAAAATTCTGTCCTCAGGGGAAGTATCGGTCTGCGCTACTGGTACAGCCAGAACAACTCGGAGATGGATACGGGCGACTTCCACTGGAACACGGTGGATGGCGTGACGTCACACACCGCAGAAATTGTCGGCGAGCTGGAAGACCGGACAACGAACATGTTCGTGCGCGCTTATGCAGGTTTGGGCCGGAACTCGGGGGGAGAGGGAGATTTCTACACCAATCCGAGCGGGGATCTGGAAGAAACGGCTCTCGGATATGTGGTTGTTGACGGCGGCTTGCGTTTTGCCGAATTCGCCAACGGCAAGATCAAGATGAAGGGTTTCGTCGGGTACCACTATTTGAACGACAGTATCGATGCCGTGGACAGAAACACCGTTATCGAGCAGAGGCGTCAATGGCACGCACTCCGTGTCGGATTGACCGCCGAGGGCGACCTCAGCGACCGGTTCAGCTGGTCCTTCGACGTGGCGGCCGTTCCCTGGAGCCACAACCGTGTCGAGACATGGGAAAGCAATTGGACCTATGGTGTCGAGGCCGATGCAATGCTCAATTTCGATGTGACGAACAACTGGCAGATCGGTGTTGGCGGGCGCTACTGGTGGCTGCAATCCAATTTTGACCGTCGCTATATCTTCACCGGTGAAAAAGTCGTTTTCGAACAGAACTACCAGCGCTACGGGGTGCTTCTGGAAAGCAGGTACACGTTCTGAGCGGTGTCGCCTGTCAGGCCGCAGCGATCTGATTTGGAAAGGGCAAGGTCCTCACATCTCGCGAAGAAACTTGCGGACAATGCGATTGAACAGGTCGGGCTCTTCAAGATGGACCGCGTGCGCACAGCCCGGGACGACCGCTAGCCTGCAACCGGGTATCGTCTTCCACAGAACCTCCGCCTGCGGCCACGCATAGGTTCGGTCGCCGTCGCCCCAGATCACCAGGGTCGGCGCGCGGATTGCGGCAAGGGCGTTTTCTCCCGACCAGTCGCGCATGGCCTCCAGTCCGGCCATGATCGCGGCCAGGCTGCTCTTCTCTGCAAGTGCGGCGCAATCGGGATATCTCTCGTCGTCTTCACCCCGCGTGAACCAGGTCGCGGATATGCGGCGCGCGGTGGCCGAAGGTCCATCTTCCTCTGCCCTCCGCATGGAAGTCTCGATCGTTTCGAAACGCCCCGGCAGCACCCCGACCGGACCGGTGCCGTAAAGAATGAACCGGTCGATGGATTGGGGTTTCCGGCGCATCATCTCCTGAACGATCATGCCGCCCATGGAATGGCCGAGCAGGTGAAAGCGCTCGATCCCGAGGCTTGCCAGATACTGCAGCACCCAGTCCGCGAACCCGCCGATCGAATTGATCGGCGGCAGATCCGCGTTGTCGCCGAAGCCGGGCAGATCGATTTCGACCAGCTGTCCGTCGCTTGAAAGCGGCGCTTGAAAGCGCCACTGGCCGCTGCCTCCCATGAACCCGTGAACGAGCACAAGTGGGATCATTTACGGGCACCCTGAACGATCCGGTCGAGGATCATGGCGCAGAAGAGGATCGAGAACCCGGCGAGAATTCCCTGCCCGACATTGGCGTATTGCAGGGCTTCCAGAACGTCTTCCCCGAGGCCCTTGGCCCCGATCAGCGAGGCCACCACCACCATGGCCAGGGACAGCATGATTGTCTGGTTGATCCCGGCGCGGATCGACGGGCTGGCAAGCGGCAGGTCAACGCGCGTCAGCAGGTACCACTTGTTGGCGCCGAATGCGATTGCAGCCTCCCGGACGCTTTCCGGAACGCCGCGCAGGCCAAGCACCGTCAGCCGGACGACCGGTGTCCCGCCGAAAATCATGGTCGTGACGACGGCCGCCGGCTTGCCTGTCCCGAAAAAGGCGATGACCGGGATCATGAACACGAAGGCCGGCATGGTCTGCATGAAGTCCATGATCGGCTGAATGAAGGCGTAGAACCGGGGCCGCCTTGCTGCGAACATACCGAGCGGGATGCCGATCACGATCGAAAGACAGGCCGCGGTGCCGAGCAGCGCCAACGTCGTCATGGCTTTGTCCCAGAAACCCAGCAGGCCCATATAGGCCAGAAAGGCACCGGACCAGATCGCGGTCCGGATCCCGGCCGTCAGCCAGGTCAGGAGGATGATCAGGCTGGCGACAACGATCCAGGGCGTACTGACGAAGACCAGTTCAAGTGCATCGAGAAGCAACCGGATACAATAGGTGATCGCGTCGAACAGGGCTTCCCCGTTGGCAACGCAAAAGGCGAAGAAGGCCTCCACGCCCTCGATGCTGACGATCCGGAACTCCGGATTGGTCGGGAATGCATCGAGCAGCGAGAACCGTCCCGGAAAACTGTAGTGCAGCACCGATGCAAGCACGATCACGGCCATGAAAACCGCGCTGAACGCGATCTGTGAGACCGGCATTCCGGATCGGATCGAGTTGTCGGAGAGCCATTCGGAGAACCGCTTTTCCAGCGCCCAGTTCGCCGAAACCGCCTGAACGGCCTTCGCAATCACGAGCAGGACCACGCCGGCCAGTGCGATCCATATGCCCTGTTCGGCAAGAGCGTCGGCTTCGGCCCGGATCCCGCCGATGCTCGCTTCCAGCGATTCCACGGTTCGTCGGTAGACGTCGGCCTTGTCGGACCCGCTTTCGATGGCCGCGGCAAGCTGTTCGCGGCGCAGTTCAAGCGTTCCCTCGATCGACTCGATCCGCTCCCGGGCTTCCGCTGCAAGATCGCCGAAGAGGCCGCGTGCGATCTGGACGATGGCCAGCGTTTCGATGATCAGGAACGGCAGCGCCCAGGACCAGAGCCCACGCGCCCCGAACCAGATCGGCCCGAACAGCCCGGCCATCATGTTGAAGGTTGCGGTGAAGCGGGAGCTTGCGCCGATCCGGTCGAAATTCTCGATGTAGTAGTCCGGGTTCGTCCGCACGAATTCGGCGATGTTCTTCCGGCGTTCCTCGGTATAGATCCGGGCGGCTTCGGCTTCGTTGTCGGTCAGGGGCGTGTTGATCTGGTCCATCATGATACCTCTGTGCCCTCAATAACGGTTCTCAGGATGTTTTCCCGCGTGATCACGCCGACATCGGCGCCGTTGTCCTCGACGATGATGGCATCGCCCGTGTCGATCGCCATGTTGATGAGCGTGCTGAGCGTCTCGCTTTCGCCCACCCGAGGTGCGTTCTCCGGCACGGGGCCGTTCGCGCCGGTATAGGCTGCAAGCGGCTGCATCACCGCATGCGCCCGCACGACCTTCAGCCGTGAGATCCCGGCGACGAAATCGGCGACATAATCATCGGCCGGATGCATCACGATATCTTCGGCCGTGCCGATCTGAACGACCCGCCCGTCGCGCATGATCGCGATGCGGTCGCCGATGCGGACCGCCTCGTCGAGATCGTGCGTGATGAAAACGGTCGTCTTCTTCAGGATCTGGCTGAGCCGGATGAACTCGTCCTGCAGCTGCCGGCGGATCAGCGGGTCGAGGGCACTGAACGGTTCGTCCATGAGCAGCACATCCGGGTTGGCGGCGAGGGCGCGGGCCAGCCCGACGCGCTGCTGCATGCCACCTGATAGTTCATGCGCGTATTTCGATCCCCAGGCGCCCAGTTCGACGATCTCGAGAAAGGCGGCCGCCTGGCGCATGCGTTCGTTCTTGGAAACCTCGCGGATCTCCAGCGGCATCGCGACATTGTCCAGAACCGACCGGTGCGGCATCAGCGCGAAATTCTGGAACACCATGCCGATCTTCCGGTTGCGGAAGGTCTGCAGGTCCTTGGTGCCGAGGGCCATCACATCCGTTCCCTCGATCAGGATCTTGCCCGAGGTCGGCTCCAGCAGACGGTTGAAGTGACGGACCAGCGTGGACTTGCCGCTGCCCGACAGGCCCATGATGCAGAAGATTTCGCCGCGATTGACATGCAGACTGACATCGGCGACGCCGACCACCGCATTGTACCGGGCCAGAACCTCGGCCTTGGTGAGCCCCTCCTCAAGGATCGCGCTGAGCGCAGCCTTCGGGTCTGCGCCGAAGATTTTCCAGACATTGGAGATCTCGATGACGGTCTCATCACTCATGGATCACGGCGCCCCGCAGGATTGGAAAAAGATTGAACGGTCACGGCTGTGCGGTGCCGGTCGAACCGGCACCGCTCTCTTTGTCAGGTCTGGAGATCAGAGGCCGAGCCAGGCATCGACGCGATCCGGGTTGGCTTCAACCCATTCGCGCGCCACGTCCGCCGGATCCTTGCCGTTTCCGCTGATCTCGAAGGCGAAGCCGCTGACGTCGTCGGCGGTCAGCGAGAACTTGGAGAAGAACTCGGCGATGGCCGGGGACCGGTCAGCAAGGGAATTGGACCAGGCGATCTGGACCTTCTTCAGCGCGTCTTTTGTCTCGACATTGGATTTTTCGAACCAGTCGGCATCGTCGGACGGCTGGACCATCACGTATTTCGCCGGGTCATATGTCGGCTCGCTCAGCATCTCGACGTCGAACATGTACCAGATCGCGTGCGGCTTGTAGCAGTAGAACGCGTAGCCCTCACCCTTGGCGATGCTGTCCTTGACGCGTGCGGTCTTGACGCTTTCCTCGGCGCGGATCGGCTCGATGAAGTCCATCAGGCCATAGTCGCGCACCTTGACTTCATTGACATTGGCAGACGCCCAGCCGGGCGCGCCGATCCACATTTCACCCTTGCCGTTTCCGTCGCTGTCCATCTTTTCGGCAACGTCCGGACGGCCAAGATCGGCGATATCGGTGATGTTGTTGGCTTTGCCGAAATCCTTGGAGACGCAGAAACCCTGGTTCCCCTCGTAAGGGTTCGACGACAGGGTCACCGTGCCGGCGCCGTCGACATATTTCTTGGTGAAGCTCTCCTGGTTCGGCAGCCAGACGTCGGGATGAACGTCAATGTCGCCCTTGCCCTGGTCCATGGCCTGGAAAATCGTCGCGTTGTTGCCCGGGACCATTTCCGCCTTGCCGCCGATCCGCATTTCGACAACGGCGGCCAGAAGGTGCGCGATCGCCTGGGCGCCGGTCCACGACGGAACGCCGATCTTCACTTCCTCGGCTGCGAAAGCCGGAACGGCAAGCACGCTCAGCGCGGTTGCGAAGGTAAGAGACTTAAAACTTGATTTCATGGTTCACTCCTCTGGTGGATGGTGCCGGTGACCTGTTTTTTTGAGTTTTGATGGTTTCGCTTACGCCAGGTCCTCGGAAATCTGATCTTCGTAGGCAAACAGGGAGGTTGACCCCCCGGTATGCAGAAACAGGACATTGTCCTCCGGTTTGAAAAAACCGCTGCGGACAAGGCCGATCAGACCGGCCATGCCCTTTGCCGAATAGACAGGGTCAAGAAGAATACCTTCCTGACGTGCCGTCAACCGGATTGCTTCAAGAGTGGAAGGCGCCGGGATGCCGTAGCCCTCGCCGACATAGCCGTCGTCGACCAGGATCTTGTCCTGTCCGATTTCGGGTCCTCCCAGATGCGCCAGCGTTTTCTGCGTCGTTGCAAGGACCGCACCCGTCTGGCGTTCCTTTGGCTGGCGCACGCTGATCCCCATCACGGGCAGATCATACCCCAGGATGTGGAACCCTGCGACGAGCCCTGCCTGGGTGCCGGAACTGCCGGTTCCCATGACCAGCCACTGGAAATGTAGACCGCTCTGGACCGCTTGATCGGCAATCTCCTGCGCACAGTTCGCGTAGCCGAGCGCGCCGGTCGCATTGGAGCCGCCTCCGGGAATGAAATAGGGCTTGTGTCCGGCGCTCCGCAGGCCTTCGGTGACCGCCATCGCCTCGGCATTCATGTCGAGCCCGTTCGGCCGGAACTCGAAAGTCGTTCCGAAAAGTTTGTCCAGGAAGACGTTGCCGGTCTTCTCATAGCTTTCATCCCGGTCGGGCACGCGTCTTTCCAGCAGAACGTGGCACTTCATGCCGAGTTTGCAGGCGGCCGCCGCGGACTGGCGCACGTGGTTGGACTGAACCGCTCCCTGGGTGACGATCATGTCGGCACCTTCGCGCAGGGCTTCGCCCATAAGGAATTCAAGTTTGCGTGTCTTGTTGCCGCCGGTCGCCAGTCCCGTGCAGTCATCGCGCTTGATGTAGAGCTTCGGTCCGCTCAACAGCGCAGTCAGGCGCGGCATTTCTTCAATAGGGGTCGGTTGATGACACAAATCCACCCTCGGGAAACGGTTGAATTCGATCCGCTTTGTTGCGTTCGGCATTAGGTTTTCGACGGACATGTTATGGCTCTGCTTAGATTTTCCTCAAGCTCAAAATTGAGGCAAATTCAACCGCAAATCCAATAGTATGTTTGCATGACATTATGCAAAATTTGCAATATCTTTGGGCCCCATGGATATCTACCTGTTCCGGGATCTCTCCCGCCTGCACAAGACGGGCAACTTTTCCCAGGCCGCGGATCTGAGCAATCTGAGCCAGTCCGCCTTCAGCCGCCGGATCAGGTCGTTGGAGAGCTGGATCGGCGTAACGCTGGTCGACCGGTCACGGCAGCCTGTCCGGCTTACGGCTGCGGGTCTGCAGATGCTGGAGGCCGGACAGCAGGCCCTGGACAGGATCGAGCAGGAACGCAGCCAGATCCTCGAGGCACAATCATTGCCGGACAAATATGTCGTGACCTTCGGCGCACAGCATTCGATCGGCTGGCGCTTCTATCCGGCGTGGCTGCAGGATTTCGAAGAGAGTTTCGGCCCTATTCTTTCGCGACTGAGAGCGGACGACCTTCCCAATTGCATGCGCGATCTGAAGAACGGCGATGTCGACTTCGTCATTGCCTACGAGAGCCGGAACGTTCGCTACAGCGGTTCTGCCTCGGACCTTGCGCGCGGCAGGGCCGGGGATGCCAGCGCGCTTACCATTGGTTTTGACAGCCTGATTCCCGTTTCAAAGCCGCAATCCGACGGCACGCCCCTGTTCAGCTTCAGCACGGACGGGATCGAGATGCCGTTCCTGAGATTCGGCGAAGACGCACCGATCGCGCACCATCTTGAAACCCTGTTTGAGAGCGCTGGACTGGGCGACAGGCTGCGGATCGTCTACGAGAATTCCATGGCCGGTGCCCTTCGTATTCGCGCGCGTGACGGCATGGGTGTGGCCTGGCTGCCAAGAAGCCTCGTCGCGCCAGACATGAAGGCGGGAATCCTGGTGCAGACCGGCGCGCCGGACTGGGAAGTTCCCCTGGAGATAAGACTGTTCCGTCACAAGCCGCATTCGAACCGGGTCACCCGGTCCATCTGGTCCTTTCTTGAGAAGAGGCAGTCCCGGGATCTCAAGGTTGACGCTTAGCGACGGCCGGGGCCTTTCTGGCTCATTCGTTTGAAACCAGGGAGGAATCCAGGGCTTCCAGAAGCCGGACCAGCGACGGTTTGATCCGTTCCGCATCGGCCGGGCTGAGTGCCGACAACAGCCTCGTCTCGTGATCCTGCGCTTCTTCGACAAGTTCCGCACTTAACGACTGGCCATCACCGGTCAGGTACACCCGCACACGCCGCCCGTCACCCTCGTCGCTTTTTCTGGCAACCAGTCCGCGCTTTTCCATCTGATCGACAATGCGCGTCATACGCGACTGCTCCATGAGCGAAAAGCGCGCAAGCTGCGTGATCATCAGTCCGTCCTGGTCAAACAGGCAGGCAAGGACACGCCATTCCGGCACGCGCAGGCCCATCTCGCGTACCCGCGCGTGGAACTGATGGCTGGCCGCCTCGCTCGAAGCTGCCAGAAGATAAAGCAGGTATGAAGAAACGAATTTACCCGGTGCCTGTGCCAATGATTGTCCCCGACGTGCGCGATTGCCCCTCAAACCCGGAAGCTCTTTGAAAGAAGACGAACTGTGACCCAGCCTCATCCTGAGGAGGACCAATCGGTCCGTCTCGAAGGATGTGCGGCAAGCGCATCGGATTGCGTCCCATCTTTCGAGGCTTCGCTACGCTGCGCACCTCAAGATGAGGTTTGCAGTTTGGTGGCCGGGGTTGTCTTCAGTCGCAGAAGCCTCGGAGGGCTCCCATCCTGTCGTTTAGCCCGGAACATTTCGGAAAAAAAGAGGCTTGACTCAATTTATATGAAATTTCATATTTATTGAAGGGAGGAGCTGCCGGTGAAACTTGTTCTTGAACGTGTGGATAGGGAAACGGATCAGATCTCCGTTTTCAGGTTTGCGGCGGCGGATGGATCCGATCTGCCCGGCTATGAGCCGGGCGCGCATGTCGAATTCGATGTCGGTCCGGCCGGCACCAGGGCCTATTCGCTGATCGACTGGCCACAAGGGACCGGCACCTTTGATGTTGCAGTTCAGCGTGAGGACGAGGGGCAGGGCGGCTCCAAAGCCATGCACAACCTTGCCGCCGGGCAAGTCGTGACTGCAAACGGACCCAGGAACGACTTCCCCCTATCAGAAAAACCAGGCGTCTCGCTTTTGCTGGCGGGCGGCATCGGCATTACGCCGCTGATTTCGATGGCAACCCGTCTTCACGCCGGCGGTCAGGCTTTCGAATTGCACTACACGGCCCGCACGGCCTCCAGAATGGGCTTTGCCGAAAGCTTGAAGGCAGCATTCGGGGACGCCGTCAAACTCTATTTCGACGATGCGGACCCGATTGATCTTTCCGCGCTGATGCGCAGGCAGTCAGCCGGAACAAAGGTCTATATCTGCGGTCCCAGGGGCATGATCGATGCGGCGCGCAGCGCGGCATCGCAAGCAGGCATTCCGGACAGCGCGGTCCATGTCGAACTCTTCAGCTCTCCTGAGCTTCAGGATGGCGATGCGGCGTTCGAGGTGGAGGTGCACGACACGGGTCAAGTCGTGACCGTCGCGCCGGACCAGACGATCATCGAGGCGCTCGAACAAGCCGGCCTGGACGTCATGTACGATTGCCAGCGCGGCGATTGCGGCATCTGCCAGACGGACGTGATCAGCGGAGAGCCCGATCACCGCGATGTCGTCCTGTCGGATGCTGAAAAGGCATCGGGCAAGGTCATGCAGATCTGTGTCAGCCGGGCGAAGTCGGCCCGCCTTGTGCTTGACCTGTAACCGCCGAACGTTTTCAGGGTCGCAGACCGGAGGAGGAGCCAGCATGCGGACAGCCAGCGAAATAACCGCCCTTTTCACCGGGCCGCAGGTGCACCGGGACGTTTACACCAGCCCTGAGATCTACCGCCTGGAGATGGCGCATCTCTTCGCCAATACCTGGGTGTTTGTCGGCCATGAAAGCCAGACCCCGAAGAAGGGGGACTACTTCACAACGCAGATCGGCGATCAGCCTGTCATTCAGGTCCGCCATTCGGACGGCGAGATCCACGTTCTTTTCAACCGGTGCCCGCACAAGGGCACCAAGATTGCCATCGACCGGGAAGGAAACACGGGCAAGTTCTTCCGTTGCCCCTACCATGCCTGGTCCTTCAAGACGAATGGCTGTCTTCTCGCGATCCCTTTGAAGAAAGGCTACGAGGATACGGGCTTTGAGAACAGTGAAAGCGCGAAGGGCATGACCCCGGTCGGGGCCGTGCGCGACTATCGCGGCTTCGTATTCGCAAGGCTCGCGCCCGAGGGGATAGGCTTTGAGGATTATTTCGGCGGAAGCCTCTCCTCGATCGACAACATGGTCGACCGGTCTCCGGAAGGGCGCCTGGAAATCGCCGGGCCGCCCTTGCGGTACATGCACAAGTGCAATTGGAAGATGCTCGTCGAAAACCAGACGGACACCTGCCATCCGATGGTTGCCCATGAAAGTTCGGCCGGTACGGCGGTCAACATCTGGAAGGAAATGGGCAACCCAGAGCCGCGGCCGCCTGCGATGGAAATCATTGCCCCCTTCATGTCGCCCTACGAATTCTTCGAAAAGATGGGCATCCGTACCTGGCCGACCGGCCACGGCCATACCGGGGTCCACCATTCCATTCACTCCGACTATTCGGCGATCCCGGGCTATTT
>JBCBUA010000130.1:0-15250 GCA_039818365.1 Pseudomonadota bacterium
CTGAAAAGGGAGGCTCCGTTTTCCGTCGTCTCGACCGGCACGTGGGTCATCGCGTTTTCAATCGGGGGGCATCGCGTCGAACTCGACCCCGGCCGCGATACGCTGATGAATGTCAATGCGTTTGGCGATGCGGTTCCGTCTGCCCGCTTCATGGGTGGACGCGAGTTCGAGATCCTCATGGATCAGCGGGAAGGCGGCTGTGAGCGGAGCGACGCCGAGGCAGTTCTCGACAAGCACATCATGCTGTTTCCGGCCGTCGAGGCGCGATCCGGCCCGTTTCAGGGAAAAGACGCATATTGGAATGTGGACGAAGCCGGGTTGAGCGACGGTGAACGTTTCGCGGCGGTGTCAAACTACCTGGCGCTGGTTACCGCTGAAATGCTGGCCATGATCGGCGCGGATGGTCCTGTCATCGTCGAAGGACCCTTTGCGAAAAATGACTGTTTTCTGGCCATGCTGCAGACGGCGGCGCAAAGACCGGTCGAAACCCAGACGACGTCGGCGACGGGCACGGCGATCGGAGCAGCGCTGCTCGTTTCCAGCGACGGCGATGGGAGCAGCAGAGCGCGAAAACCGTCGCGAGCGGACGCCGCGCCCGTCGCCTCCAAGCCGGCGCTGGAAGCCTATGCAAAGGCCTGGCGCGACGCCGTCGCCGCGTCCTGATCGCGCCGCATACAGGCCTTCGGTCCCTGGTTCCGATCAGAAACCCTTGATGAACTGATTGGCGCTGAAAGCGATGTTGTAGAAACGGGCCATGAGCGGCGCAGAGGCGACCGCAGCCGGCTTTGTTAGCGGAAGAGGCAGGTCTTCTTGTTTCATGCCTGTCAGCAACCCGGCCATACCCTCACCGAAAATGGTGCCGGTGGTAATGCCGCGGCCATTGTAGCCGATCGGTGTATAGAGACCGTCAGCGAGCACGTGTATGCGCGGGATGTGATCCGGGGTCATGGCAATCCTGCCATGCCAGGCCTCCTCGAACCGGACACGTCCGAGGTCCGGGAACATGCGGGACAAGCGTTTCTGTGCCCAACGGTGAGACAAGCCGTTTGATTTCGTTCCGATCAGCTTGCCCATGGATCCGATGATCAGCCGGCCCGACCGGTCCTTGCGCAGGGAGGACATGATGGGAGCCGTGTCCCAGATCCCCTGTCCGTGCGGCAGGATTGCATCTGCGATTTCGCCAAGCGGTTCCGTTGCAAGCTGGAAATAGTAGATTGGCGTATAACTTTGCGCGAGACCGGGCCAGAGCGCATCCGTGTAGGCGTTTGTTCCCAGAACCACCGAGGCCGACCTGAGCGCGCCCTTGTCTGTTTGGACCGACCAGCCGTTCTGATCCCTTCTGAGCGTCTCGGCCCTGACGCCTGTGCAGATTCTGGCGCCTGCGGCCCTGGCCGCGCGGGCGAGACCGCGGCAATAGGCCATCGGATTAATCGTTCCGGCGCGGTGATCCCATAGGCCGCCGTGAAACATGTCCGTTCCGGTCCTTGCCGCGACTTCCGAACGGGACAAGAGGTCGACCGGTTCGCCGAGGGACTTCCATTCCTTCCACCGTGCCTCAAGGTCCCTCAGGCCGGACAGGGCATGTGCCGCATGGATTGTTCCCTCGCGGGTCGCCTCGCAGCGGATCTGATGTTTCTCGATCAGGTCGAAGACGTGCGCCGGTCCATCACCGAACCGCTTGAGGAAACGCGGTCCGTAGGTTTCTCCAAGTTGTTCGCGGACCTGCGTCGGCGGAAGCCAGATACCGGCATTCACCAGGCCGACATTGCGCCCCGAGCCACCAAAACCAATCTGACCGGCTTCCAGAACGCAGGCTGAAAGCCCTGCCTCCGCGCAGTGAAGCGCGGTTGAAAGCCCGGTAAAACCGCCCCCCACGATTGCCACGTCGAAGCTTTCGCTTTCGGGAAAACCGCCTTGAAGGTCTTCTTCTTCGGCTGTCGCGTCCCAGAGGGAAACCGGCAGGGCTCGCTCCACCGCATGCACTCCTGTCTCAGATCAATTCCACAAGCACTCGCGCAGAGTTACTTGCAAGTATCCCCGTCGCCGGTCAACATGGAAATGACCCATTGGGACGGCCTCATTTATGGGTCCATCACCTAATCTCATTGAAACATCAGGTATCATGAAGAAGCTCAAAAAGAACGCGGCGACCATGGTTGCCGAAGCCCGGGACCGGATCGAGGAAGTCGAGATCGAAGACCTCATCCGGCTGCTGGACGATGAAACCGTGGTGATTGTCGACATACGCGATATCCGCGAGCGTCAGCGGTCGGGGTTCATTCCAGGGAGCGTCCATGCCCCGCGGGGAATGGTGGAATTCTGGGTGGACCCGGAAAGCCCCTATTTCAAGGAGGTCTTCGGCGAAGACAAGAAGTTCGTTTTTCATTGCGCCTCGGGATGGCGCTCCGCGCTCACGGTTGCGACCTTGCAGGACATGGGATTCGAGGCTGCACATTTGCGCGAGGGCTTTTCCAAATGGGCGGAAAAAGGCGGGCCTGTCGAAATGCCGGAGTAGATGAGATGACCGGATCGTCTGTTTCTGAAAGGAATTGAGGGCTCTGACCCGGCTTTTCGTCGCAAACCGGCGTCATGAATATCGCGTGTGTTGAGCTCTATTTCCTGCTCGCATAACGAGAAACAATAGATAAACGGGCGCTGTTCAATGAGATCTTGCAATAACTCGTCTTCCAAGAACTCCAAATATCTATTTGCGAATTCGGTCTTTTCCTCAATTCCTAAAGTATAAATGGTAAAGGAAAATTCAAAATAATTTTTAATATAGTTTTATCTATCAGTATTTTACTATGAGATTTGTGCCGTTGTTACGAATTTCTGAAATATTCGCTATATACAGAGATATCCTAGAGTAAGAATTTACTTTACATTCACATATGCCGCCTATAAGCAACTCTATGTGTGGGGGACGTCCGAACAGAGACGTCCAATGATACCGAGTTCCAGTTTCCAGCTTCCGCTGACGCATGTGTCGGTACACCCACCGTTGCTTACATGGCCCGCAAGTTCTGTCCAAGACCCACGTGTCCAGCTCGACATCGTCGCCGACACCGCTGAGTTCGTTTCCCCGTTTGCAGCCCCCGGTTCCGCTCATGTCCTGCCTGCGCGGACAGCCCCGCTTGGAGATGCGCCTGTTTTGAAAACGGTCCGGTCTGGAGCCGCTGAGCGTGCGGTGGCCGGAGCCGGGAAACCGATCTCGGCATTGACCGTGACAGGTGAGGGAAAAGATAATGAAAACAAACCCGCCTAGTCCCGGCTTTGACCTGGCAGCCGACCTGCATTCCTGTTTCCCCGCCGACGAACTCAAGCGCTTCTTCGTCGACAGCAGGCCAACCAGCCTTGAGTATGCGAGGGTGGTCGCGAAAGAGGCATTCTACGAACTCGGTGTTGACCGATTGAGCGTTTGGCTGTTTCCACCGGACAGATCGAGCCTTGATTGCGTGGTGTGCTATCCGCATGAAACGCTTGGCCAGCTTTCGGACCGCAAGCTCCATGCCGTGGAATGTCCGCGCTTTTTCGAAGCTGCGCTCGTGGAACGCGTATTCGATGCAAGCGATGCGGCCAAGGACGAGCGGATGTCGGAGTTTTCGGCTTCGGGCTGCGCACCGAAGCCGGCCGTTTCGATGCTGGTCGCCCAGATCAGATCTGCCGTTGAGCCCGTCGGCATCGTCTGTGCCGAAACACTGGAGACGAAGAGAGACTGGTCCACCGGTGAAAGTGCTTTCATCGCCTCGATTTCGGAGCTTCTAGGCTTTTCCCTGGACCGGAAAAACAAATTTCCTTTTCTGGACCGGGGAGGTCGCGCCAGGAACGGGATTAAAGACACTGTCCAAAGTACATTTGTTGCCAATGAACGCTATGATCTTGCCATCAAGGCGGCCTATGACGGGGTTTGGGATCTCGACTACAAGACGGGTCAGGTCTATTTCTCGGACCAGAATTTCGACCTTCTTGGAGAACGCTACGATGTCCCGCCAACGCAATTCGAGTGGTGGCAGGAGCGGGTGCATCCGGAAGATATTGACGGCGTCCTGGCCTATTATGCCGAACTTCTCCAGAAAGACCGCCCCTACGATGTCACCTATCGCATGCGGCACCGGGACGGGTCCTGGCGCTGGTGGCGTTCGCGCGGCAAGGTCATTCGCAATCCCCATTTCGAACCGGTTCGAATAGTGGGAACGAATTCGGATGTGACGGATCTGGTCGAAACCAAGATCGAGCTCGAAAAACGAAATCAGGAATTGCTGCTTGCCAAGAAAAAGGTTGAACATGCCGCATTGCACGACAGCCTGACAGGCCTTCCAAATCGTCGTTACATGGAGCTGGTCTCCGCCAAGAAGGCACGCAACGCACCGGGCAAGCACAGGGCGCTCGCGTTTTTGCACATAGACCTCGACAACTTCAAGGAAGTCAACGATCTGCTTGGTCACGCTGCGGGCGATGAGGTGCTGTGCCGCGTCGCGGAATGCCTGAAGGCATTGTCGATCGAAGAAGACTTCATTGCCCGCTGCGGAGGCGATGAGTTCATTGCGATCCTTGAGGATCAGAACACTGCGGAAAGATCCATCAGTTTCAGCGAGAAGCTCATCGCGAAACTGGAAAGCCCGATGATCGTCGAGGGCCGGTCCCTGAACATCGGGGCAAGTGTCGGCATCGCGATGTCGGAAGAACCAATAGACGATGCATCGGATCTGCTGAGAAATGCCGATCAGGCTTTGTACAAGGCAAAACGCGCGGGAAAGAACACCTACAGGGTCTATGATCATCAAATGAGTCTGCAGGCGGCGAGCATTCGCAAAACAAAGGAAGACATCCAGTTCGCCCTGGAAGACGGCGGCTCATTCGTTCCTTTTTTCCAGGCGCAGTTTTATGCCGGAAGCCTGGAGCTGGCAGGTGCGGAGGCACTGGTCCGGTGGCACCACCCGACGCGGGGAATATTGTCACCGGGCGAGTTTCTGCAATATGCGGAGGAAATGAACTGCGTTGCCGAGATCGACCGGCAGGTGCTTTTGAAGTCTCTTGCGACGGTCAACGCGTGGCACGAAGCCGGGCTTGCCCTGCCGCGTCTCGCGGTCAATGTTTCGTCCGACCGTCTGGCCGATCCCAGTCTTCTGTTTTCGCTTGAAAACTTCGAAGACAATGTCCCCAGCCTTTCTTTCGAACTGATCGAGTCGACGTTTCTCGACGACACCAGCGAACAGGTCAGAACTACGCTCAGCCAATTGCAGGATCTCGGCATCGAGATGGAAATTGATGATTTCGGAAGCGGTTACGCTTCCATCGCAAGTCTCGTGAACATTCGCCCGAAACGTTTGAAGATCGACAAAACCCTGGTCTCGAATGTCGACACCGACCTTGCCATGACGAGCCTGGTGCAGTCGATTATCGACATTGCGCGCACCCTGGAGGTGGAGGTGATCGCGGAAGGGGCCGAAACACCGTCGCAAATCAAGGCACTTACCGACATTGGCTGCGATATTCTGCAAGGCTACGGCCTGGCGCGTCCGATGTCGGCCGAGAAATTCTACAAGACGTTCGCGAATAAACGGACACAGCGTAGCACCGCGAAGGGAGGGCAGGCGGCCGAACAAGCCCCCGCAACCAACGGGTAGCCGTCTGTCAGTCCAGACGGGCTTCGGCCTCTCTGCGCTCGAACACGTGGCTTTTTCCCGCGGCGGTGATCTGCAGAATGTTTGCCGGTGCACCCTGATCGTCCAATTCAACGACACCAATACCCGACGCGTTCAAGATGCGCCTGCCACTTGGTGTTCCATGCGGTTTTCTGGGCACAATCCGCATGCCGCGGCGCTTCGTCAGCCAGTTGAGCGGTGACCTTGGAGAAAACGCCAGGCGATTTCCGCGGTCAAGCGCCGCGATCAGCCGGTCAGGCCACTTGTTCTTGATGCCGCTGGAACAGATCTGCCAGATTTTCGGACCCGCCTGCGCAGTGCGATGGCGTGCGGAGTGACTGTCGCGCAGTTCCACATCGTAAACGAAGGAATAGTGGACATCACCGGACAGGATCACGAAATGCCGAGGCGTGTCCCGGTGCTGAAAGATGTTCAGGATCGCGCTCGCCGTGCCCGGATGCGCCATCCAGTATTCCGCATCGACCATGAGAGGCTTGCCGATCAGCGTGAAGAATTTCTGAACCACCTCGATCAGCTTCACACCGAAAATCGGCGCCGCCGATACCAGCAGGACCGCATCCTGTCCCTTCAGGTTCGTCTGCAACTCGGTTGCCGCTTCCCAGTCGAGCAGGCCGGACGGATAGTGGGCGTTTGTTTCCGACCGCCAGCGCCGCGTTCGGGTATCCAGGGCAATGAGCGGGGGTGAGGTCGGCCAGACAAAGTCCCATTTTTCGTAGCCCAGGATCTTGTCGATCGCGTCTTCGTGCGCGCTCGACCCCGGTTGTGCGAGCGCATCCTGAAACAGCATCGCGAGGTCTTCGCGAATCTGTGCCGGCCGGTTGCCCCAACCCTGGTTGATCCCGTAAGCGATCAGCGCGTTGCCTATGACGCGGCGGGATAAGGGATGTGCGTAGGCGGCGTCTTCCCAGGCGAGCGACAGGTTCCAGTCATCGGTGACATCGTGGTCGTCGAAGATCATTGCGGTCGGCAAATGGGCAAGCAATCTGCGCACGCTCGACAAGCCTTCGACAAAGTCGCGCAGGGCGTCCCGTTCACGGGCATACATGGCGCTGTCATCGTCATCCAGGCTTTCCGGCGCGTTGAACCCGGGCAGGATCTGCCATGCCGACGGTGACCAGGCCAGAAGATACATGGAGAGCATTTCACCGAGCGTGATCAAGTGATTGCGCCCATGGGCCGACGTGAAGACCGGCTTGTTGGTGCCTCCGAACAGAACATCGAACACGGTGCTCTTCCGGTCGACTTTCGGCAGCAGCCGATCCCGGTGATAAAGGCATCCGCCGGTTTCGCGAAGCTGAGCGCCTGACCGTGGCAGGCCCGGCCCGGAGCCCTCAAACGTCTCGTCGGGCAAATCGAGCTTATCGGCAAGGTGCATGATGGCCTGCAGCATCGGGCCGGCGACATCGTCAACGTAGACCTGGTCGCCGCTCAGAACGAGCAGCTCGGGCAGGGTCCTGGCGGGGCCGTCACCGGTGTCCGGCGATGTCAGAACGGTGGCCACGTGACGGTCTGCCGCGACAAGGCCGTCTGCACATTGGCTGTGAGGCTTCCGGCAGGAACCATGCATGACCGAGGAGACCTTGTCGGGAACACGCAGGAAAGGTGTTTTCCACCCTGGATAACAGAGATCGTCCGCCCAGGTCTCGTGATCCTGCCAGCCTGCGTCAGGGTCGTCGCTCAGTTCGAGGCTGAGCCGGTAGCCGACCAGCGTTTCCTTCGGTAGCTCCGTCTCAAGACGCAGATCGATCATCAGATAGTAGAGCTGCCCACCGGCCTTCAGGCACGCAAGCCCTTCGGTGCCTGGTACCAGTTCATGGGTCTGGGTGGGCGCATCCGGCGGGTAAAGGTCCAGCCGGACCTTGGCGGGTGCACGCACCGCCAGCCAAAAGCACAAGCGATCAGACAGGATTTTCCGCAAGATCGGTCCCGCCAGAACGGCCGGGACCTGCCGTTCAGCCGAGGTCGCAGATTGCATAAAGGGCGCAGTCCTTTTTCTTCAGTCGTTCAGACTTATGTCCGCGCCGCTCCCTTTCAAGTGCCCGAAGTGTCGCAAATTGTCGTCGCCCGGAACGCGAGGCTTCGCACGACGGGCCGGCTCGGGCCGCACATGTTCGTCACCTGAATCTGAAGTTCGGCTCATTTTCCAGCGGGCTTTGAGCGAACTTCAGGTTTCAGAGGGTGACGAGCAAGTCTATGTTTCAAGTGTGGTTACCGAATTTGAAGCTCGCTTCGGAGGGTGCAGAGGCGATGACGCGAACCTCAATAGCGCCGCACTAGCTGCCTGTCTTGAAACGCGTCCAGCTTCTGGTCAGGAGGCGCAGCGTCCTGTGATCGCGCGGCAGGTTGGGAAACAGCTTTTCCATGAGCTTTGCCGGCGGGTAGACATTCGGGTCGTTTTTGACGTCCTCGGCCACCAACTCGAAGGCCGCCCTGTTGCCGTTCGGATAGAAGTACTGATTGGTCACCTCCGCCATGGCTGCAGGTTCCATCAGGTAGTCGATGAACCTGTGCGCGTTGTCGGCGTTGGGTGCATCCACGGGAATTGAAAGGAAATCGAAGAAGATTTCGGTTCCTTCCCTTGGAATGGAGTAGGCGATTTCTATTCCGTTTCCGGCTTCGAGCGCACGTGCATAGGCCAGACCGGCATCGCCGCTCCACCCGAGAACCAGGCACAGGTCACCGTCGGCCAGGCCATTTATGATTGCACCGGTTCTGAAATGGCGGATGTGCGGCCTGACCGATGTCAAAAGGGCCTCGGCCCTTTCCAGTTCGGCGCGATCGCCGGTAAACGGATCAAGACCGAGATAGTTGAGCGCGATTGCGACGACTTCTTCGGGAGAGTCGATCATGGCAATCCCGCAATCGGCGAAACGGGCGGCAATTTCCGGATCGAACAGAATGTCCAGACTGTCGACCGGCGCATTTTCAAGCCGCTCGGATACCAGCCCGGGGTTATAGAGAATTCCTGTTGTGCCCCAAAGGTATGGAACGCCGTACCTGTTGCCGTCATCGTGTTTTGCAAGAAACGCCAGGATGTCCGGATCCAGGTTTGCGTAGTTGCCGAGTTTCGTCTTGTCCAGCTTCTGAAGCGCACCTGCCTGTATCAGCCTGTTGGCAACAAGTGCGGATGGCAGAACCAGGTCATAGCCGGAGCCACCGGTGAGCAGCTTCGTTTCGAGAAATTCCAGAGAATCAAACGTGTCGTAGACGACCTCAATGCCTGTTCTCTCTTCAAAATCCGAAATGACCTCTGCAGGTATGTAATCCGCCCAGGCTGCGATCGTTACGGTCTTGTCTCGCGAAACCGCCACGCCGGGTGCAGACAGGAACAGATATGCTGCCGCTGCGACGACAAATGCGAGTTTGAACCAATGGGTGGAGGAGCGGGAACGCCGAAGGGTGTGGATGGTCACGTCTTTTCCTCAATGATTGAGCCCGACTGCCCCGAATTTGTCCGTCTGCAAATTCCAGGCACCAATCGAACCGGTCCGGTCCCACACCTTGCCTTCAGGATGTAGCCGGGTTCGCCGGTCAGGAAAAGATCTTTTCTCCGAATGTCCCTCGAAATCGGGGTCCCGGAAACATCCGGTTGGCCTAGGTGTTGGACTCAGAAATGAGACCGAAAGGGTTTGAGGCGGCTTGCGTCTCGTCAAGGCGCGGAAGCGCAGGAAATGCGGCGCATTTTCAAACCTTTCGCAACACGGAGGAGGAGCGAGCCGGCCAAATCCGAAGGACATGGAAAGGACTTCGCCCCGTGGCGTCGGCTTGGCTGAGCGGGCCAGAAGCCCGCTCCGCACACCCTTCCTAACGGGATTTCGCCATTTCGCATGCCATTTCAGCCTCATTTATGAGTCCATCACCTTGCGGATGCCGGCCTTGAGATTGCGCTAAACGACTAACGCAGGAGATCCGCATCGCGTTAGACTTGAGCACTGAAGTCGTCCAAGCACTGTCTGGAAATTGTGTTCCTGCAGCGAGTTTGACTTGGGCAAGGCGACCTGGAGACCCGTTGTTCTTGTCGACACACAGGCGACCTGCCGGCGCTGAGAGTGCGCTGCGGTTCAAAAAACTTAAGCCTACCCGAACAATCTACCTTGCCCTGTTCTTCGCGCTGGGTGGTGCGGTGTTTTACTTCATCATTGCGAACGCGAAATTGTTGCAGTCCGAGCGCGCGCAACAGCACCAGCTGATTGAGCTGACGAATGCATTCACGAAAGCCTATGCGCAGGCGCGCGCCGATGATGGCGTGGTTCCGGCTGCGTTTCGAAGGATCGGCATGGAGCATTTCGGTCACGAAGCCGGCCCCTCCTCGAAGTCATGGGACGTTCCCGTTTCGATCCGGATGCCCGGTGTGCCGGGGCTGGAACTCGAAACGGTCGAGAAGAACCGGCAGATCCTCGCCTATATCAGAACCATGGCGGACTCCGGCATGCCGCGCGGGAAAGAGGAGATCCGACTGGAGCAGGGGCAGGTGATCGCGCGCAAGATCGTGCCCTCGTTCGCGTCGGGGCAATCCTGCGTTTCATGCCACAACGAGGCCCTGGGATTTCAAGCCTATGCGCTCGGTGACGTCATGGGTGCGTTTGTGATCGAAACGGATCTGACGAAGCCGGTCATTCAAAATGCCTATTTCGCCCTTGGCGCGTTCTTCGTCATCCTGTTCGCAGCCCTGCTAGTTGTCGGGCGCGAGAACCAGCGCATGCAAAGCGCGGTCGATGCGCTGAAAGGCCGCGTGAAGGCCGAAAGCTATGCAAATTTCCTGGCCTCTCATGACTCTCTCACGGATTTGCCGAACAGGAAGCTGTTTCTGCGCAGGCTCAACGCTGATGTTGCAGCCTTTCACAAGGGCACTTGCGAGAATGTCATCACCGTCATTATCGATGTCGACGACTTCAAAACGATCAACGATACATTGGGCCATGACGCCGGTGACGCGGTCCTGAAAAGGATCGGCATCAGCCTGCGATCGGTGTTCGAACGGTACGGAGGCCTTGCGGCCCGGCTCGGGGGCGACGAATTCGCCGGGGTGCTGAAGGTCTGTCCCGGCGGGCTCCTTCCGGAGGATCTCGGATCCGAGTTGCTGGATGAACTCTGCCTTCCGTTCGCGTTCAAGGGCGCGTCGATTCAGCCCGGTGTCTCCATCGGCGTCGCAGGCCTCGAACAGCTTACGGAAACCGGGTCCAGGCAATTGCTGAAAGCCGCCGATATCGCGCTTTACGCAGCAAAGCGCGGGGGTAAACGGTGCAGCCGGGTCTTCGACAGCGAGCTGCGAAGAAGGTTCGGGCGGCTGTCGGGTCTTACCTCTGCGCTGCCGGATGCGATCTGCGACGGCAGCGTCAGTGCAATCCTTCAGCCCCAGGTCGACGTGTCGACGCATCAGCTCGTGGGCTTTGAAGCGCTCGCACGCTGGACCCACGAAGGACAGGTGATATCACCTGCCGAGTTCATTCCGATCGCCGAGGAAATCGGGCTGATTGGCCAACTGGACCTGGCCGTCCTCAAGCGCGCAATCGCTCTGGTGCAACCTTTGATGAAAACCGCCAACCGTCAGTACAGGCTTTCGGTCAATGTGAGTGCGAAGGATTTCAAGACGGACGCCTTTGTCCATCACATCCAACATGTCCTCCATAGCAGCGGGTTCGACCCGCACCTGCTTACGCTGGAGATTACGGAATCCGTTTTTCTGGAAGACTGGAGCGCAGCCTGCGCCCGGCTGGAGCTGCTGCAGAACATGGGGCTCAAGATCGCACTCGACGATTTCGGCACAGGATATTCGTCGCTGTCCTATCTCATGCAGTTCTCGTTCGACATCATCAAGATCGATCGCACTTTCCTGCAGCGCTTGGAGGAGGACAGGGCCAGACTCATCCTGCTCAATCACATTATCAAGCTCGCGACAAATCTCGGAAAAACCGTTGTCGCAGAGGGTGTCGAACGGCCCGATCAGGCAATGAAAGTCTCGCGACTGGGGGCACATGTTCTGCAGGGAGCGCTGTTCGGCCTCGATATTGAGGACGCCCCGGAATTGCTGGTGCACTCAGACCGCAAGAGCGGGCTTCACGCCGGCGCGACCCGCTGAGCGAACATCCAGCGGATCTGTCTCTTCCTGCCCGGGAGCGCGTGATTTCCGGACCACGTCGAGCCTTGGCGGCCGTCGGGTCCCGCGTGAATGCGTTCCTGCCGGGGCCGCTCGTTTTGTACCGTCGAATCATCGATCTGCCCATTGTTAACGTTGTGTTAAACTCAGAATTTCGCATTTCGCTCACGAGAAACTCTAAGGTATTGAATTTAAATAACTAAACTCAGTACGTGGTGGTGAGAACCATTCGGTTTCTGCATAACGCCCGACGCTGAAATCCCGTATTAATTGATCAACGTTTCACGAACTTGGAGAGTGATTTTGTTGGCTGCAGACGGGGCTTTATCGCTGAAGGTAACATCGACCGGTACACCGTTCCGGATCCTGTCGCCTCATCACGGTATCTACGTCAATGCCGATGCCTGTGCCTTTCAGAGCCTGCTGCTGAAAGCTGTTCTTTCGCATGAACCGGAAGAGTTTCAGGACAATCTCAGCCACTCTGCGCGACTGGATGCAACCGGCCGAGAGTCGGGCGCGCTGCCAGGTTCGGAAACCACATCTGTCGTCTGCGGTCGCGGCCCCGTCCGAATGAGCCGCGCAGCGGCAGACACATCCATATCGGAGCTTGGCAAAGGCTCCGGACAGGCAGACTTCCGAGCCGGTGAGAAAGCACTCATTTGGCGGATCCGCAACGCTGCGGACTAGATAAACCGGCGCCTCTGCTCGCAACAAAGGCGCCAAACAGTCAGTTCGTGTCGCAAGATTTGCGGCGCGAACTGACGGTACCGCTCGAAGCCAAAGGTTGCAGATGAGTGGTCAACAGCTTCCGGCGTGCCGGTCCAAAATGTCAGCCAGGTGCTACCTCTTGCTGATTTTTGGTGTTCGGTTGCGTCGGGCGAACCCACCCGCCCAGGAGCAACACGGGGTCTGGCGCAAAAGGTCCCCCACACCTGTTCAGCGCCCGTGCCACCTGGGTGGGTGGCCTTAAAAATAGTGGCACATCCTGGTTGTGTTGGCAATACTCTATGCTGGCGGAGTGTTGGTGTGAAACGACGTCATTCTTGCAATGCGCAACGCCCACTTCTCGTTATTTATCAGATGTTTGCCGACTATTGAAACGCCAGCCCACAAGGCGGGCGACGCAGTCCGCGTGAGTATCCAGTCGCGATTGTGCCGAAACACTCAACCGACGCGGAAGAACGGCAATGAACGATCTGGTCACCATTGGAAACACAGACTCATTCGAAAGGGTCGAGCTGGCGGCCCCGAATGACAAAGGGTCCTTCACCGACGACTTCGATCTTCACGCAAGCCTTTACAGGGGCATTGACGTCAGGCTGATGCAACTCAGTGAAGGCGGCTTCAGGAGCCGGTTCAATTCGGCACTGTCTGAAAAGATCTCGATCCATCTTGCGGTTTGCGCACAGTCTGTCGAGCAACACATGATTGCCGATGCAAACAGGTTCGTCTTTTGCCTGTCTCCGTCCGAAACGGACTCACATGCCGTTTTCGGACATGCGAACTCAAATGCCTCTGTGCTCGTTCTACCGCCACGCGGCGAGGCTGTCGCCATAGTGCCGGCAGACGTTCCGCTTCTGACCATGGCTGTTGATCGGGATTTGCTGCTGCAGGGCAGCAGTCTGCTGCCCGATGTCGCGGCGTGGCTGCAGGCGCTCGGCCCCGATGGTGAACTCATCAATTCGCAGACCCTCGTCAGCCGTTTGCGGACCGATGGGTATGCAAAACTGCAGCACGCGATTGAACACCAAGACCATGAGCAGCGTCGAACAATGGATCAGCTTTGCGCCTCGAATGTCGCAAATTCCTTCTCTCTTGAATGGCTGAAAGAGGGGAGGTTTCACTCTCCGAAAAGACCGGCTGCCCTGGAACGGTTTCTGAAAGCGCGCTGCGTCGTGCGGCAGAACCCGCACAATCTGGCAGGAAATGGCCAGCACGCGATCTTCCAACTTGGCTCAAAGCGGTCCGTGGAACAGGCCTTCGCGGACCAGGTCGATATGGGACCGCTTTCCTATGCGCGCCTCGTTCGTCTGCACAATGCCCGGCGTAAATTGAGGGATCAGAAGTTTCATCGCGAATCCATAGGAAACATCGCGGCTCAGGAAGGGTTCTGGGAGTGGAGCAGGTTTACCTCCTACTATGGCAGGCATTTTGGCGAACTCCCCTCGCAGACACGCGAAAATGCAGCCCCCTCCGACTTGTCCCAGAAGGCAATGGCGGGATAAGCGCTTCGTGCCGCAGGGCAGGCCAAACCGTTCCTTGCCGGCCACCCGGAGCGAAATCCGTTTACGCTTTTCAGCGCTGACCCGCGCTCGCCTGTTGCCTTGCGCCGGGACGCACGTTTCCGACTTTATTGATCTTCAGCCCTTGGTTTCGTCCTTGTGCGGGGGACGTCCGAAAGTCGAGGCCGTGTCGGTGATCAGCATGGCTTTGCTGGAGACCGGGGCGGCAGCGACCCAGGTGACCGCGCGGGTTGCCTAGCTTTCCGGTAAGGCGACCAAACGGGAGCCCGAAGTCGATGCGTCTGTCGAAGCAGTCTGATGGCGTAGATGAGCCCGACCGGCAGGCGTGGCCGCGGAGCGGCTTCGCTGGGCATTCGAATTAGGGTTCAGTTCCGATCGGACATGAGATCGCAGGCAGATCTCGCCACCGTTAATGCAGGTTCTTCCTTGTCCAGCAGTACGATCGGCACCATCGCAAATTCAGGGTACTCTTCCTTGAAACGTTGAAACGCGTTTTCCCGTGCCCGGTCCCGTTCATGTGCGCAGACACCGAACACGCGAATTGCCGCGAGTTTGTCCGCACCGTCCTGACGGATGATGAACCAGAACAGAAGGTGGGCATCACGATCGCCTGCACGTTTGTTCGGCTGGAATATGCAGGTCGAATAGATTTCAACATTGTGCATGGACTTACTTCCCTCCAATCTTCGCGACGAAGTCCTTTTGCCTTGCCATGTTTGCGTGCGGCCTTGACACTGAGGCAGCTTGCGTGAGCCAGGCAGGACATTCGCATATCTGAAGAGCGCGCCCGGCATCGAAATAAGGGTGCCAAGCTTCCAACGGGTCTGGCAGTCGTTGGACGACATGTCCGTGGTTATGCGAACTGCGCAAAGTTTGGTTGTTTCCCGCTTGCATCACCGCCGTGCAAATCTGCCAAAGTGATTCGCCGGCTGCCGAGTGAAGGACCCTGCAGCGCTGAGCGTTCATAGGGGCGGGCAATTCCGGAAGATCAGGGTCTTTCGTCACTGCAAGGCACCTATGGAACAAGGACGGTCCGACAGAGCGTTTTGAGGAAGCGGTTCGAAACCGTTTTCGCAACCCGGACCGACAGGGTGAATTTGCCCGGCAATGTCGTTGCAAATCTTTGAAAACCGGACGGTTTTCGCAACTTTGCACCTCGTTTGTGAAGAAATTCACCCGCTTCTCGCAGTTAGTCGAAACGAACCCAACCAAATCGGCTTCATTTATGAGTCTGTAGCCTTGTC
>JBCBUA010000131.1:0-15219 GCA_039818365.1 Pseudomonadota bacterium
CTACAGCACCCCTTCTCCCGACGCTCCGATGCCGGATGTCGTGAGGAAGGAAAACAAGGGCAAACCAACCAATTACGACCCTTACTCAAGCACGCCGATCGATCCGCGTTGTCTGGAAGGACAGTCACAATATTGTAACTGAACAAGCCCCGGTATACTGCGGATAACAAATTTTTAATGGGACCTTCGGACCGGCTTTCCTATATGGAAGGGTCAGTCCGGAGGTTTTTTTGTTTCAGGCCAGAACGGGAGTTGCACGTGAACCCATTGCATAAGAAGCTTCACCCAACGATTTCAAACCGGCTCAAATTGTCGGCCCGCTTGTTCCTATTGCCCGCCATGCTGCTCGGCACCACCGCCATGATCCCGGCGGTCGAAGCCAAAGCCGAACCGCTGTTTTCCAGCGACATTGTCATTGCACCAAACCTGGAAAGCTTCACGCTCGAAAACGGGCTGGAAGTCGTGGTCATTCCGGATCGCAGAGCTCCGGTTGCCACGCACATGATCTGGTACAAGGTCGGGTCCGCCGACGAGCCGGAAGGCCAGTCCGGCGTCGCGCACTTTCTTGAACACCTGATGTTCAAGGGAACGAGTGACCATCCCGACGGTGCGTTTTCGAAAATGATCGCCGAGCGTGGCGGCCAGGAAAACGCCTTCACCAGCCTGGACTACACGGCCTATTTCCAGAAGGTTGCGAAGGAACATCTGCCGCTGATGATGAAGATGGAAGCGGACCGGATGGAAAACCTCGTGCTCACCGATGAGGTTGTTGCACCGGAGCGCGACGTCGTCCTTGAGGAAAGGCGCAGCCGCGTCGACAGCGAACCGGGATCCAGATTGCGCGAGGCGATGAGCGCCATCACGTTCGTCAACCACCCCTACGGGTCCCCGGTCATCGGATGGCAGAGCGAAATCGAGGCGCTGAACAAGGATGCGGCAATCGATTTTTACAATCGCTTCTACACACCCAACAATGCCGTCCTGGTGATTGCCGGCGACGTTGACGTTGCGACGGTGCGCGCACTTGCCGAAGACACCTACGGCAAGGTTCCGCGGCGCGCCGAGCCGGGTGACCGCGTCAGGCCCGCCGAACCGCCGCTGGCGGGCGAGCGCCGCGTTGCCGTATCCGACCCGAGAGTGCGGCAGGAATCCATCTCGCAGACCTGGGTGGTACCGAGCCAGACCACCGGAGAAGGCAAGACGCCCGAAGCGCTCGATATCCTGTCCTACATTCTGGGTGAAGGGCCCTCCAGCCGGCTGCACAAGTCCCTGGTGCTCGACCAGGAGGTCGCGACAGGCGCAGGTGCCTACTATCAGAGCCGCGCGCTGGATGACGGACGCTTCGGCATTTATGCAGCACCGCGCCCGGGCCACACGCTTGAGGAAATGGAGCGCCTGATTTCCGTTGAAGTCAGGAAACTTCTGGATGAAGGCGTCACCGAAGACGAGGTCGCCCGGGCAAAGAACAGCATGATCGCCAGCGCGATCTATGCCCAGGACAGCCAGTCGGGCCTTGCGCGCCTGTTCGGCAGCGCGTTGACGACCGGCCAGACCATCGCAGACGTCCAGAGCTGGCCCGCGCAGATCGGTTCGATCACGGCGCAGGACGTGCTGGACGCAGCCCGCGCATATCTCACCGGAACGCCGGTTTACGGTGAGCTCAGATTTGAAAACCAGACCGAGCCCGAAGCGGCCCTGACAAGTGCAACCAATATCAACGACAAGTCCTGATAGATGATGCAAAACAGACTTATTCGTGCGACGGCGTCGCTCGCGGCCGTAACGTTCCTCACGTTGCTGGCCCTCACCCGCCTTGCCCACGCAGTCGAAGTGGAAAAGGTTGTCAGCCCGAAAGGCATTGAAGCCTGGCTGGTCGAGGATCACACGGTTCCGATCATAGCCTTGAATTTCTCCTTTGACGGCGGAACGACACAGGACCCCGTCGGCAAGGAAGGCCTCACCCGCCTGCTCTCCGCATCGCTGGATGAAGGTGCCGGTGACCTCACGTCAGAGGAATTCCAGGGCAAGATGGAAGAACTCGCGGTCAGTATCGGCTTCAGCACCGGACGGGACCGTTTCTACGGCAGTCTGCGCACATTGAAGCCAATGCTGCCGGAAGCAACAGAGCTCCTCGCCCTCGCCGTTAACGCACCGCGCTTCGACGAAAGCCCGGTGGAGCGCATGAAGGTGCAGCTGACAACACAGATCAAGCGCAACGAAAGCAGTCCGAGTGCGATTGCCGGGCGTCAGCTTGCCGATTTCATGTTCAGCGATCATCCCTATGCCCGCCCGACGCTCGGAACCGTTGACACGATGGGAGCACTTCAGCCGGACGATCTGCGCGCGCAGCACGCCAAGATCCTGACACGGCGCGATCTGAAAATCGGCGTTGTCGGTGCCATCGACGCAGAGACACTCGCGCAAGTGCTGGATACGGTTTTCGCGTCTCTCCCCGAGCAGTCCGAACTTGTGGACGTGGCGGAGTTGGTGCCTCAGACCGGCTCGAACCTGCACCGGGAGTTCGAAGTTCCGCAGACAACCATCCTGCTGGCACTGCCCGGCCTGAAGCGCGACGATCCTGACTACCAGGCCGCCTATGTGATGAACCACATTCTCGGCGGCGGTACGTTCACATCCTGGATGTACCAGGAAGTCCGGGAAAAGCGGGGCCTCTCCTACGGTGCGAGTACGTCCCTGTCTCCGTACCGTCACACCGGGCTGCTGATCGCATCAGCCGCCACCAAGACGGACCGCGCGGACGAAACGGTCGATGTCATGCTGGAGCAGCTTCAGCGCATGGCGGGCACCGGTCCGACGGAGGAGGAACTTGATGCGGCCAAGCGCTTCATCACAGGCTCCTACGCGCTCCGTTTCGACACGTCCGGCAAGATTGCGCGCCAGCTTGTTGCCCTGCAGAACGCGGATCTCGGGATCGATTATTTCGACCGCCGCAACAGCGAGATCGAAGCGATTACGCTTGAAGACGTGCAGCGTGTCGCCAAGCGGCTCCTTGCAGAGCAGGAACCGACTATCGTGACTGTCGGAACGAAGAAAAGCTGACGCTGCTGAGGGAGACTTAGGAGACGGTTGCCGGGACTACCCGGCTGCCGTCCTCATCGGCCCCGGTGCCGAAGCCCCTTGCAGAACCTCGGCCCTGACCGGGCGCGGCGGGGAGAACAGATTGCCCTGTGCGAATTTCACGTCGTAGTCGAGCAGCTCCAGGACCTGCGACTCCGTTTCCACGTGATCGGTGATCAGCTCCATTCCATAGCGCTGCAGCAGATCGCCGAAATCCGAGGGGTGAATGTGACCGTGATTGGCCTCTCGCCTTCCGATCAGATAGTCGCCATGCAGTTTGGCATATTTGAAGCCGCGCCCGGCGAGCGAATTGAAGTCCATCTTCATGTCGCTGATGCGATCGATCGAGAAGCGGAAACCCGCCTCGTAAAGCGCGTTCAGGCCCTCGAGTTCAACACCTCCCATTTCCGCAACATCAGCCTGCGAGAACTCGAACACGAGCACGTCGGCATAGGCACGGCTGGATTGAACGAATTCCAGGAAACTCGGGAAAAAGGCCTCGTCGACCAGGGACGCGGCGGAGATGTTGCAGAACAGGATGGCGTTGCGGTTTCGCGATGTCAGCCGCTTGATTACCTGCAGCGACCGGTGAAGAAGCAGATTGTCGATCCGCGCGATCTGTCCGCTTAGAACAGCCTCGGGCAGAAATACGCTTGCCTCGACAGCGTTGCCTTCGGCATCGCGCAACCGTGTGAATGCTTCGTAGTACTTCACTTGCCTCTGGGGCAAGGTCACGATCGGCTGCAGAAAAAGCTCGACCCGATTGGCGTTGAGAGCGGAGGTGATCATCTCCCGCATCGCAAGGTTCGGTTTTGGCGCGGCAGGTCCGGTGTCGGCAAAAGGGAAATCGTCCTCAGGTGCCAATGTCTGGGCCGTCTCCGGCCTCTGCTCGTGAGGACCGGCCGCCACGGCCGGAGCGACCCCGTATTTCCGGTCCCAGGCATCCATGTCTCCGCGCACCGCGCTGTCGCGAGGCTGACCCTGGCCTTGCTGCCAGTGAGGAGGCTCAACAGGCATTTCAGCGCCCTGCCCGATTGCCTGCTGCTGTCCGGCATGCGGCATATGCGCATTGGTCTGCGCATGCGGCGGAAGCGGAGGCGGCTGCACCGGTGGAGCGGCAACGGCGGGCGGATGGGCGAATCTCCGGCCATGCATGTCCTGCTGGGGGTGCGGATAGTGTGGAAGCGATGGTGCCGGTGCGGGTGGCGCAAGCGCCTGCTGGTCTTCCACCCTGGTTTCAAGGTCCGACATTGCCTCGGCCATCTGCTTCACCAGAGTGCCAAGCACTTCGACTTCCGCGAAAAGCGGATCCATCTCGGCACGCGTTCGCCTTGGCATGGTGTGTTCCATGCCCGTGAGGCGGCCTTCCAGATTGCCCACATCTTCGTCCAGGTCCGCCATGCGGTCTTCGAGACGGTCAACCGCCTCGCTCACGGCACCGCGATCCCGGGCCCGGCTGATCAGAAGGTGGAACAGTATCATCGTGCACATCAGTGCAAGCGACAGGGACACTGCCTCGCCAAACGGCCGCCCGAACTGGAATATCAGCACTGTCGCGGAAGACAGCGCGATAATGGCCATGCATATTGCTACAAAGATGGTCCCCGTCCGGCCCATGGTGTCTGAAGGTTCCGACCCGAATCAAAATTACCGGTTAATCATGCCTTAAGAATTGGCGCGCACCGAATCCGCAAGCGCGTTTCCGGTGCGAAATGCGGGACTTGTCCCCGACTAAGCACAACCAAAGGCGCTGTTTTTCCGATTTGCAAGGGAAACCGACCGGGCTTCGACATCCCGCAAGATCTTCGGGACTGCCGGAACCGCGCGGTTTTTTGGGATTTGCAATCACCCGCAAGTTGGTTAAGATTACGTTAGGGCAATTTGTCGTGGTGCTTTTGGACCGGTTACCATAGGGGACTGGAATGCACGCCGCCGCCCATACGGGATTTCACCACAAAGACGACGATGGCCGAGACGACCGGCCTGACAGCGGGTCGGCCCCAGGATCCGGCGGCAATCCGGGCGGCGAGGACCCCAGGACCACACCGGCCGCCACGTCCGGTGAAAGCCCTGCCTGCACTGCGGAACAGGTGAGAGCCGCCCTGTGCAACGCGCTTGAAAGCCCCGAGTTTCGCTCCGCGCCGCAACTCAGGTCATTCCTTGATTTCGTCGTGTGCGCAGCGCTCGAAGAAAGGCGGGAAAAGATAAAGGGCTACACGATCGCGGTGGAAGCGCTCGGTCGGCCTCAAGACTTCAATCCCGTTACCGATCCGATCGTGCGCGTCGAAGCCGCGCGGCTTCGACGCCGGCTGGCAAGGTACTATTCGGGGAGCGGGGCCCGCGCACATGTCCGCATCATCATCCCCAAGGGCAGCTATGCCCCTGAATTCGAACCGGGCCCCCACGCGGAACGCGGTGACCAGCCCTCCTCCGCTGTCACGACTGAGGTGGTCGCCCCCGCTTCAGACGAAAGCGCAGGCGCGGCCGGCAATTCCGACCGCCCGGCAGCAACGGACGTATCCGGGGCTCATCTCGCCAGTCCGGATGGCGGAAACGCGGAGGCCTCGCCGCTGCGCACATACAAGGTGGTGCAGCCCTTGAGCGGACATTCGACGCAACCGCTGTTCGCCAAGCGCATTTCGCTGGCCCTTGCTTTGATGCTGGCGCTGGCGTGTTTTCTCGCCGGTGTTCTAACCGGTTCCCTCTGACAGCGGATTTTTCCCCGCACACTCAAGTCTTGGCGAGATAACTCAGCAAAAACTGCAAATTGCGTCATCTGACAACGCTTTGTTTACCCTGTTCTGAGAAATATCAGGATGACGAATCTCTCGATGTCCGTCTGACCCAGATCCAGTGATGGGAGTTGCCCAGCGATGGGGAGTAAAGAGGGCAATGCGTTGCCTGTGATTGTACGTGTACTCGATGCATCGGCTTCCGAAGCCGCGCGCACCTCTGCTGTTTGCGCAAAATTGTTCACCTCTTGCGCTGATCCAATTCTCTACACGGACTCCGCATCCTGCCTGCAGGATCTTGCGGACAAATCGACGGACATTCTCATTATCGACCTTGAAACGATCGGCGGAGATGAAGCGCTGGAGGCCTATGCCGTCAGGTGCCCGAAAGCCGTGATCATGGCCGTGTCGGCCAAGGGGTCGGTCTCTCGTGCGGTCAGCGCCATGCGCGCCGGAGCTCATGATTTCCTGACCAAGCCGTTCTCGCTGGATGCGCTGGCAACCAAGATCGCGTTTCAACTGAAACAGCGCAAACCGGTAGCGGATACGATCCCCGCGGACACAAGCGCAGCCATTGAGGTCAGCCGGCCAGCGGACCCGGCCCCTCCAAAACCGCTGGCATCCGCTCCGCGCGCGGAAGCGGCCGGACCGGAGAGGCTGATCGGCGTATCGATCCAGATGCGCGAAGTCCACGAGCAGATCGCCCGCATGGCCCCGTCGCAGGCGCCTGTGTTCATCACCGGAGAATCCGGGACGGGCAAGGAACTGTGCGCGAACGCCATTCACGATCTGTCGGAGCGCAATCCCAACCGTTTCGTCGCCCTGAACTGCGCGGCCATCCCGCGCGATCTGATCGAAAGCGAAATTTTCGGCCACATGCGCGGTGCCTTTACCGGCGCTGCGGAGAACCGGGCCGGTGCGGCGGAACAGGCCGACGGCGGAACGCTCTTCCTCGATGAGATCGGTGAAATGGACCTGATGCTGCAAAGCAAGCTGCTCAGGTTTCTGCAGACCGGCACCTTCCAGCGCCTGGGCGACACGCAATCCCGCCAGGTCGATGCCCGCATCATTTGCGCGACCAACAGAAATCCGGTTGCGGAAATCACGGCCGGGCGTTTCCGGGAAGACCTTTACTACAGGCTTCACGTTCTTCCCGTGCACCTGCCACCGCTCAGGGAACGCCGGGACGACATCCTTCCCCTCGCGGAAGCATTTCTGACCCGCTATTCGGCAGAAGAACGCCGGAGTTTCAAAGGTTTCGACGCGGATGCCGAGGCCCGCATCCTGTCATATTCCTGGCCTGGAAATGTGCGGCAGCTTGAAAACACCATCCGGCAGATCGTCGTCATGAACGAAGGCGCAGCAGTCACGTTCGATATGCTGCCCATGGTTATTCGCGATCAGAGCGGCCGACCGAATGCGGTCATAGACCTCTCAAGGGAGCGGTCGCGTGTCAGTGCTCCGAGCCGGCCCTTCGGTGCGATCGAGCCCTTATGGGCCCAGGAACGGAAGATCATCGAAGACGCACTCGATGCGTTTGACGGCAACATCGCGATGGCCGCCGCGGCACTGGAAATCAGCCCGTCGACAATCTACCGCAAACGTCAATCCTGGACAGCGCGCAGCATTTAACCGGCTATTGTTTACTGCATTGCACACATTTTCTTGTCTAACGCGATAAGTCAGTCTATATCGGCAAAAAATCGCCAAGAATCGACAAGACTAAAGGCGTGCAGGAAAGTGATCATGCTGCGCAATAATCAAAATTCCCGAAACGCCTTTTCCACTCTCCTCGTGGCGGCGGGCGTCTTTATCGGGGCATGGTCAGCATCCGCACAGTCCGAGACCGTTTCTTCCCCGGCAGCGGCGTTCACGACAGCCCACGAGGCCTATGACGCAGCCTGGAAAGCAAATGGTCTTGCCTTCGTCGTGGCAACCTTCACGCAAGATGGCGGAACCGCCTACGGCCAGTATACGCCGCGCGCCGGAACGCAGTTCCAGGGTGACGAGGTGCTGTCCATCTACGCGGAACCGGTCGGTTACGCCTTCACGGAAACCGATGGTGTCTTCGCCTTCGATCTGACTGCGAGCTACAGGCTTCTCAATTCTTCAGGCCAGGTGCTGGCCGAACAGGAGAATTTCGCGGAATTTTCCGGTCAGGGCCGGTCAAAGCAGCGCGAGCTTGCCGCGGCGCTTTCGTTCCAGTTCAGTGGATTGCCGGCCGGCGCGTATGAGCTTGAAACCCGTTTCACGGACCGGGCCGACGGAAAAGAAGCCGGTTTCACCTTGCCATTTACAATCGCAGAACCCAATTAGGGCGTAACGGGCTCAAACGCGTGACCGGCAGCCGGACCCAGGTCTTGCCATCGCTTAGCCACCGCGCGATGACGGCAACAGGCAAATCCGCCAGATCCCGGGATTAAATTCTCGTCACAAAGCATTGACAAAACGAGCACCGCTGCATAAATCCAAGGCGCTGTTAGCACTCGCCTTGAGGGAGTGCTAGCGAGCAGCAGGGGCAAAGTTATCCTGCTTCAGTCAACCCAATAATCATGTCTCGCGCGCTGCCAATTGCGTGGGGCGCGCTCATGAGAGGAAACAGTCTTATGGCATTTCGTCCACTGCACGACCGTGTCGTAGTTCGCCGCGTCGACTCCGAAGAGAAGACAGCCGGTGGCATCATCATTCCGGATACCGCTAAAGAGAAGCCGCAGGAAGGCGAAATCATCGCCGTCGGCACCGGTGCTCGCAAAGACAGCGGCGAAATCGTTGCGCTCGATGTCAAAGCCGGCGACCGCGTCCTGTTCGGCAAATGGTCCGGCACCGAAGTCAAGATCGATGGTGAAGACCTCCTGATCATGAAGGAATCCGACATCATGGGCGTGATCGCTTAATCCGACAGCGAACCGCTCCTGATCTCCTCAACTTCCAAATCTAGGTGAGACGACTCTATGTCTGCTAAAGAAGTAAAATTCTCCTCCGACGCACGTGAGCGCATGCTCCGTGGTGTCGACACACTCGCAAACGCCGTCAAGGTAACCCTCGGCCCGAAAGGCCGTAATGTCGTTCTCGACAAGGCCTTCGGTGCACCGCGTATCACCAAGGATGGTGTTTCCGTCGCCAAGGAAATCGAACTGGAAGACAAGTTCGAAAACATGGGCGCCCAGATGGTGCGCGAAGTCGCTTCCAAGACCAACGACATCGCTGGTGACGGCACGACCACGGCAACCGTTCTGGCCCAGTCCATCGTCAAGGAAGGCGCCAAGTCCGTTGCCGCCGGCATGAACCCGATGGACCTGAAGCGCGGCGTCGACATGGCCGCTGCCGAAGCCGTCAAGGCTCTGGAAGCTGCTTCCAAGACGATCACCACGTCTGAAGAAGTTGCCCAGGTTGGCACGATCTCCGCAAACGGCGACGTACAGGTCGGCCAGGACATTTCTGAAGCCATGCAGAAAGTCGGCAACGAAGGCGTGATCACCGTCGAGGAAGCCAAGTCCCTGGAAACCGAACTCGAAGTCGTTGAAGGCATGCAGTTCGACCGTGGCTACCTGTCTCCTTACTTCGTCACCAATGCTGACAAGATGCTGGCTGACCTTGAGAAGCCGTTCATCCTGCTGCACGAGAAGAAGCTCTCCAACCTGCAGGCCATGCTGCCGATCCTGGAAGCTGTCGTTCAGTCTTCCCGTCCGCTCCTGATCATCGCTGAAGATGTTGAAGGCGAAGCGCTGGCAACCCTCGTTGTCAACAAGCTGCGCGGCGGCCTGAAAATCGCAGCTGTCAAGGCACCGGGCTTCGGCGACCGCCGCAAGGCCATGCTCGAAGACATCGCGATCCTGACCGGCGGCACCGTGATCTCCGAAGATCTCGGCATCAAGCTGGAAAACGTTTCTCTCGACATGCTCGGCACCGCCGAGAAAGTTGCGATCACCAAGGAAACCACCACCATCGTTGACGGTGCCGGTTCCAAGGAAGACATCGACGGCCGCGTCGGTCAGATCAAGGCCCAGATCGAGGAAACCACTTCCGATTACGACCGCGAGAAGCTTCAGGAGCGTCTTGCCAAGCTCGCAGGCGGTGTTGCCGTGATCCGCGTTGGCGGTGCGACCGAAATCGAAGTGAAGGAAAAGAAAGACCGCGTCGACGATGCTCTGAACGCAACGCGCGCCGCTGTCGAAGAAGGCATCGTACCGGGTGGCGGCGCAGCCCTGCTCCGTGCGAAGAAAGCCGTCGCTGCCCTGTCTTCCGACAATGCCGACATTGAAGCCGGTATCAAGATCGTTCTGCGGGCCCTGGAAGCTCCGATCCGTCAGATCGCTGAAAACGCTGGTGTCGAAGGCTCCATCGTGGTCGGCAAGATCCAGGAAAACGACAGCGACAGCTTCGGTTTCAACGCGCAGACCGAAGAGTTCGTCAACATGATCGAAGCCGGCATCATCGACCCGACCAAGGTTGTCCGCACGGCTCTGCAGGACGCAGCTTCCGTTGCCGGCCTGCTGATCACCACCGAAGCCATGGTTGCCGAGCTGCCGAAGAAAGAAGCAGCACCGGCAATGCCGGGTGGCGACATGGGCGGAATGGGCGGCATGGGCTTCTAAGAAGCCCCAGCTCATATGCTTTACGGAAAGGGCGGTCCTCGGGCCGCCCTTTTTGCATGATGCGCCGCCCATCATCTTCAGTTTGTGCCGCCTTGCGGCACGGGGGAGCGGCATGGGCTTCCAAGAAGTCCAAAGCTCAAAAGCTATACGGAAAGGGCGGTCCTCGGGCCGCCCTTTTTGCGTCACGCGCCGCCATCATCTTCAGTTTGTGCCGCCTTGCGGCATAGGGGAGCGGCATGGGCTTCCAAGAAGTCCAAAGCTCAAAAGCTATACGGAAAGGGCGGTCCTCGGGCCGCCCTTTTGCGTCACACGCCGCCCCTCTTTGTTTGTCCGCGCCGTGTCTGCTAAAGGTAGCGGATGGATCCCGCTTCTCTCCTTCTGCTGGCGACCGCGACGGCTGTGCTCGTGCTGATACCCGGGCCCAATGTGGCGCTTTTCATCGCGAACACGCTGGCGCATGGCCCACGCTTCGGCTGTGCAACTGTGGTCGGCACCACGATCGGCGTGGGTATCCAGCTTGTCGTCGTCGTGCTTGGCTATTCCGCTCTGCTTCAGTTTGCCGCCAGCGCGCTGGTCTGGCTGAAATGGGCGGGCGTCCTTTATCTGATCTATCTGGGCGTCCGCGCCTGGCGTCAGGGAATAGATGAGACCGGACAGGTGCAGGCCACAGGCGGAACCCTGACCGGGCTGTTTTTCCAGGGACTTTTCTTTGCAATCGCCAATCCGAAGACACTGGTCTTCATTGCGGCTTTCCTGCCCCAGTTCACCGGAGACGTCCCGACCGCCGGGCACCTGGCAATGGCCGCCGCTGTTTATCTGACCATTGTCTTTTTCGGCGATCTCCTGTGGGTGGCGGCAGCAAGCATCTCGCGGCCACTGGTGCTGCAACTGGGACGGCTCCGCCACAAGCTGACCGGCGCGCTTTTCATCGGCGCAGGCGTCGGGCTCGCACTGGCGCGTGTCGAGCGCTGACACACGGCTTCCTTAGGAATGCACCGAAACAGGCCTTTTCAATCAAGATCGAGAAAGCGCGTCATGTCCGTCATCGAATATGTCTACTCCGCTCATTCCGCGTTCGCCTATCTCGGTTCCGCCGAGATCCAACGCATTTGTGCGGACCACAATGCAACCCTGGTGCACCGGCCGATCCTCCTGTCTCCGGTGGTCGAAGCACAGCGCGGCCCCGCCTTCCGCAAGCGGACACAGCAGCATGTCGACTATTTTTTCGGACGGGAGATCGAGCGGTGGGCGGAGTTCCGTTCCGTTCCGATCATCAACCATCGGCCAAGCCAGCATGACGCCGACTACAGTATTGCGTCCGGCATGATCATCGCTCTGGGCGACACGGGGCCCCAGACAGACAGGATGGCGCACCGGCTTATGGATGCGCATTGGCGCGAAGACGTCGACCTGTCGGACGAGACCGCGCTGAAGGCCATTGCGCGGGAACTGGGGCTCGACCCAGAGGCCCATCTGGCAAAAGCGGCGTCCCAGGAGGTCCAGGACACGCTCCAGTCGAACACACGGTGGGCCGTGTCAAAGGCGCTGTTCGGGTCACCGACCTATATCGTCGACGGCGACCCTTTTTACGGTCAGGATCATTTGCAACTGGTGGAACGCGCGCTTGAGACTCCGTTCAAACCGAATGACTGGTCCAATCCGAGTGTCGAGTGAAGTAAACCGGCCTATGCCAACTCAGCCAGCCGCGCGCGCAAGAGATTGATCGTCGGCAGGTCGGTCGCAAGGGAGATTGCCTTTTCGTAGCAGCGTGACGCTGCCTTGGTGTTGCCGAGCCCCGCGTTCAGGTCGGCCCGTGCCGCCCAGAGCGGCTGGAACCCGGTTCCAGCCTGTGCTTCCGCGATATCAAGCGCCCGCAATCCCGCGCCCGGCCCGTGCAGCCTGCCGGTGACGACCGCCTGCGCAACAAGGCCGCCGGCGGACGGTGCCCGTTGCTGAAGTGCGAAATACAGCTTGTTCAAAGCCTGCCAGTCCGTCCGGCCGGTCTCTTTTCGCGCGATGTGAATGGATTCGATTGCCGCTTCGATCTGAAACCTGCCGATCTCGGATTTGGCATAAGCGCGGGTCAGGTGCCGTTTGCCATAAGCGATCAGGTCGTCGCGCCAGAGGGAAACATCCTGCTCGCCGGTCGGCACGAGCATCCCGTCCATGATCCGTGCCCCGGCTCTTGCGTGACTGAAGGCAATCAGCGCAGCCAGGCCGAGCACTTCCGCATTGTCTGTCAGCAGGCGGCTGGAGAGATCGGCAAGGTAGAGCGCCTCGTCGCCAAGCGTGTCCGCCGGATCCAGCCAGTCATGGGCGTGGAGAGCGTAAAGGGCTTCCAACAGCGACGCGCTGCGCTCTGCCAGAGCGGTCCCTTCCGGGATTTCAAACGGAATGCCTGCGTCCCTGATTTTCGCCTTGGCGCGCACCAGGCGCTTGGCGAGCGCAGCCGGCGAGATCAGAAACAACCGCGCGATGGTCCTCGCCTCCATGCCGAGAACTGTCTGAAGCATCAGGGGGACATGCAGGTCGGCCGCGATGGCCGGGTGGGCACAAACCAGCAGCAGCGACAGCCGCTGGTCAGGCAGACCATCCCCGGTCCGACTTTCATCCGGCAAATCCGGTATCTCGCTTTCACTTGGAAAGCGCAGCTGCTTTCGCTGCCAATCGGTCAGCCTGTTGCGTGCCGTGGTGAGCAGCCACGCGTCCGGATTGTCCGGGATGCCGCGCACGGGCCAATGATCAAGGGCTTTGGCAAAAGCGTCAGCCAGGGCGTCTTCAGCGCGTGCGATATCATGGGTGCGGGCCGACAAAAGTGCCAGCAGGCGTCCATAGCTGTCCCGCGCAGCCAGCTCGGCTGCGCGGGCCGCATCGCTCACACCGAGCCCATCGCGGAGGCCCGGATCTCGACCTTTCCGGTTTTCGCCGCCGGGCACTTTTCCGCCCAGGCCATGGCCGCGTCCAGATCCGGCACATCCACGATGAAAAACCCTCCAAGAGTTTCCTTCGTGTCGGCAAATGGCCCGTCCTGTACCTGCCGGCTGCCTCCCTTGAGCGAGAGGGTTGTCGCGGTCTCAACCGGCTGCAGCCAGTCCGTATCCACGAAGACCCCTGCCTTCTGCAGGGCTCCGATATAGGCTCCGTAGACTTCCTTTTCGGCGGCCCAGTCTTCGGGCGTCATGTCGGCAAGGTCGGCGGGGTCGGTGTAAAGCAGGAAGGTGTAACGCATTTTCAAAATCCTCGTTTTGTCAATCTGATCAGGTGGCGGATGCCAGGTTGTCAAGGCCCTGTTCAAAGGTCTTGCCAACCATACCGTCAAGAAAGAGACCAAACACCCGGGCGATCGGGTTGAAGCCGAGATCCATGTCCATGGTCCAAGTTACTTGCGTGCCACCGGGCAGGCTCTGCGCAGAGATTTCCTGAACCGGTTTGCCCATCGCACCCAGATCGATATCGTAGCGCACGCTGTTTGCCGTCACCTGTGCTACGGTCTGCGTGCCCTTGCCTTCCCTGCCGTCGAAGTGAAATCCGGAACCCACGCCCGCATCCGGTCCGAAGGGTCTGATTTTCAGCTCCGGATCTGAAGTCAGGTACGGATTGAATTTTTGAAATCCATGGTTCGAAGCGGCCAGTTCCAGAATGGTTTCCGGTGACGCGGAAACCCTGGCTTGGCGCTCCACATGCACGTTTTTCGGCAGCAACAGCGTCCCGGCGCCGAGCAGCGCAATCACACCGACACCGCCTGCGACTATTGTCCAGATCGTCATTTCCATCTCCTTAAAAATCGTCAAAGGCGACATTGCCTTCACTCACATGACGAACGGGGTGGCGGCCGATGGACATTTGCCAAAATTTTTTTTCAATGCTGCCGTTTTTGGCGGCCATGACATGGCAGCCATGACACGACGGCAGTGACCCGGTAACATCCTGCATGATCGACCGTTTCCCACATGACGGACCGCGTGAGGACGCGCCCATGCACTTGCTGCTGCTTTGCGCCGGTGCGCGCGACAAGACCTGGAGCGGGCCAGACGCTACATGCCCCCTGCGCACGAAAGGCAAGCGGCAGGCGCAGAAAATCGGCTGCTGGCTCGGACGGAATGGCCTGCGCCCGGATGCGGTTCTGAGCGAACCGACGCACCGCGCGCGGGTAACAGCGGAAAAAGCACTGAAAGCCGCCGGATGGACGGCAGGCGGCATAGAAGGCTCAAAGGCACTATCGGAAGGACGCGTTCCAGACATGCCGGAGGTTGCCCGCATTCTGCTCGTCGCGTCCCCGAAGCGAATTGCAGCCATTTCGGTGCGTTTCACGCTCCAGACCGAAACCCGGCCCGGCGTTCTTTTGAGTGTCGAGTCTCAGGGTGGCAACGCTCACTTGAGCAAACGGGTCGACCCGCGCGATCTGCCGGACCTGTTTCCCTTCCCGTCGCCTGATGGACCGGAGCACAGGCCAAGGCCGGCCTATTACTACACGCAATCGGCTATCATTCCCTTTCGCAGAACAAAGGCGGGCCCTGAAATTCTGATCGTCGGATCCAGCAGCGGACGCCACTGGGTCGTGCCCAAGGGGATCGTCGAACCCGGCCTTAGCCCGGCCGGATCGGCGGTGACCGAAGCCCGCGAAGAAGCTGGTGTGGAGGGCGAGCCCAGCGATGAACCGCTCGGCTCATACGTTTACGAGAAGTGGGGTGCGCCCTGTAACGTTGCCGTCTATGCGCTGGAAGTCAGCCGTGTCCTGAACGAGAGGGACTGGGAGGAAAGTCACCGCAAACGGCGTTGGGTACCTGCTGCCGAGGCAGCGAACCTTCTCAACG
>JBCBUA010000132.1:0-15187 GCA_039818365.1 Pseudomonadota bacterium
ACTTCCTGCCGAAAGGGCAGCACGGTCACGTCGATTTCGGCGGTTTCGGCCAATCTGGCCTTTGTATAGGCGATGCCTCTGAGGACCCAGCCGAACAGCGAAAACACGATCAGAGGGTTGCGGCGCAAGGCCTGAAACAGGCTTTCCCAAAGCAGATCGGTGCGAAGCAACGTTCCGTCGAGGTCAACATAGATCGCCCTGTTTGAAGTTTCTAAGCGCTGATCCATCACGCAGATGCCCCGAAATCCTGCTCTCCCTGCGGCTCTCTGTGGAGCCTTCGGAGCGGGATCTCTTTCCCTGATTGCCTTTGTCGATTGCACACATGACGTGCTCTTTAAGACTTGGACTACCGGAAATTTCTTAGCATGCGCTTTAGAGAAATGTAGAAGCCCAAAATTTATTGGGCATTTTGCGTAATTCACGCTCAATTTGTGCAAATCGATGCACTTATACTTACTTTTGGATTAATTTTAAGTATTCAATTCGAACAATCGCAACAGCTTCTGCAATTCAAGAAACGCGGCCTGGAAAAGCGGCAAAGTCGATATGGCCGACCGTGCAGCGGACGTTGCCCGCCTTCGCCCTTTGCAAGTGTCCGGCGCGCCAGGTCGCGACCTCTTCCGATGTCGCTCCGTATCTCACGCCAACCCGACTCCAGCCCATCAGAAACTCTTCAAGAAATCCGGTGTCGGACGGTCCTGCTTGCCAGTCTGATTGGCCTTGCACCACTTCGTAGCCGGCAGACCGGAACAGGTCGATGGCGCACGCGGCCGCGTCCGGCCCCAAAGCATTGCCGAAACCCTTGTCCGAGCGCTGGTCGGTGTTCAGGGCGTCGCGCATCGTGTCATCCAGATCGGACGCGGGCTCAAAACCGATCCGCCCGTCATAGGTCAGACTGGCCAGGAACGGTTTGCCGGCCCCGGCCACACATGTCACGAGACGCTGCAGAAACGGCTCGGAAACCAGATCGAGAAAGGCGGATGTGCTGACCGCATCAATTTCGGAAAACGGCAGTGTCTCAACATCGCGCGCAAGGTCAATTCCGAGCGTCGCAAGGTCTCCCGGTCCGCTTCCGGTCCACCGCGACGCCGCCACTTCAAGCAGTCCGGGGTCATGGTCCGTCAGCAGCCAGCGCGTGTCTTCGGGAAGGCGGTCCTTCAACGCGGCAACGGTTGATCCGGCCCCGCTTGCAAGATCAAGCATCCTGGGCGAGGCAGCGGGAACGCGCGCCAGAAACGCGGCCTCGACGGTCCGGTCCCGCGCCGCCAGATCCAGCGGCTCTCTCAGGGCAAGCCAATCGGAAGAAAACCCGCTCATGTCTCCACCCCGTCCAAAGCAGATGCAAATTCAGCCGCCGCGTCTTTCCAGTCCGGAAGCCGCCCCGCGGCCGCCCTTGCCGCCGCGGCCATGTCGAGGCGCTTGTGTTCATCGGTCATCAGCAGATTCAGTGCGCTCCGGAGTTTTCCCACGTCTTCCGTTCCGCAATAGATCGCAGCGCCATCGGGAAGCGTGTCCGCGACGGCACCGCCGCCGCTGCCGATCACGGGAAGTCCGTGCGCCAGCGCTTCCGTGTAAGCCATTCCATAGCCCTCGTACCGGCTTGCCAGCACGAAGATGTCCGCCTCGCGGTAGAACCTGGAAAGATCATCAGGAGCGATCGCTCCCTTGAAGGTCACGCGGTCGGTGAGCGCCAGCGCAGACAGTTGGTCCTGAAGCTCGGCATGGCACGCGGGGTCGGCATCAAGGCCACCGACGATATCGAGATGCCATTCTGCTTCGTGGAGGCCGCCCAAAGCGGAAAACAAAAGATCGTAACCCTTGCGCCTGACCACGGTGCCGACCGAAAGCAGCCGTAATCTGCCGGAGCGAGCACGTGCGGCGACCTCCTGCTTAGCGGTCCCGGGCAGAACGACGGTGATCCTGTCTGCCTCCACGCCAAAGAGATCGGCAACCTGTGCGGCCGTGGCGTGACTGGTGACGATGATGTGCCGGGCATGGGCGAGCGCCCGCCGCTCGCTTTGCAGAAGATTTGCCGCCTGTGCTTCGGACACGCCCGTTTCCCGGCACAGCGGATGGTGGACAAGAGCATGGAGGTCGAGCCGGCCGGACACGGCCGCAGCGGCTTCCGGCAGAACACCGAACGCAAGTCCGTCGACGATCAGCCGTGCACCGTCCGGGAGGCGGTCGAGAACTTCTTGCGCCTGCGCGCGCGTCTCATCAGCCGGAAAGGGAAATCCACCGCCGAGAGGGACCAGTTCCACCTGCCAGCCAAGATCCTCGAGCCCCGCGATAATCTCCCTGTCGTAGCCGTAGCCGCCTGTCGGCGTATCCAGCTCTCCGGGATAAGCGAAATACAGCGTTTTCATGCGAATTCAGATTTTGGCCTCGTACCAGGCCCGCGCGACGTGGGATTCGGAAATGGTCACCCGAACGGCGGTGAGTTCGCTGCCAGGCCGTCCGAGCCGGTCCTCGCGCGCCGCCCTGGCGAGATGATCGTGAATATGTTTGGTGAGGAATTCCGTTGTCGTGTTGACGCCCGCGAACTCCGGAACGTCGTCCAGGTTCTTGTAGTTCAACGGCTCCAGAACCTCTTTCAGGGCGTCATGAGCCCGTCCGATATCGATGACCACACCGTTGTCGTCGAGCGCTTCGGAAAGAAAGGCCGCGTCTATGACAAAGGTCGCGCCATGCAAGGCCTGCGCAGGTCCGAAAAGCTCTCCCTTGAAGGAATGGGCAATCATGACGTGATCGCGAACTTCTACTGCAAACATTTCCTGGTTCCTGAAACTGCGGTTGAAACGGTATCGGAGAAAGTCCGGGGCACTGTCTATCAGGGTTTATCGTCATAGGCGACAAGGGTCATCAGCACATCTGACGCTTTGTTCAACAAATCGGGAAGCCGGTGCGGCAATTCCGTGAACGGAAGCCGGTGAGTGATGAGAGTGTCCAGAACCGGGTCTTTCAATAGCGTCAGCGCCGTCTCAAGGCGGCGGCGGTAGGTCCAGCGGGCCTGACGCTCGGCCGGTATGGTCCCGACCTGGCTGGAGACCAGTTTCAAACGCCTGCAGTGAAAGTCGGCCCCCAGCGGAATGGCAACATTTTCAGTGCCGTACCAGCTCATCTCGACGATGGAGGTTCCATCGCCGGCGCACTTCAGGGCCGTGGCAAGCCCGGCTGCGCTCGCGCTTGCATGAAACACGAGATCCTGATTCCCGGGCGCGTTTTGCGGCAGTGCAAAATTTAGTCCGAGAGCATGCGCAGTTTTTGCACGCTCAGGGTTTGTATCGATGACGGTCACGGTTGATCCAGGCAATTGTCCGGCAACGTAAGCTGTCAGGAGACCGACGACGCCGCCACCGACCACGCAGATGTGATCCCCAGGTGATGGTTTTCCGTCCCATATAGCGTTAATCGCTGTTTCCATATTGGCAGCAAGAACAGCACGTTCTGGCGAAACACCATCAGGAACCGGCACACAGGCATCGGTTGGGAGAGTGAAAGCACTTTGATGCGGGTAGAGCGAAAAAACCATTTGACCAACGCGGTCCGGGTCGCCGTCGCGCACCTTGCCGACGCTGGCGTATCCGTATTTGACGGGGAATGGAAAATCGCCCGACTGGAACGGCGCCCGCATGCGCTGCCATTCGCTCTGAGGCACCTCACCGCGAAACACAAGTCCCTCCGTGCCGCGGCTGACACCGGAAAAGAGCGCGTCCACAAGCAGCTCTCCAGGCTGCGGTCGGTTTGCCGCAGCCGGCTTGATTTCGCATTGCATTTTTCTGGTGTACCACAACGCCTGCGCTTCAGCTGTGCCGCGCGTCACCACCCCTTTGTCCGTCATTCCCGTAACGTTCCGCTTATTCACCTGGCCAGTGTCAATATCAGGCCACTTTGACATGCGCACTATCGCCACGATTGCCCGGATTGGAAGTCACAAAAATGTTTCGAGTCACTGACACCTCCCATTCAGACATTTCAGCGCGCGCAATGACTGTCCGGCGGCTGGTCTTTTCCGCCCTGCTTGCGATCAGCTTTTTCGGGCTGACCGCGCTGATGGCGGTGACCCTGTCGCCCGGCGGTCTGACGCCACTCGACCTGTTCATACTGCTCTGCTTTATGGTGACGCTTCCCTGGACGATCATCGGCTTCTGGAACGCCGTCATCGGCCTTCTTGTCATGCGGCTCTCGAAGGACCCGGTGCAAGCGGTTTGTCCGATTGACAGCGGTGCTACGAATGCCCCGTTGACAAGCTCGACCGCCCTTTTGTCCTGCGTCCGTGACGAGGATGTCGACAGCCTCGAGAAAAATCTGAGCGCGATGGTCGCCAACCTGATCCGGTCGGGCGACGCGCCTCACTTCAAGCTTTTTGTTCTCAGCGACACCTCCCAGGACGCGATTGCACTGCAGGAACAGGAAATGGCGGCGCGGCTGTCCCAAAGATTTCAGGGACAGATGGATGTCGTCTACCGCCGGCGCGCCATCAACACGGGCTACAAGGCCGGCAATATCGAGGATTTCTGCGACCGCTGGGGCGATGAACACGACTTTGCGCTCGTGCTTGACGCCGACAGCTACATGTCGGCGGAGGCGATTGCGACGCTCGTCCGCCGGATGGAAGCCAATCCCAATGTCGGAATCCTGCAAAGCCTTGTCGTCGGCCTTCCGACGGATAGCGCCTTTGCCCGCGTTTTCCAGTTCGGCATGCGGCTCGGCATGCGTTCCTACACGATCGGCAGCGCCTGGTGGCAGGGCGATTGCGGTCCTTACTGGGGTCACAACGCACTGCTCCGGCTGAAACCGTTCAAGGAACATTGCCGCCTGCCCGTGCTGCCAGGCAAGGGCCCGCTCGCCGGAACGATCCTGTCGCATGACCAGGTGGAGGCCGTTCTGATGCGCCGTGCCGGCTATGAATGCCGGGTTCTTCCGCTGGAAACGGGCAGCTACGAAGACAATCCTCCGCATCTGCTTGAGTTCATCCGGCGAGATCTGCGCTGGTGTCAGGGCAACCTTCAGTACCGCCGCCTCATCGGCATGAAGGGACTGAAACCCGTCAGCCGTGCGCAGTTGGTCCTTGCCATTCTGATGTTCCTCGGGTCGCCTGCCTGGATCGGCTTCATGGTTGGTGCGGCGGTGCTCGGCATGACGACCGACTACGCCCCCTATCGGGCCGACACGGGCGTTGTCATGTTCTTCACCGTGCTCAGCATGGTGTTCGCGCCGAAGATTGCCACCGTGATCGACGTGCTGGCGCGGCGGGATCTCAGAAAGGCCTTTGGCGGGCCAATCCGCATCCTGATCAGTTTCGGGTCTGAAATTGTCTACTCGGCCATGCTTGCGCCGATCATGGCGGTTGCGCACACAATGTTCATGGGTGGGGTCGCTGTCGGAAAGACCATCGGCTGGGGCGCCCAGGCCCGCGGCGTGGCACGCCTTCCACTAACCCTTGCGGTGTCCAAGCTCTGGCCGCAAACGCTGTTCGGCATCGTGGCCTTCACGTGGTTCTCGTTTCAGCCCATCGAACTGGTCTGGCCGATCCTGCCCATTGCCATCGGGCCACTGCTTGCAATCGCGATTGCAGTCTCGACTTCGACCAAGTCGCTTGGCAGGCTCGGGATCCAGTCAACGCTGTGGCGCATTCCGGAAGAGACCGCTCCGCCTGCGGAACTCGCCGATCTTCATCTTGCCGCCCTCTCGAAAGGGTCGCGCCAGACCGTCACGCAGCCCGGCATCGTACAAGGCGATCCGGAACCCGCAGAGGTCTGAAACAAGAAAAGCCCGGCACAGCCGGGCTTTTTCATTCAAGCAACTTGATCTAATCGATTAGGCCGCGTTCGACGACGCAATCGGCTGGACGAGAAAGTCATAGATCTCGGCGGCATCCGAGGACGCCCGCACGCCTTGCGTGACCGCGCCGTCCCGAAGCTGCCGTGCAATTCTTGCAAGGGCCTTCAGGTGATCCGCCCCGGCACCCTCTGGAGCGAGCAGCAGGAACACCAGATCGACCGGCTCGTCATCAAGCGAGTCGAAATCAACCGGTTTTTCCAGTTTCGCAAAGAGCCCCACCAAACGATCAAGGCGGGTCAGCTTTCCATGAGGAATGGCGATGCCGTGTCCAACACCGGTCGACCCAAGCCGTTCGCGCTGCAGCAGCGTATCGAAGATCTCGCGCTCCGAAAGCCCGGTCAACTCAGCTGCGCGGGAAGACAGTTCCTGAATTGCCTGTTTCTTGCTTTTGGCCTTCAGCCCGGCAATGACCGCGTCTTTACCCAGAAGATCACTAAGATCCATTAGTTCGCCTACAAGTCTTAGAAGCCGGCCTGCATCTAAAGGCCAGCTTCGTCCGCATCATCTATTCGGCAGCTTCACCAGCCACCAGTGCAGGGTCGATCCACCCTATATTGCCATCCGGCCTGCGGTAAACAACGTTTACGCCACCGTTTGCCGCATTTTTGAACATCACGACCGGCGCTTCGGTCAAATCCAGTTCCATCACCGCCATGCCGACCGTCATCGTCTTCACCTTTGCCGAGGTTTCGGCAATGACGAGCGGGTTGAAATCCGCCGGCAGTTCTTCGTCGTCCTCCGTGGAGGCAAGGACATATGACGCTGCTTCAAACGCCTCGCGACCATTGCCATTGTGGCTGTGGTGGTCTTTGAGCTTCCGCTTGTAGCGGCGCAATCTCTTCTCGATCTTGTCTGCTGCAACATCGAAACTGTTGCGCGGATCCTGATCCTGTGCCGACACCTGTAGCACGATTCCCGTGTCCAGATGCAGACTGCACTCAGACTTGAAGCCTGTGCCCTCCCTGCTGAGCGTAACGTGGCCAGTGAATCCACCCGTGAAATACTTCGACAGGGCATCTTCAATCCGGTCTGTGATGTGCTCGCGCAATGCATCGCCCACATCCACATTTTTACCCGAAATCCGCAAAGCCATGGGGACCTCTTCTTTTTCTGTTGGCCGTTAGTTCATCAGCAGCTGCCGATGCCGAGACGCGAAACGTCTCAAGTCCACAATGGACCAGTCAGCGCCCAAGCGCCATCCCCTCATTACGTCATGAGGGCGGTGCTATAATTGCGCTAACGCAAAGTGTCAATTGTAAATAAATAGGTGCGCGTCGACTGCGTTAGAATAGCGTATATCCAAGATTTTTTTTGCGCAGAAACTGCGAAACAAAATCGAACTTGCGCTGAAATTCCGGGCGTTCCCGGCGGACCCTCTGGCCGGAAATCCGACCATTGCGTGGCTACAGCTTGGCGTTTTTCTCGCGACGCCGCTGCACCGAAGACCCGATTTTCATGGCCTCGCGATACTTGGCCACGGTCCGCCGGGCAATGTCGATGCCGTCTCCCTTGAGAGTTTTGACAATCGTGTCATCGGACAGGATCGCCTTGGGGTCTTCCCCATCGATCATCGTCTTGATGCGGTGGCGGACCGATTCCGCCGAGTGGCTGTCTCCCTCGCCCGTACCGGAGATGGCCGAGGAGAAGAAATACTTCAGTTCGAAGATGCCGCGCGGTGTTGCCATATACTTGTTGGAGGTAACGCGGCTCACCGTCGATTCGTGCATGCTGATGGCTTCGGCCACCGTCTTCAGGTTCAAGGGGCGAAGGTGTTCGATGCCATAGGTGAGAAATCCGTCCTGCTGGCGCACGATCTCCGTCGACACCTTGAGAATCGTCTTGGCGCGCTGATCCAGGCTTTTGGCCAGCCAGTTTGCCGTCTGCAGCGAGTCGGTCAGATATTCCTTCTCGGTCTCGTTGCGCGCTGTCTTGATCACGGTCGCATAATAGGTCTGGTTCACAAGGACCTTGGGCAACGTGTCCGAGTTCAGTTCCACGGCCCAGGTCCCGTCATTGGCAGGACGAACGAAGACATCCGGCACCACCGGCTGCACCAGCGCAGAGCCGAAGGCGCTGCCCGGTTTGGGGTCCAGGGCGCGGATTTCGGCGATCATTTCGATCAGGTCCTCGTCGTCGACGCCGCAGATCTTCCGCAAGGTCTGCAGGTCCCGCTTTGCAAGCAGCTCGATGTTGTCGATCAGGGCTTCCATCGCGGGATCGAACCGGTTCTTGTCGATCAGCTGCAGCTTCAGGCATTCGGCCAGACTGCGCGCGAAAACACCGGCCGGCTCGAACGTCTGCAGAACACCGAGAACCGTCTCGACACGCCCGAGATCGACGCCCAGCTGGTCTGCCGTGTCATTCAGGTCCAGGTAAAGGTAACCGTTCTCGTCCAGCGAATTGATCAGGTGGCCCGCGATCAGCTTGTCAGCCTCGTCGCCGAGCGCCAGGTTCATCTGTTCTTCGAGCGATGTCCCAAGAGACGCCTCCTCGGCGACAAAGGCTTCGAGATTGTAGTCCTCCGAGGCTGCGCTGCTGGAGGCATTCTTGTAGCTGTCGCCGGTCTTCAGCTGCACCGGATCGGGGGACGCCGGAACACCGGGTTCATCGGGAAAGACGTTTCCAAGATCCGTGTCCATGCGCGAGGCAATGGCCTCCGACCCGGTTTCAAGGTCGTTCTGCATCCAGTCGCCGGCATTCGGTTCTTCCGCACCTTCTGCGGCGCCGTTGGTGCTGTCCGGGACCTGGTCCGCGCCTGACGCATCCGGAGCGCTGCCTTCGCCGGCCTCGCCCTCGCCTTTTTCAAGCAGCGGATTGCGCTCGAGTTCCGCCTCGACATAGGAAACCAGATCAAGGTTGGACATTTGCAGGAGCTTGATTGCCTGCATCAGTTGCGGCGTCATCACCAGCGATTGGCTTTGCCGCATCTCCAACTTTGTTGAAATGGCCATCGAGTTCCCAGGCGCGTTTGGCTACTTTTGGTCTGCTTTTTGCTTCTTCGTTACAGACCTGCACTATACCCTAGCTCGACACTCGTCATCAAAGCGTAAATTGTTCCCCCAGATAAAGTCTGCGAACGTCAGGATTCGTCACGATTTCCTGGGGCAGACCTTCCGTCAGAACCTCGCCCGACGCGATGATATAGGCCCTGTCGATCAGGCCGAGCGTCTCGCGGACATTGTGGTCCGTGATCAGCACACCGATGCCGCGCTGCGTCAAATGCCGCACAAGTTGCTGGATGTCGCCGACTGCAATCGGGTCGATACCCGCGAACGGTTCGTCAAGCAGCATGAAGGACGGACGGCTGGCGAGTGCACGCGCGATTTCCACGCGCCTGCGTTCACCGCCCGACAAGGCAATACTTGGCGACTTTCGCAAATGCGTGAGACCGAATTCCGCGAGCAGCGAATCGAGTTCCTCGCGCCGCTTCTGCCGGTTCGGTTCGATCACCTCCAGTACCGCGCGAATGTTTTCCTCCACGGTCAGCCCCCTGAAAATGGAGGCCTCCTGGGGCAGGTAGCCGATCCCCAGCCGTGCCCGGCGGTACATCGGCATCTTGGTGATGTTGAAGCCTTCGAGCAGGATCTGCCCCTGGTCCGGCCGGATCAGGCCGGTGATCATGTAAAATGTCGTGGTTTTACCGGCACCGTTCGGTCCAAGCAAACCAACGGATTCACCCGGCTTGACGGTCAGGCTTACATATTTCACCACCTGACGGCGGCCATAGGTCTTGCCGATGCCTTCGACAACGAGTGCCTGCGACAGGTCGTCTTCCGGCAAGTCCTGGTCAGGCATGGTTCCGTGCAACCCGTTGTAATCCGAAGATGAAATCTTCACTTAAGACTATCCAATCAATCCCTGCTGCATTGTCTCTTCCGGCACCGGCGCTTTCGCGCCGGCTCGGCACATAAAATATCAGTTTTCTTCTACGCTGTTGGGCAGGATCCGAACCTTGACACGCCCGCCGCCACCACCGGAATCGGAGACGCTCGCCTTGGCAGCAGTCAGGTTGGCCTGTCCGGTTTTCAGATTTACCGTCAACTTGTTGCCGACAACGACGTTGGGGCCCTGGCTGAGAACGACTTCCCGGCCGGTCATCACCATGATTTCCTTGGTCATGTCGAAGCTCGCCGCGTCGCCTTTCGCAGTCTGGTCCTTCGACGTGACAAAAACCCCGCCTTCCGCTTCGAGGCGTGAAATGCGCTGCTGAACTGCGCCTTCACCGGTCGATGCGCCCGATCCGGCGTAAAAGACCTTGAGCCTTTCCGTTTCCAGGCTTGTCTCGCCCTGAATGACGACAACATCGCCAACAAAGGTTGCCGTGTTGTTGTTGTCTTCCACGAGAAGTTCGCTGGCCTCGATTTCGATCGGTTCGCCATCATTCGATCCGAACCCGGCAAAGGAATCAGAGAAGGTCTGCGCCTGTACAGCCGATGCTAGGCAACTTGCGGCAACCACCAGCGCAAGGCGTTTCAAAACTGTCATCTGCTATTGTCCTTCCGAAGCCGGTTTGATCGTCATCTTGATGCCGTCCGAAAACCGGACAAGACCATTTTCCTTATCATAGGAAAGATTTCCGGACTGAACATGCCCCTGATCGGAGCGAATTAAAACCGGCTCGGACGTTTTCATGGCGCCGGTCTTCAAATTGACGTCCACGACCGACAGGTCGACCGTATAGCCTTCGCTCCACTCGATCTGAATGCCCTCGTAGAGACGCAGGGTCTCGGCCGCGTTGTCATATGTTCCCTTCAGGGCGATGATTTCGGCGCTTTCGTTCTTACTGAGCACAATGTCGGCCCGGATGGTTTCCAGATCGATGATCCGGGGATCGCTCAACCTCTGGATCGCACGGCGTGCGGTGACCTTGTAGGACCGGTCGCCATCGTGGCCCGACAATTCGGGATGATCCATCACAAGGCCTTCGCTTGTCAGCATCATGTTTGCGGCGCCGAAACCGCTCAGAACATTGAACAGGATCACAAGTCCGGTCATGCCTGCCAGAATCAGAAGTCCGATTGCCGGGAACACCCAGCGCAGCAGACGCACCAGGAGGCTGTGCCGGCGCGCCGCCCGCTGTACCCGGCTGAGCTGATGCCCGGGAAGTGCATGTCCCATGTGTCCGCTGGTGATACTCAACAAATTCTCCAACTGCAGCCAGGCCACAGGCCGAACTTCGGGCCGGCCTCAGGAATGGGCGAAAATATCCGTTTCTTCCCACCCCTTCAGATCAAGTTCCGCACGGGTCGGCAGAAACTTGAAACAGGCATCCGCTATATGGCTGCGCTCTTCCCGCTGCAGCATGAACTCAAGTTTTTTCTTCAACGCGTGCAAATGCAGAACGTCCGAGGCCGCATAGGCCAGCTGCGCGTCCGAAAGGGTTTCCGCCGCCCAGTCGGAGCTCTGCTGCTGTTTTGAAAGATCTACACCCAGCAATTCGCGGGTTATATCCTTCAAGCCATGCCGGTCCGTATAGGTCCGCACGAGTTTCGAAGCAATCTTGGTGCACCAGACCGGCTCGACCTCGATGCCTAGATAGTGCCGCAAGACGGCGACATCAAACCGGGCAAAGTGAAAAATCTTCGGTTTTGCGGTGTCGGTCAGAAGACGGGCCAGGTTGGGCGCTTCGGTCTGACCGCGCGAGATCTGGACAACATCCGCCGTGCCATCTCCCGAAGAGAGCTGAACCACACACAGGCGGTCCCGGTGCGGGTTGAGCCCGAGCGTTTCGGAATCGACCGCAACCGCCTCTGCCGCCTCATAGGACTTCAGATCAGGAAGATCTTCCTTGTGGTACCGGATGCTCATGCCACGCCGTCTCCTGTTGCCTTGCCAAATTCGTTTCAATACCGCAAATGTTTGACCGTGAGGTAAAACATGCTGCCGGTCGTGGCAAGCGGATTGCTGAAGGCAAGCGTTGAAGACGCTGCGTTATCATTGAGATGCGCTACTTCTTGATGCGAAACGCCTCGTGACAGGTCTTGCAGGTCGCCGCCACCTTGCCAAATGCAGCCGCAACCGCTTTCTGCTCCGCTCCTTGCGCCGCGAGACCTTCGAGCGCGCGGGCGGACGTTTGCAGGCTCTCGGCATAGGCGGTAAATTCCGGCCATTGCGCCCAGATCGCGGGACTGGCTTCCGTGGGCGCTTTCAGGCTGCCTTCGGGAAAAAGCTCCGTCATGGCATCGCCCGCGTGTGCAGCGATGTCTTTTGCCGCACGCGCGATCTCATCCGAACTGTAGGCGGCGGTGCCTTTCAGCATCTGCCCCACGACCTTGACGTTCCGGCTGATCTCCGTCATCGCGTCCATGCGCTCCTTGACGATCCCCGTCGCGCCGCCATGGGCGAAAGCGCCGCCGACAGCCAGGGCCAGCAAGCCGGCAGCAAGCGCTGTTGAACGTGTACCGATTTTCATCTGGCAGTTCCCCCTCCTAGAAGATACCGTTGGCTCGCTGCAACGACCTTACGTAGACGACAATCTTTCCCACCTCGTCCTGGCTGACCGTGTCCACAGGCGGCATATTGCCGAATGGCCAGTGGTGCGCGCGAACGCCCTGTGCCGCCGCCAGGAAAAACGAGGCGTCACCATGGTGGCTGGGCTCATAGATCTTGTGCACCAGGGGTGGTCCCCGGCCCACGCGTCCATCCGCGATGTCCCCATGACAGGTCGCGCAATTGGCCCGGAAAAGCGTCTCCCCCTGCAACGCGGCCTTGGACAGTTCGGGCCGGTGAACCTGAACCATCGCGGCACCGGCCTCGGCCGATTGCGTGGCCTGGCGTTCCTGTGATTGCCAGTAGAACCAGCCTCCGAGCGATGCCGAGAACACAGCAGCCACCATCAAAATGGTTCGCGTCCGCCTCATCTCGTTTGTCCCCGCATGTCCCCGTCCGGTTCACCGAGGCCTGCCAGGTCGTCGATAATCGGACAGGTTGGCCTGCTGTCACCGTGACAGGCATCGGAGAGCGTTGTCAGCACCTTTCTCAGCGACCTCAGCTCATCGATTTTCCGGTCGATTTCGGAAATCTTGGACTGCGTGATGGCTTTCACGTCGGCACTGGCCCTGTTGCCATCTTCGTAGAGCGACAGAAGCTCGCGGCATTCCTCGATGGAAAATCCGAGGCTGCGCGCCCGTTGCAGGAACTTCAGCCGCTGAAGGTCGGTGTCCGAGAAGTCGCGATAGCCGTTTTCACTGCGAAGCGGCCGGACCAGCCCGATATCCTCGTAGTAGCGGATCGTCTTGACCGGCAGCCGGCTTTGTTCCGAGGCGGTTCCGATATTCATTCAAGGACCTCAAAGTTTCAGGGTGCGCAAGCGCAGTGCATTCGTGATCACGGAGACCGACGAAAGGCTCATCGCGGCCGCGGCCAGCATCGGCGAGAGCAATACGCCCAGCACCGGGTAAAGGACGCCGGCAGCGATCGGAACGCCGACCGAGTTGTAGGCGAACGCAAAGAAGAGGTTCTGCCGAATGTTCTGCACGGTGGCGCGGGCGAGCGTGCGTGCCCGCAGGATGCCTTCCAGATCCCCCTTCAGCAACGTCAGTCCGGCACTTTCGACCGCCACGTCAGCCCCGGTGCCCATAGCCAGACCGACATCGGCGGCCGCCAGGGCCGGCGCGTCATTGACGCCATCTCCGGCCATTGCGACCCGGTGTCCGGCGGCCTTGAGCTCTTCAACGAGTTGCTGCTTGCCTTCCGGCAGGACACCGGCGCGGACATCATCGATGCCCAGCGCAGCGGCAACGGCTTCGGCCGTTTGCGGCGCATCGCCCGTCGCCATGACGATCTTCACGCCGTCAGCATGCAGTGCGTCGATCGCCGCCCTGGCATTGTGTTTCACCGGATCGGAAACCGCGATCACGCCCTGGAGCAGGGCCTGACCGGAGTTTTCCAGGACGAGATACATGACCGTCTTGCCAAGACCGGCCAACTCGCGGGCACGGTCCTGCAATGCACCGAGATCGGCACCGGTTCCGCGTGCGAACGCGGCGTTGCCGAAGGACACACGGCTGTCGCCGACCAGCGCGGTCACGCCCTTGCCTGTCACAGCTTCGAAACCGCTCATCGCCGGAATATCCAGCGCTCTCTCGCGCGTGACCTCCAGGATCGCTTCCGCAAGGGGGTGCTCCGAGCCCTTTTCGAGTGCGGCGGCCAGGGCCAGCATGTCGTCTTCGGAGACACCGTCGCCGGCAAGAATATCCGTCACGACCGGCCTGCCCTCCGTCAGTGTACCGGTCTTGTCGACAACGACGACGTCGACTTCAGCAAGGTGCTCCAGGCTTTCGGCGGTCTTGACGAGGACACCGGCCTGCGCCCCCCTGCCTGTTGCCGTCATGATCGACATGGGTGTCGCAAGCCCGAGCGCACAGGGACAGGCTATGATCAGAACCGAAACGGCGGCAATAATCCCATGCACGAGGGCCGGGCTGGGGCCGAAGACCAGCCAGGCGAAGAAGGCGAGCACGGCGACGGCGACAACGGTCGGGACGAAATAGCTTGCGACCCGGTCCGCGAGCCCCTGGATCGGTGCGCGTGAGCGCTGTGCGGATGCGACCATCTCCACGATCTTGGACAGCATCGTATCCTCGCCGACAAGCTGCGCCTCCATGACCATGGAACCGGTCTTGTTGAGCGTGCCGCCCGTCACCTTGTCTCCGGGTTGCTTTTGGACCGGCACCGGCTCGCCCGTGACGAGGCTTTCGTCGACAGACGAGCTTCCGTCCAGCACGACGCCGTCAACCGGCACCGCTTCGCCGGGACGCACCCGGAGCCGGTCACCGGCCAGAATGTTCTCCAGCGGCGCATCGTATTCGTCGCCGTCATCGGTCAGGCGCCGTGCCGTCTTGGGAGCAAGATCCAGCAGGGCCCGGATGGCATCCCCGGTGCGTTCCCGTGCGTTCAGTTCCAGAACCTGGCCGACAAAGACCAGCGCAACTATCACGACAGCCGCCTCGAAATAGACAGGCATGTGGCCGCTGGCACCTTTCAGCGTGTCCGGGAAAAGGAAGGGCAGGAAGGCCGCGATCATGGAGTAGAGATAGGCCGTACCCACCCCGATCATGATCAGCGTCCACATGTTGAAGTGCCGGGTTACAAGCGACGTCCAGCCGCGCTGGAAAAACGGCAGCGCCGCCCAGAGCACAACGGGTGTCGCCAGAATGGCCTCCAGATAGATGGCGAGGCCCTCTCCGATCCAGTCCCTGACCGGCACCCCGACCATCGGCCCCATGGTCAGGACGAGCAACGGGATGGCGGCGACAACGCTGACCCAGAGACGGCGCGTGAAATCGATCAGTTCGTGATTGGGTTCGTCGGAGACCCCGCTCATCGGCTCCAGGGCCATGCC
>JBCBUA010000133.1:0-15104 GCA_039818365.1 Pseudomonadota bacterium
CCGAACCGGTTTTCCAGCATCGATTTCCCGATCATCCAGGACACGGCAACCGGAGACAGCATGAGCGGCAGAAGGAAAGCCACCCGAAAGAACTTGCGCGCCCTGATTTCGGCGTTGAGGAGCAGTGCAAGACCGAACGCGATGGCATATTCGACGATGATCGCGAGGGTGTACCAGACCATGTTGCGCAGCGCATTCCAGTAGAACGGGTCGTTCCACATTTGCCGCAGATTGTCGATGCCGTTGAATTTCCGTCCGTCCGGCGACGCAAGGTTCCAGTCGGAGAAGGCGATAACCAATCCGAAAAGAAGCGGAAAGACGACCATGGAAACCACGAACAGCGTGGCGGGAAGCACAAACAGTGTCCGCTTGCCATGCTCTCCACGCGTAATCACCTGGTACGCGCACAGGCAAATGCCCCAGAAAATATAGGCATAGAGGGTCGGCCGCCAGTTCGCGAACCCCAGATCGATCCAGCCGTTTTGATCCGCCGCCTGGAGGATTGCGATAAGGGCCAGCAGGCCTGCAGACCCCCACACCAGGAACCTCCCGAACCGCTTGCGCTGTTCGGAGATATCGTCGGCGGTCACAACATGAAGCCGATCGCCTTCGGAACTCATTAAAGTCTTGCCCCGCCTTTGTCAGGTTTGCGGGCAGGCACCGAGCGCCTGCCCGCATGTTCAAATCAGAGTCCCAGGGATGCCTTGTAAAGCTTGATCTGGTTCTCCCGGCCGATCTGGTCCGTGATCTTCTCCCAGGCAGCCGCGATTGCATCGCCGATTTCCTGAGCCGATCCGTATTGGCCCGCATATCCCTTGGCCAGTTCGTCCTCGGCCACCGAGTAGTACTGGAAGATACCCGGAATCCGGGGCTCGATGGCCGCGTTCGGATGATTGTAGCTGTCGGCGTTCGAGCCCAGATAATCCTCGATATAGGCACGATCGTAACCGGCGGCTTCCCACTCGTCGAACTGGAAGTGGGAGTTGCGGTACGGCTGGAAACCGGACGGATAGGCCGACATCCACAGGCTGATATCCTTGCCCCCGAGATGCGCAGCAGCACTCCAGGCCGCCTTGCGTTTCTTCTCGTCACCCGACACCCGCTTGGTCACGTAGATGCCCCAGCCGAGATAAGCCATGTTCGGCGCTTCGTTGTAGGTTTCCTCCCAGGCGCCCGTCTTGCTGTTGTAGACGCGGTCTGAGCCCGGGTTGATACCGAAACCGACAACGTCGCCGACGACCGAGGTGTCGGATGTGCGCGCGCTGGACCCGATATCGCCCCACCACATCAACATCGACCCCGTCCCTGCAAGGAATTGCTGGAAACCGGTTGTTCCCGGATCGGCGTTGATCTGGTCCGCCGGGTAGGCGCCGGCTTCGATCAGGTCGAGAACATCCTGGATCGCCTGCACCCAGGCCGGGTTGTTGACGCGCGGTTTCATCGTGTCCGGATCGAACAGCCAGGCAGGGTCATCGGGATGCTTGGCATAAACCGCAGCGCGGTTTTCCAGGAAGTAGAAGCCGAAGCCGCCCCAGCCCTTCAGCGGATCGAGATATCCGTGAGCAGGCAGCCCCGTCAGCGGGTCTTCCTTGCCGATCAGTGCCTTGGTGACGGTGTTGACGTCCTGCCAGGTTCTGGGAACGGACGCACCGCCGATGGCTCCGTCTCCGAAGTAGTCGGTCCGGTAGGCGAAGGTGTGGCAGTCGCCATCGATGGTGACGCGGTACTTCTTCCCGTCCCACGTTCCGACCGGCGGCTTGAGGTAACTCACCAGGTCTTCCGCATCGATCTGCTCTTCAACCCAGTCCGGCATCTCGTCAAGAAGACCCTTGCCGGCCGTATCACCCTCGAACGGTGCGCCCATCTCGATGATGTCGAAATCGACGGTTCCGGTCGCGATCGCCTGCTGCAGACGCGGATTGTAGTCGGCCTGGGCAAGGTCAACCCAGTTGATCTTCGCGCCTGTGTAGGCTTCCCAAGGCTTCAGGAAACCGCGAAACAGGAAATTGTGGAGGTTCTGGTTGTTGAGCCCCATGAAAGTCAGTTCGACACCTTCGAACTCGCCTTCCGCCACGCGCTCTTTCGTCGGGCCGAGGCACATCTCGCCGACTTTCTGCCAGTCGGCATCTGTTGGCGACCCCTGGCCAACGCCCGGGATCTTCAGAATTTCAGCGCGCAGATCCGACTGGGCCCTGGCTGAACTGAAAGGGATACCGGTCGCAACCGAGCTCATGGCGGCAATCGCGCCGACGCTTGCAGCGCCTTTGAGCAAACCACGCCGGTTTAGCTGACGACGCATAATCGTATTGTAATCACTAACTTTCACGTCACTTCCTCCCACTACACTTCAAGTTGGCCAACCCCTGCAAAGGCACCCTTTTTGCCGGGCGCTCTCCTCCAAAGCAGACGGGTCTTTTCCAATCGGAGCAGACTTCCGATGAGTAACGTCCCAATTCGCGTACGCGCTGTCAAGTAGCTAACATGTTAGTAAGGTCAGAGGTGGACAAATTCCTGCCAATAAGCTACCCGGTGAAGAGGGTAGGATCGGCTTTGTGAGGCTCAATGGCTGAAGTCGCTGTCAAGCAAGTGCGCAAAAGTTATGGTGATACCGAAGTCATTCACGGTATCGACGTGGACATCACGGATGGTGAATTCGTGGTCCTGGTTGGACCGTCGGGATGCGGGAAATCAACCCTCCTGCGCATGATCGCCGGACTGGAGGAAATCACTTCGGGCGACATTCACATCGGGGAGCGCCGGGTCAATCATTTGCCGCCTAACCAGCGCGACATCGCGATGGTGTTTCAGTCCTATGCGCTTTATCCGCACAAGACGGTTGAGGCGAATATGGGGTTTTCGCTCAAGCTGAAAAAAATGGACAAGGCGGCGATCAAGAAGCGCGTGGCGGATGCCGCGGAAATCCTTGGCCTGACCCCCTATCTCGGACGTTATCCGCGCGCGCTTTCGGGAGGGCAGCGCCAGCGGGTTGCAATGGGCCGCGCGATCGTGCGTGATCCGCAAGTGTTTCTGTTCGATGAGCCGCTGTCGAACCTCGACGCCAAGCTGCGCGTGCAGATGCGCACGGAAATCCGCGAACTGCATCAACGATTGCAGACCACCACCATCTACGTCACCCACGACCAGATCGAAGCCATGACGATGGCAGACAAGATCGTTGTGCTGAACGGTGGCAATGTCGAGCAAATCGGAAGTCCGCTGGATTTGTACGACAGGCCCAAAAACAGCTTTGTCGCCAGTTTCATCGGCTCGCCGGCGATGAACCTCTTTGACGGAAAGACAGAAAAGTCTGACACCGGCAGCGTTCAGGTTGCGGTGGGCGGGACCTTGCTTGACTTGCCGGGATTTGGCGCACTGGAACATGGCCGCCCCGTCACGTTGGGTGTGCGCCCTGAGCATCTGCAACTTGCCGAGACCGGTCTGCCGGCAACGGTGCGGGTTGTCGAACCGACGGGCCCGGAAATCCATGTCGTGTTCCAGTTCGAAGCCGGCGAGATAACAGCGGTTTTCCGGGAACGGCATGCGCTGTCCACGGGGGACCAGGTCCATCTCGGGATCGACACGAACCACTTTCACCTGTTCGGTGCCGATGACGGACTGCGGATCGAACCGTGAGCAAAGGTCGACTCCAGACCGGACGATAGTCCAGACTGTATCCGTGTCGCTGCGGAGACCTGTAACTGCAAGGAGGAGCCAGGAATGCTGAAAGGGATTGACCCAAGACTGAACGCCGATGTGCTGCACTGTTTGCGGGCCATGGGTCATGGAGATGCGATCGTCATTTCCGATACCAATTTCCCCTCCGACAGCGTTGCCAGAAACACGGTCTACGGATCCCTTCTGCGGATGGAAAATCTCAGCGCCGCCGAAGCGATCGAAGCGATCCTGTCCGTGCTCCCGCTGGATACCTTTGTCGAGGATTTCGCCATGCGGATGGAAATCGTCGGCGCGCCGGACGAAATCCCGGATGTTCAGAGCGAAGTCCAGGAAAAGATCGATACGGCCGAAGGCGGTTCCCGCCCCATGATCGGTGTCGAGCGCTTCGCATTCTATGATCTGGCGCGCGAAAGCTATGCCGTGATCCAGACGGGAGAGCGGCGCTTCTATGGATGCTTCGTGCTGCGCAAAGGCGTCATAGGACCGGATCAATGAGTTTGGACATCGTCATACTGGGTGTCTTTGTCGCGGACACCGCGTACCGTGCGTCCCGGCCGCCCAAAATGGGGGAGACCATCCTGGGCAAGTCCTTTGCGCTGGGGCCGGGCGGAAAAGGCTCCAACCAGGCGGTCGCCGCCGGAATGGCCGGTGCCAGGGTCGGCATGCTGACCAAACTCGGGGTGGATCCCTTCGCGGACATGGCCCTTGCAACGTGGTCGAAGGCCGGCGTGACGTCACTGGCCTCGCAACACGCGGACGGATACACCGGCGCCGCCTACATCTTCATTGACGATGCCACCGGCGACAACGCCATCATCGTGTGTCCGGGCATAGCGGCCAGTCTTGGGCCGCAAGACGTGGATGCCCAGAAAGAGGCGATCAAGACCTGTCAGGTTTTTCTGACGCAGCTCGAGCAGCCTTTGGAGACCGCAGAATATGCATTGGACGTGGCCAGGAATGCCGGCGCAACGACGATCCTGAACCCGGCACCGGCTGCCGAGCTGCCCGATTCCATGCTCGCGCTTTGCGACTATGTCACGCCGAACGAATCGGAGACCGAAGCCATTACCGGCCTGAGCGTGCAGACCGTTGACGACGCCCAAAAGGCCGCCGAAGAGCTGATCAGGCGCGGGGCAAAAGCTGCGATCATCACGCTCGGCGAAAACGGATGCCTGTTTCACGACGGCACCGAGGCAACACACGTCCCCGCCATGTCCGCAGGTCCCGTCCTTGAGACCACCGGTGCCGGTGACGCGTTCAACGGCGGCTTCGCGGCCGGTCTGGCGCAAGGCATGCCACCACTTGAAGCGATCCGGTTCGCAACGGCAACGGCGTCCATTTCCGTCACCCGGCCTGGCACCGCGCCCTCAATGCCCGAACGAAGGGAAATAGAGGACTTGCTGCAGCAAAATCGCGTATGACCAAACATCGCTGGGGCAATGATTTGCCCCGGCGGCGTTGAGTATCCGCCGGAAAGGGCGTGGCTTCCGCTGCCCGGCTGGCACCGGCGCAGGTCCAGAGTATCCGTTTTGATCAGCCATCACTGCCTGGGCGACGGCAAGACATCCCAAGATCAAGCGGTCGGCCACCGTCGTGTAAGCGCAAGCGATCAGGCAGTCCCGATATCTGCGTCAGCGGAATGTTTTGCGCGAAGACCCAGAGCACTCGACCTATCCCGGCCCCTCTCCCGCGTTGACCTGCCGGAGAACTTCCCGCGACACGATCCGCGCGGCGGCGGTTTGGGCCTGCCCCTTGCGGGTCAGGAAGGAATAGGTCTCCACCGACAGAGGCAGGTCCGTCTGCAAAATGGCGAGTGAGCCGGGCGAACCGTCCGGCAGCAGCGCGAAACTGTCCGCAACCGACCGGGCGACGGGGCCGATGGCATTTGAGCGCTGAATGGTTGCAAGCGTGAACAGGAACGAGGACGTGGTCAGGATCTTGGTCGGAAGCTGTAGCCCCATGTCTCGAAGCGCGCTTTCCGCCGTCGTCCGGATGGGCGCTCCGACCGGCGGGAAAACCCAGTCAAAGCCCAAAAGAGCGTGAGCCGGAACCGGGGCGGGGTGACGGGTCAGTGGATGATCCAGCCGCGCAACCATGCATGCAGGCTCGCGGCGCAAGGGCTGCTCGTCGAAGAGGTCGGGATCGGCGTCCAGGGGAACGCGGCTCAGCGAAAAATCAAGCCGGCCTTCCTCAAGCATCGGTGCCAGAACACGACTGGGGCCGATTTCGACCGAAACGGATATCTCCGGATAGCTCAACCGGATATGCCGGATGGCAGGCAGGACATACTCCACCGCCGGACCGGTGACCGACCCGATATGCACGTGCCCTCTCTGGCCTGAAACGTGATGTTCGATGTCCACCGCGGCATCGGTCAGTTCCTGAAGCACCCGGATGCACCGTTCCCCAAGGTTACGGCCGACCTCTGTCAGCTCGATACCGCGCCCGCTGCGCACATAGATCTCCGCGTCCGCGACATGTTCGATTTCCGTCATCAGGCGCGAGGCGGCAGGCTGGGTAATGCCCAAGGCGGCGGCCGCATCCGTCAGGCGGCTCTGCCGGCTGAGTTCAGCCAGAAGCCGCAGGTGGGAAATCTTCATGCCGCGCCGCAACAGGTCCAGGGCCAAACTGCGCCCTCCATAAACATATCAAAAACGGTAAATATTGATAGCAAATGATGATTTGACCGTCATGTGTCTTTTCGCAAGTTTGAAGACGGCATCCCAGCATGCCTCATCAATTTTACGGTCGGTTACAGGCCGGCGAGGGAGGAACACATGAATTTCTTTTCCAAGGCGCTGATTGCAGTCGCTGCGACGGCGACGCTCATGTCCGGCGTGTCTTTCGCATCAGACAAGGGGGCAGTCGGCATTGCCATGCCGACCAAATCCTCCGCCCGCTGGATCTCCGACGGAAACTCCATGGTCGAGCAATTCACGGCCGCAGGCTATTCAACCGATCTGCAATACGCGGAAGACGACATTCCCAATCAGCTGGCACAGATCGAAAACATGATCACCAAGGGTGTCGACGTGCTGGTGATCGCGGCAATCGATGGAACCACGCTGTCCAACGCGCTGGAAAACGCGGCGGCATCGGGGATCAAGGTCATCGCCTATGACCGGCTGATCCGCGACAGCGCCAATGTCGACTACTACGCAACCTTCGACAACTTCAAGGTCGGCGTGCAGCAGGCGACCTCTCTGGTCAACGGCCTGAAGGAACGCTTCGGCGACGGTCCTTACAATGTCGAACTTTTCGGCGGCTCACCGGACGACAACAATGCCTATTTCTTCTATGACGGCGCGATGTCGGTGCTGCAGCCATTGATCGATGCAGGCACGATCAACATCGTATCGGGGCAGATGGGCATGGACACCGTCGGAACCCTTCGCTGGGACGGCGCCGTCGCGCAGGCCCGCATGGACAATCTCCTGTCCGCCCACTACACGGACAAGCAGCTCCATGGTGCACTCAGCCCCTATGACGGCCTGTCCATCGGCATCCTGTCGTCGCTCAAGGGTGTCGGCTACGGCTCCGGCGATCTCAAGATGCCGATCGTTTCCGGGCAGGACGCCGAAATTCCGTCGGTGAAATCCATTCTTGCCGGCGAGCAGCATTCGACCGTTTTCAAGGACACGCGCGAACTGGCACGCGTCACGGTCGGCATGGTCGAGGCCATCCTCAACGACGGTGAACCTGAAATCAACGACACCAAGACATATGACAACGGGATCAAGTTCGTTCCGTCCTATTTGCTGGAACCTGTCGCGGTCGATGCTTCCAACTGGGAAGATGTCCTCATTGGCAGCGGTTACTACACGGCTGATCAAGTCAAGTAAGTCTGGTCCGGCAAAAGACCCGTCCACAACACACCAGTTGCGGGCGGGTTTTTGGAATTTTGGAGATCGGAGCAGATGGCCCTCCTGTCCATGCAGAACATCAGCAAGACCTTTCCCGGCGTCAAAGCGCTTGATCAGGTCAACCTGGATGTGCAGCAAGGTGAAATCCACGCTGTCGTCGGCGAGAACGGCGCGGGCAAGTCGACACTCATGAAAATCCTGTCCGGCGTTTATCCGCACGGAAGCTACGACGGCCAGATCCTTTTCGACGGCACCGCGGCGCAGTTCGCTGGCATATCGGACAGCGAGCGCGAGGGCATCATCATCATCCACCAGGAACTGGCGCTCGTGCCTCAGCTCTCCATTGCCGAGAATATTTTCCTCGGCAACGAATGCGCCAGAAGCGGTGTCATTGACTGGCGGGAGACCAACCGGCGGACGGAAGAGCTTCTTGCGAAAGTCGGATTGACCGAAGCGCCCTCCACGCTGGTGGACAGTATCGGGGTTGGAAAACAGCAGCTCGTGGAGATCGCCAAGGCGCTTTCCAAGGACGTCAAGCTTCTGATCCTGGACGAGCCGACGGCCGCGCTACAGGAAAATGACAGCCGCAAGCTTCTGGATCTGATGCTGGAACTCAAGGCTCAAGGCGTCACCAGCATCATCATCTCGCACAAGCTCAACGAGGTCCGCTATGTCGCGGACACGGTCACCGTCATTCGCGACGGCCTGACCGTTTCGCGCCTCGATGCCAAGGCCGGTTTGAGCGAAGATGCGATCGTTCGCGACATGGTGGGCCGGGACATGACGCACCGCTTTCCCGAGCACCGGCGCACACCCGGCAAGGTCCTGCTGGAGGTCGAGGACTGGAATGTCTGGCACCCCGAACATACCGGACGCCAGGTGATCCGAAACGCGTCCTTTGAGGTCCGCTCCGGCGAGGTTGTCGGCATCGCCGGTCTCATGGGGTCCGGGCGCACAGAGCTTGCCATGTCGATTTTCGGCCGGTCCTATGGCCGGAACATCTCGGGCTCGGTGAAACTGAACGACAATGAGATCGACGTCAGCACCGTGGACAAGGCGATCAATGCCGGCATTTCCTACGTCACCGAGGATCGCAAGTCGCTCGGTCTGGTGCTTGATGAAAGCATCCGCTTCAACACCACCCTGGCGAACCTGGAGGACGTGTCGTCCGGGGCGGTTCTGAAGAAGAACGAGGAAACCCGGATTGCGGAACGGTTCAGGCAGGCGCTGGCCATCCGCACACCGTCGGTCTTCCAGAAAACCATTAACCTGTCCGGCGGCAACCAGCAGAAGGTGGTGCTGGCGAAGTGGCTCTTCACGGAGCCGGACGTCCTGATCCTCGATGAACCGACCAGGGGCATCGACGTGGGCGCGAAATACGAGATCTACACCATTATCAATGATCTGGCGGGCCAGGGCAAAGGCGTCGTCATGATCTCGTCCGAAATGCCGGAACTGCTCGGAATGTGCGACCGGATATACGTCATGAACGAAGGCGCGCTCGTCGGTGAACTCAACGCCGCGGACGCAAGCCAGGAGCGCATCATGTCGCTCATCGTCAACGAATAGAGTTTCATAATGGACCTGGCACAAAGCGATACCAATCCCGCCCCGCAGGCAAAAACCAAGAGCATTGGTCAATACCTGTCCTCGCATTTGCGGCAGTACGGACTACTGTTCGCACTCATCGCGGTCATGGCGTTCTTTCAGATCGTCACCGATGGCACGCTGCTGCGCGCGGTCAATGTCACCAATCTGCTGTTGCAGAATTCCTACATCATCATCATGGCGCTCGGCATGCTGATCGTCATCGTATCCGGCAACATCGATCTTTCGGTCGGTTCTGTCATGGGCTTCATCGGAGCGCTGGCCGCCGTCATGATCGTCAACATGGACCAGTCGGTCCCGCTGACCATCATCGTGTGTCTCGTCGTCGGCGGGCTCATCGGAGCGGCGCAAGGCTACTGGGTGGCGTATTGGAAGATCCCGTCCTTCATCGTTACCCTCGCCGGAATGCTGGTTTTCAGGGGCCTGTCGCTCTGGCTGCTGGAAGGCCAGTCGGTCGGTCCCTTCCCCAAGGAATTCCAGATCCTTGCGACGGGCTTCGTTCCCGACATATTTCCGGTGAGTTGGGGAGATTCCCTGGCCGGAATGCTCGAGATGCGGCGTGTGAAGCACGTCAACATGCTGGCGCTCTTCACCGGTGTCGCGGCGGCTGCGATGATTGTCTGGATCGGCCTGCGTCAGCGCGCGCAGAACCGGCTTTATGGAATTGAAGACGAACCGAAGGTGTTCTTCATTGCGCGCAATGTCATTGTGGCCGCCGCGCTGATCTTCGTCATGTACAAGCTGTCGCTGTTCCGGGGACTGCCCAATGTGCTGATCACCATGGGCGTGTTGACGATCATCTACGCCTTCATAACGGAATCGACCACGGTCGGCCGCCGCATCTATGCGCTCGGCGGCAATGAGAAGGCGGCCAAGCTGTCGGGCATCAAGACAGAGCGGCTGACGTTCCTGGCCTTCACCAACATGGGCGTTCTGGCGGCTGCGGCCGGCCTTGTCTTCGCAGCCCGCCTGAACACCGCGACGCCGAAAGCCGGATTTGCCCTGGAGCTCGATGTCATTGCCGCCGTCTTCATCGGCGGTGCCTCCATGTCAGGCGGTGTCGGCACCATCATCGGCGCGGTCGTCGGCGCGTTTTTGATGGGTGTCCTGAACAACGGCATGTCCATCATGGGCATCGGCATCGACTACCAGCAGATGATCAAGGGCCTCGTCCTGCTCGCTGCGGTGATTTTCGACGTCTACAACAAGAACAAGCAAGGATAGTCACATGTTGCTCTCTCAGATCCTGGACGCGCAGGGGAAATGCGCCGTCGTCGTGCGCAACGGCAGCGAGGCGGGTGTCCTCAAAGGGGTTTCGTCGACCTATCAGCTCGTCATGGACGCGATCAGGAGGGGGCAGAGCCTCGCCGAACGCATCCGTGCCCACGACCTGGGCCCCGCCGTGGATCTGGATAAACTGGCGGAGGACGGCCGCCTGCTTCTGCCGCTTCACCACCCGGACCCGGCGCACATGCACCTCACGGGAACGGGTCTCACCCATCTGGGGTCCGCGGCAACACGCGATGCCATGCACGCCAAGGCGGAGACCGACGAGGCCCAGTTGACGGACTCCATGAAAATGTTCCGCATGGGATTGGAGGACGGCAAGCCGTCCAACGGTCATGCCGGTGTTCAACCGGAATGGTTCTACAAGGGCAACGGCACCAGCGCAGTTGCCCCCGGCGGCGATCTGGTCAGCCCCGGTTTTTGCGACGATGGCGGCGAAGAACCGGAGATCGCCGGGATTTATGTCATCGGTCCGGACGGAACGCCCAACCGCGTCGGATTTGCGCTTGCCAACGAGTTTTCCGATCACGTGATGGAACGCCAGAACTACCTCTACCTGGCGCACTCGAAGCTGCGCCCGGCATCCTTCGGGCCGGAGCTGCGGGTCGGCGATCTGCCGGATCATGTCGAAGGCACCAGCCGGATCATCCGCGATGGCGCGCTTTTGTGGGAAAAGCCGTTTCTGTCAGGTGAAAGCAACATGTCTCACACCCTCGCCAACCTGGAGCATCATCATTTCAAATACGGCCTGTTCTGCCAGCCAGGTGACGTGCACGTGCACATGTTCGGGACGGCGACCCTTTCCTTTGCCGACGGCATTTCCTGTGAAGACGGGGACGTGGTCGAGATAGCGGCGCGCGGGTTCGGCGTTCCCCTGAAAAACCGGCTGACCTTTGATGCGAAGAATGACACCATGACAGCGGTCAGGGTGCTTTAGGACATGGCGTTCCAACCGGCAGAATGGCCCCGCAAACTGAGATCCGCCGAATGGTTCGGCGGCACCAGCCGGGACAGCATCTATCATCGCAGCTGGATGAAGAACCAGGGACTGCCGGACGATCTTTTTGACGGCCGTCCTGTTATCGGCATCTGCAACACGTGGTCCCAATTGACCCCGTGCAACGCGCATCTGCGCGACCTTGCCGAGCGCGTCAAACACGGCATCTACGAGGCGGGCGGGTTTCCCGTCGAGTTTCCGGTTTTCTCCACGGGCGAGAGCACGTTGCGGCCGACGGCGATGATGTTCCGGAACCTGGCGAGCATGGACGTCGAGGAAGCAATTCGCGCCACGCCGCTGGATGGTGTTGTTCTGCTGGTCGGATGCGACAAGACAACGCCCTCGCTGCTCATGGGGGCCGCATCGGTCGACCTGCCGGCAATCGTCGTCTCTGGCGGACCGATGCTCAATGGCTGGTTTCAGGGCGAACGGATCGGCTCGGGCACGCATCTGTGGAAGTTCTCCGAATCCGTCAAGGCCGGTGAGATGACCCGGGAAGAGTTTCTGGAAGCCGAGGTATCGATGAGCCGCTCACCCGGCAGCTGCAACACGATGGGCACGGCGTCCACCATGGCATCGATGTCGGAGGCCCTTGGCATGGCGCTTTCCGGCAACGCCGCCATTCCCGCGGTCGACAGCCGGCGCCGCGTGATGGCGCATCTCAGCGGCCGGCGGATCGTCCAGATGGTCAAGGACGACCTGAAGCCGTCGGACATCCTGACCAGACAGGCCTTTGAAAACGCCATCCGGACGAACGGTGCCATTGGCGGATCGACCAATGCCGTCATTCACCTGCTGGCCATTGCCGGGCGCGTCGGCGTTGATCTCACGCTTGACGACTGGGACCGGTTCGGCCGTGACATCCCGACGATCGTCGATCTGATGCCCTCCGGCAAATACCTGATGGAAGAGTTTTTCTATGCAGGCGGCCTGCCCGTTGTCATCAAGCGTCTCGGTGAAGCCGGACTGCTTCACCGGCAAGCCATCACGGTTTCCGGCGAAGCCATCTGGGACGAGGTCAAGACGGTCAAGAACTGGAACGAGGAGGTCATCCTGCCGGTCGGAAAGGCCCTGACCGACCAGGGTGGTATCGCAGTTCTGAAAGGCAATCTGTCACCGAACGGCGCGGTCCTGAAACCGTCGGCCGCCTCGCCCCACCTTCTGCAACATCGCGGTCGCGCCGTCGTCTTTGAAGACATCGATGACTACAAGCGCAGGATCAACGACGAGGAACTCGACATCGACGAGACCTGCATCATGGTGCTCAAGAATTGCGGGCCCAAGGGGTATCCGGGATTGTCGGAAGTCGGCAACATGGGCCTGCCGCCGAAGGTTCTGCGTAAGGGCATCACCGACATGATCCGTATTTCCGATGCCAGGATGTCGGGCACGGCATATGGAACAGTCGTCCTGCACACCGCCCCGGAAGCCGCGGCAGGCGGACCTCTGGCGGTCGTGCGCTCGGGCGATTTCATCGAACTGGATGTGCCGAACCGCCGGCTGCATCTGGAAGTATCCGACGAGGAATTGCAACGGCGGCTGGAGGCCTGGAAGCCCAGTCATGTTGTCCCGGAAAGCGGATATGCCCGCCTCTTTCACGATCACGTTCAGGGCGCGGATACGGGCGCGGATTTCGATTTTCTGATAGGCTGCCGGGGCTCCGCGGTACCGAAGGATTCCCACTGATGGCTGAAAAACTGGCACTGGTCGGCATTGGCAAGATTGCCCGGGACCAGCACATCCCGGCGATATCCGCCAACCCCGACTGGACGCTCGAGGCGACCGTCAGCCGGCACGCCTCGGTCGACGGGATCCCCTCCTACACCGAGCTTCAAACCCTGTTGGACGAACGGCCGGACATTTCGACGATTTCGCTCGCAATCCCGCCGCAGCCGCGATTTGCCTATGCCGAAGCCGCGCTCAGGGCCGGCAGGCATGTCATGCTCGAAAAACCGCCCGGCCAGAGCCTTGCGGAGTGTTTCGCCCTTGAGACCCTCGCGCGGGAGATGGGCGTCTCGATCTTTGCCACCTGGCACTCGCGCTTTGCCGACTGTGTGCCGGACCTGAAATCCTGGCTTGCCGGGCGTGACCTCAAGCGTCTCCGGATTACCTGGAAGGAAGACGTCCGGCACTGGCACCCAGGGCAGGAATGGATCTGGGAACCGGGCGGCATGGGCGTGTTCGATCCCGGGATCAATGCCCTTTCGATCATGACCGAGATCCTGCCTCATGCCGTTCACGTGCGCGAAGCCACGCTTGAATATCCGGAAAACCGGGCAACCCCGATCGCTGCCGAATTGACGTTTACCGATCCCAAAGGGTCCGATGTGTCCGCTATCTTCGATTGGCGACAGGAAGGTCCACAGACCTGGGATATCGAGGTCGAAACCGCGGATGGCAGCGCCCTGTTGTCACTCGGCGGCAGCAGGCTTGAAATCAATGGTGAGCTGATCAGGGAAGGCTCGGACAACGAATATCCGAACCTTTATACCAGGATGGCCGATCTGGTCCGGTCACGGACCAGCGACATGGACCTTTCCCCGTTCATCCATGTCTGTGATGCCTGTTCGCTCGGTCGCAGGATTGTAGCGTCACCCTTCCACTATTGATTTTCCACACCTGGCGTTCAAAAAAGCACAGGTTTTGTTTTTCATTTTGAAATGTCAGGTAGGTGAAAGGTTCCGACATTAAACTTCAACTCACTGTTTCTTAAGTATCAGTGAGGGAGCGCATAAATTGAGTTTTTGGTTTCCACCAGAAGACCAAGTGACCAGATCTCAGTTGATCGACGTAAAGACTGTTCATGATATCGATCAGGCCTCCGAACTTCATCCGGGCGATCACCTGCGCACCCAGTTGAGCACTGGCGGATATTCGGGACAAATCTTGAACGGGAACATGGGTGGGGTCACCTTCCTTACCGAGAGCAGTTCTCAAGATATCGAGTGGGAAACTCATGTAGCAAAAGATGTGTTTTCATTCAGTCTTGTGTTGGAGCAGCGTCAGGAGATATCGACCTACGGGGTGCGGCGTGACGCAAGTACTGTCCTTGTAATGCCACCACGTTCGTCGATCCACACGGTGTTCGCGGCCCGTGGATCAATTGGTGTGATTGCCGTGAATCCGATGGAACTGCTTTCCTCCAAGGCGTTGTTGCCGGAAGCGGCAAACTGGCTTGTCAGGCTCGAAAATCGCGGTGAGTTCATCCAATCGCTCTGGCTGGCGGATCGACTGCGCGATGACTTGCGGCATCTGATGGAATGCTCGCTTTCAGCGAACGCGGCACGCATTCAGGAGGCGGTTGGAACGTTCGCGGTTACGGGTATTGCAAATGCCCTTTCGCTGGAGTTTCTGAGGCGCCGATACGAGAATGTGATCAAAAGGCCTCCCTCTTTCGAGACGTTCTGGCAAATGCGCGCCACCATGCTGGAGAAATTGAGTGACACCGACGTGAACCTGCTCGATCTCGCACCGGGCAAGGCCGGGTCCAAACGCACGATCGAAAACATGTTTTCACGGAACGTTGGGCTCGCGCCCATGCGATATTTCCGGGCGCTGCGCCTGAACAGAACACGGCAGAAACTACGCGACCACAGCCGTCTGAAGGACAGCATCGGCGACATCGCTTCCGAAGAGGGATTCTGGGACTGGAGCCGGTTTTCGAGTTATTACCG
>JBCBUA010000134.1:0-13621 GCA_039818365.1 Pseudomonadota bacterium
ACATTTTTCGACGACGGTCTTGGCTGGCATGTCTACGCCGCGCCCTCGCCCGAGGTTTTCTTCTTCCAGATCGTCGGCGGCGTCTTCGCCCTTTACAGCCGCGATGCGCTGGCAAGAGAGATCGGGCAGGACGTCACCCGCGAGACGAAGGGCGCGATCACGCTTGCCTGGAATGCCCGGTCGGAAAAGGAGGTCGACGCGGAATTCAGGAAGGCGGTCAAGGCCGGTGCCGCGCCGGTGAAACAACCCGAAAAGGCCTTTTGGGGCGGTTACTCTTCCTATGTTGAGCTGCCGGGCGGACACCTCCTGGAAATTGCCTTCAATCCATTCTGGAAAATCGAGGAAGACGGCGCGATCACGCTGCCGCCGCCGCAATAGGCGGACGGACTTGAACTTATGTCGCACAAACAGGCGCTTGACGCGTCGGCTGCTGCAAGGTTTTCTTCCGCCGTCTTGAATTCCCTGAAAAGGAACCCTTCCAATGGCGCACGCCGCTTTCGTATTCGATGCATATGGTACCTTGTTCGACGTCCATGCAGCAGTGCGCAAGCATGCGGAAAAGCTGGGGCCGGACGCGCAGCGGCTGTCGTCGATCTGGCGTGAGAAACAGCTGGAATATTCTTGGGTCCGCGCGCTCATGGGACAGTACAAGGATTTCTGGGAGCTGACTCAACAGGGTCTCGACACCGCTTTTGCGCTCGTGCCGACGGCAGACAAGTCCTTGCGCAGCGATCTCCTGAACGCCTATTGGGAACTCGATTGCTACCCGGAAGTTCCGGAAGTCCTCACCAATCTGCGCGCGACCGGCGCCAAGATCGCGATCCTGTCGAATGGCTCGCCCGCAATGCTGGAAGCCGCAGCAAAGGCCGCCGGCCTGACGGAACTCTTCGACGAGATCTTCTCGGTCGACGACTTGAGAACCTTCAAAACGGATCCTGCTGTCTACGAGATGGTAACCACCCATTTCCGGATCTATCCCGAAGAGGTTTCGTTCCAGTCCTCCAACAGGTGGGACATCGCCGGCGCGACCGCGTTCGGGTTCCGGACCGTCTGGATGAACCGCACGGGCATGCCGGACGAATACCCGGATCTGGCTCCCAAGGCGGTTCTTGCCGACCTGACCGGCCTTGCCGCCCTGGGATAGGCTTCAAGCACCCGCTCAGAACGAACGGGACAGCCCCAGCATCAGCCGTTGATTGCCCGACTGCCGTCTGACGCTCGTGCCATTGAAGCGTGATGTGTCATTGACGATGCCTGTCAGGGAATAGTCGGCCCGAATGCGCCACTTGTCCTTCAGCGCGACTTCAACACCGGCCCCGAGAACGGGTCCGACCTGGACGGACGTTTGCCTGTCGCCGCCGACCTCAAGACCGTGCTCGCTGACCGCGATGCCGGCGCTCAGGTAAGGAAGGAAATTGCCGATCGGCACGCCCGCGCGCGCCTTGGCAGCAACCGTCCACTTGGCATCCGCCGAAACGGCTCCCAGGGTCGGATGCGTGCCCTTCTCCGTCCCACCGATATAGGTGGCGGCGCCTTCCACGCCGAGTACGAACCTTGAGACCTGCCAGTTGTGGCCTGCGAACAGGCCAAAGGCGGCATCTACCCGGGACAGCTCCTTGGTGCGCCCATTGGCCTTGACCTCTGTAAGGGTGTTGGAAACGCCGCCTTCCAGTCCGAGATACGGCCCGGACCAACTCTGTTTCGCCGGTTTGGCCGTGACGAACAAGGGGGCGTGACCGGTGCCGAGATCCGCAGCACGCGCGCCCGTGACAAGCACCGCACTCACGGTACACAGCAGCAACGGCTTCCAGAGCCAACGCAGAATAAAACGTCCTCCGGATGGATAGACAGGGAGGGGTGCGCAGGCGCGCCGGCCTTCACAGGATGGAGAAAATCCACAATCGGCAAAGGAACTTGGCATTCGTACACTCACTTCAGGGCTTGGGAAAAAGTCAGATGTGACTCGTATAATTCTTATCGTAAAACGATAATTTAAAAAATGCATTCAATAATTTTTTTGTCAATAGCAATATTTAAATTTGCCAAACGGGATCGATTGCCTTAGACACGCTGACGGGTTGGCAGTTGGAGTTTGCAATGACCGAGCTGGAAGAGGTTGAGCGCGCAAAGCGTCTGTCGCGCATTCGTCGGCTATCGACGACGATGAAATGGTTCGTCACCGTGATTTTGGTCCTTGTCGCGATATTCGGCGCACTTCTGATTGCACTGCTTCTTTTGCCGGTGGCGCTGGAAGCGGCAACGGAGACACTGGATCTTTCGGATCTTGAGCGTCCGCTCGGAGAGATCCCGTTCGCTCAGCGTCTGGGCATGGGTATCGTGATAGGCTGCGCGTTTTGCCTGCTCATGGGCATTTGCTGGAACATCCGGCAGCTGTTCGACCAGTTCCGCAAGGCCGCGTTTTTCGCATCAGAAACCCTTTCACGCATGATCAAGATCGGCAGCTGGCTGCTGGCCTACGGTGTCTTCGAAATCCTGAGTGACCCGATCCTGTCGGCATTGCTGACCTGGGATTATCCCAAGGGAGAGGGTGAGATTGAGGTGGCGCTCGACGGTGGCGAAGCCTTTTTCCTCATATTTGGCGCCCTGATGCTTGTCTTCGGCTGGATCATGCGCGAAGCGGCAACTATTGATGAAGAAAACCGCCAGTTCGTCTGATAGGGCCCAACGCTTGGCAGAGTGGTTCGCAAATGCCGATCATCATTGAACTCGATGTCATGCTCGCCCGTCGCAAGATGCGGTCAAAGGAGCTGGCCGAGCGCATCGGCATCACCGAACAGAATGTGTCCTTGCTGAAGTCAGGCAAGGTCAAGGGCGTGCGTTTCGACACGCTTGAAAAGATCTGTGAAGCCCTCGACTGTCAGCCGGGCGATATCCTTGTCTTCCAAGAAGACGGGGATTGACGCGCAGGCCTTGTCGGTTCAACTCCCCCGCATGGCGGGCTCCCGCCCTCACCCCGGCACTGACCTCACTCGGCAGCTTGCGCCGGACCGTATCCGAGCTGTTCGTTGAGCTTGCCGATCAGTCCGACCGCAGCTTCCGCGATGACCGTTCCAGGAGGAAAGATCGCGGACGCGCCGGACTGGTAGAGTGCGTCATAATCCTGAGGCGGAACGACGCCGCCAACGACGATCATGATATCCCCTCGTCCCTCCTCGGCGAGCGCCGCCTTGAGCGCAGGCACGAGCGTGAGATGGCCGGCGGCCAGCGACGACACGCCGACCACGTGAACATCGTTCTCAACCGCCTGGCGGGCGGCTTCTTCAGGTGTCTGGAACAGCGGTCCGATATCGACGTCGAACCCGAGATCGGCGAATGCGGATGCAATCACTTTCTGGCCGCGATCATGGCCGTCCTGCCCCATCTTGGCGACAAGAATACGTGGACGGCGGCCGTCGTTCTCCTCGAAGGTTTCGACGAGTTTCTGGATCTTTTCCATGGTTCCGGACATGGCTCCCGCCTCACGTTTGTAGACCCCGGCAATCGATTTTATTTCCGCCTTGTGCCGGTCGAAAACCTTTTCCATCGCAAGAGAAATTTCGCCAACGGTTGCCTTTGCCCTGGCCGCCTTCACCGAAAGGTCCAGAAGGTTGCCTTCACCGGTGCGCGCGCATGACGTCAGCGCGTCCAGCGCGGCTTGCGTTTCGGCCTCGTCGCGTTCCGCACGCAGCCGCTTCAACTTGTCGATCTGGGCAGCGCGCACCTGCGCGTTGTCAACCTTGAGGACGTCAATGGCTTCCTCGCTGTCGGGCTTGTATTTGTTCACGCCGACGACGGTCTGCGTACCGCTGTCGATTCTGGCCTGCGTCTTGGCTGCCGCCTCCTCGATCCGGAGCTTGGGAATGCCCTTTTCGATCGCCTTGGCCATTCCGCCGAGCTCTTCGACCTCGCGAATGTGGGACATCGCCTTTTCGGCCAGATCGGCTGTCAGTTTCTCCACGTAGTAGGACCCGCCCCACGGGTCGATCACCTGCGTCGTGCCGCTTTCCTGCTGCAGGAACAGTTGTGTGTTCCGGGCAATGCGGGCGGAAAAATCCGTCGGCAGGGCCAGCGCTTCGTCGAGCGCATTCGTGTGAAGCGACTGGGTATGGCCCTGCGTCGCGGCCATCGCCTCAACGCAGGTCCGGATGACATTGTTGAAGACATCCTGTGCCGTCAGCGACCAGCCGGACGTCTGCGAATGCGTTCTGAGCGAAAGGGATTTCGCGTTTTTCGGCTGGAAGTTCTCCTGCATGAGCGTTGCCCAGATCAGGCGTGCTGCCCTCAGCTTGGCCACTTCCATGAAGAAATTCATGCCGATTGCCCAGAAGAAGGACAGGCGCGGCGCGAACTGGTCGATATCCATGCCGGCTGCGACCCCGGCACGTGCGTATTCGATGCCATCGGCGATCGTGTAGGCCAGTTCCAGATCGGCCGTCGCGCCGGCCTCCTGCATGTGATAGCCGGAAATCGAAATGGAATTGAACCGCGGCATGTTCTGCGAGGTGAATTTGAAGATGTCGGATATGATCCGCATCGAGTGCTGCGGCGGGTAGATATAGGTGTTGCGGACCATGAACTCCTTGAGAATGTCGTTCTGGATGGTTCCCGACAGGTCCTTCTGGGCAACACCCTGTTCTTCCGCCGCCACGATGTAGAGCGCCAGCACCGGCAGCACGGCGCCGTTCATGGTCATGGAGACGCTCATCTGGTCGAGCGGAATGCCGGAGAAAAGCGTGCGCATGTCATAGATGGAATCAATCGCAACGCCGGCCATGCCGACATCGCCCGACACCCGGGGATGGTCGCTGTCATAGCCGCGATGCGTTGCAAGATCGAATGCAACGGAAAGCCCCTTCTGGCCTGCGGCCAGATTGCGCCGGTAGAAGGCGTTCGAATCCTCGGCTGTCGAGAAGCCCGCATATTGCCGAACGGTCCAGGGGCGCTGCACATACATTGTCGGATACGGTCCGCGCAGGAACGGAGGCAGTCCCGGCCAGGTCTCCAGATGCGTGAGATCCTCAAGGTCCTGCGCACCAAATACACCGGGAACGGCAATGTCCTCCGGCGTCTGCCAGACCTGCGAAGCGCCGCTTTCAGCAGCGCTCAGGCAATTGCGGAACGGCTTATTCGCAAAGTCAGGGATCCTGCTCATGAAAGGACCTCACCGTCTGTTTGATCGAGGCCCTCTGCCTCGTTCAGTCTGTTATGGGCGTCGCCCAGCAGCGCCAGAAGATCGCAGCCGGCGTAGAGGAAGCTGTCGACGCCTGCCGCCTTCAGACCGGCTTCAAGCTCACCAGGCCGCCCCGCCAGGTAGAGATGACTGGCCCCCGCCGACTTGAGCGCCGCAGCAGCCTCGGTCGCCATCGTCTCGTAAACCCCGTCCGAGGATACCAGACAAGCCAGCTTTGCGCCGCTCTTTGTGTATGCGGCAATAAGATCATCGGCAGAAGACACCTCACCGGCCTCAGCCGTCTCGAAACCGCCTGCTGCAAAGGCGTTGGCACTCCAGGTCGCACGTGCGGAGAATTGGGCAAGCGATCCAAGCGTCGCCAGGAAAACGGAAGGCCGCTTCCCGGTTGTCTGCTCAAAACGGACCGCTGCATCGCGCAGCCTCTCGTAGGGCGCGGACAGGCGGTCACTGCTCAGATCGGGGGTTTCCGCCGGAGCCGCACCGCTCATGCCGGGAGCGCTTTTGCCCTCCAGCAGTGCCTCTTTAAGCGCAGCGGACCAAAGACCCGTACCGGGTTCGGGCAGAACGCTCATGTCAACGGGCGCGCCTTGAAGCTGTCCAGCACCACCGGTGCCGAGCACGGACACCGGCTTTTCCGCCAGATTGGGAAACTCGCTGACACCGGTCACGGGTCGCTTTCTGCGCGCAACGTCTTTCGATCGTGCCGCGCGCGCCTTGGCAATGCCCTCCTGGACCAATCCCCGGTCCAGCGCTTCGCCCAAACCGCCGGCTGCCTCGATTTCCTGGAAGAAACCCCACGCGGCTTCGCACAGGCGATCGGTCCTGTCCTCGATGGCACCGGCCCCTGCGGCGGGATCCAGAACCTTTGCCAGGCTGCTTTCCTCCAGAAGGATGGCCTGCGTATTGCGGGCAAGCCGGCGTGCGGCTGCATCGGGCAGCCCGACTGCCTGGGTGTGCGGCAGCACACTGACACTGTCCGCTCCGCCGATCCCGGCGGCAAACGCCGCCACCGTGTTGCGCAGAAGATTGACCCACGGATCGTTGCGAGTCAGCATCCGGTATGAGCTGCACATGTGCAGATTGACGGAGCTCTGCGGAAGATCAGCGCCGTCAAGAACACTGGACCACAGGGCCCTGATCGCCCGCGCCTTGGCAATCGTGCCGAATTGATCCGCCTCGGCGGCCAGTGACAGCGAAATGAACTCCGGCCAGCTTTCTGCTGCCAGACCGGTGTCGCTCAAGGCCCGGAGCTGTGCGGTGGCGGACGCCAGCACAAGTCCGAGTTCCTGTGCTTGTGTTGCCCCGGCATTGTGCCAGACCGCGCCGTCCGCACTCATTGTCCTGACCATACCGGCAGGCGCGCTTGCACCGGCAACCATCACGCATAGATCCGCGCATTGCCTCAGGGTCGCGTCCAGAACACCTGACCCGGTTCTTCTGCTCGCCGCCCAGGCGAAGGGGTCATGTCCGGACGAAATGTCGATGCCGGCGAGATCCGCTCCTTGCCTGTCCAGATAAGCAAGCATCAAAGCAATCGCCTGGGGCGTGCCTGCCCCGGCGTTCAAACGAACCCTGACGAGATCGAGCAGGACATCCTGAAGAAGAACGTCAAGAGCATTCAGATCCCCCGCCGCAATTCCCGCCTCACCTACTCCGCCCGCTGAAGAGAAGACAAGGTCCAGGCCGTCCGCCCCGCCTGCGAGATCTTCAAGGATCTGCGCATTTGCCGCAGCCGGGTCGGGAATGTCGATCCGCTGCATGATGGTCCAGCTTTCCCTGCTTGCGCGCAGGTCTCGGGCCGGATTGTCGGTGCGGCGTTCATAAATGGGTGCGATCTGGAGACCATCCTCGGTTGCGCCGAAGAGCTTTTCCCTGGGAACGCCCTTCAGAGCCTTGTCAACCGACTCCCACCAGGTGTCTTCGCTGGCGGCGTTGAAGTTTTCGGATCCGGTAAAACTGAGCGGCATTGCTGTGGTCTCCCTTGGGCAACGTTTTAGTCCCCACCCGGGAAGCTTGGCAACTCAGCACAAAGGGTAAGCCCGCAGTTTCACGGACGGAAAACCGCAGAAAAAATCGACGGCAAACGGCGAACAGGTGCGACTATGGCCGAATTATGTTGAACGTTTCAAAAACCGCTGCAAGAAACACTTGGAACGTTACCCAAGGTCACTAATGTAGGCATTTGCGCATACATTAGGCACGAATAACCGATAAAATGCCAAATTTCTGGCGTATTAAGTCAAATCTCCGAATTTTCCCTATTGGTACGATCATCAATTGTATTGTAGCGTAAAAACGCTGACGCATGGGAATTAATACCGCCTCACAAAAAGCGCAGCACTGGGTGTCGTTTCTTTCGCATCGATTTGGACGAGACCTGACTTTAACCCATCTACGGTCTGACCCGGCATGTCCGGAACGGCCGGAAAGCAGCGGTGTGTTAGGCCGCGAAGGATGTGCACAATGCTTGACCAAGCTGAATTGAAGAGCAAACTGAGGGCAATCTCGGAAGCAAACGCCGCTCATCACGTTCTTGATATTTTGGAATCAAATCTTCGGCGCATGGGCGCCACCAATATTCTCATCACCGGCCTTCCGATGCCGAACCGGCCGATCGACAATCTCGTGCAGAGGTTCCGCTGGCCCGACCAGCGCAATGACGGTATCGAAAGCACGTCCCTGTCGGCAAATGACAGCGCCCTGATGCTCGGCCTTGGTTCCAATCGCGCGCGTGTGTGGACAATCACCGCAGGCGACATGGAACATTCCGACCTGCTGGCCTCAGCCGGCGAAGGCAGCCAGATCGTGATCGTGCCGGTCACGGAACTCTACCCCTTCCAGGCTTTCGTTTTCGCCAGCGGTCCGTCATTGCAGGTCAACAAGTACGACCTTGCAAATCTTGAAGCCATCTCGGCAGCCGCCTTTTCCCGCCTGCGTGAACTCGGCGTCGTGTCCGGACAGCGCCCGGGGGCCTTGTCCAGCCGCGAGCGCAGGGTTCTGGAACTGACCGCCTATGGCAAGACCGCCGGAGAAATCGCGGACGTTCTGGACATCTCGCAAAGAACGGTTCACGCGCACCTGCAGAATGCCAGCGTCAAACTGAACGCATCCAACAAGACACACACAGTCGTGGAAGCTCTGCGTTACGGGCAGATAAGCGTCTGAACGGCTTTCCGTCACGTCTGCGGCGTGACGGCAGCACATCCGGCCGAAGTCTACAAAAAAGGCGCGCCATGGGCGCGCCTTTTAACGTCTGATAGCGGGTCCGCAGACGCTGCTCAGTAGGTCATCATCGGGGGCAGTTCTTTCGCCTGCTCGACCCACTTCGTCACCTGGCTTTCGCTCGGAACCTGGCGAACGAGGCTCTTCTCGTCGTTCACTTCCTTCATCTTAGCGGCCAGGTTGGCGGCATTGCGATGCTTCAGTTCTTTCACCGTATCGACGCCCGCCGCTTCAAGCAGCTCGGAATATTCCTCGCCGACACCGCTGATCCGCATCAGGTCGGCCATGTTGGCCCATTTCAGAATGCGTTTTCCCTCAATGCCGGTTTCTTCCTCAAGCGCCTTGCGGCCCTTCGGATCCTTCGCACGTTCGAGGTAGGCTTCAGTCGTCTTGATCCCCGCTTCACCCAGTTTCGCAGCGTAAGTCGGGCCAATGCCCTCGATTTCGTCTATCGAATAAGACATGCGCAATGAACTCCCTTTAAAACCACAGTCGAACCCTGGGGCAGCTAGACGACTTGGTTCAACCCCGGAATTTGTGAAATTACTTCATCCACAACGTCGTCCCCTGCTTTTTCCTTAGCATAGGAAACCAGTTCTTTGACAACACTTTGAACGCCGCCCATGTCGAGGCCTGCGCTGTTCAGTTCGCTCAATGCTCCCATGGCCCCCATGCTGCCGCCCATCATGTTACCGAGGCCGCTCAGGAGACCGCCTCCGGACCCGGCGCTTTCCCGCGCGTTGACAAGGTCGGCAGCTCCCGGAAGCGCATCGAATATGAGCTGCATCTTGTCTTCCGGTCCCTCTTTTTTGAGGAAGCTCAGAATAATTCCGACAGCGTTTGTCGCCAGTTCCTGATCGATACCGGCCGCCGCCATGATTCGGTTGATGAGTTCTTCCATAAAGGTCTCCGGGAAAAGGTAATTGGTGCGGGCTTCATGTTCGTGCGCCCGATTCACCGCCTATCTAAACGCTTTGGGCACAGCCCGTCGACCGAAACAGGAACGACAGGCGCGCTTTTTCGACAGGGCTTTGTTAGGTTCGACAAAAGCCAGCGAGATTCGGGGGGCGTCGTGAAGGGAACTGACAGTATTTTCATTGGAGCGAGTACGAAAAACGAGACGCTGGCTCTGAAGCTCGCCAACCGCCACGGACTGATCGCCGGGGCGACCGGCACCGGCAAGACCGTTTCGCTTCAGATCCTGGCGGAGGGTTTCTCGAAAGCCGGGGTTCCCGTCTTCTGTGCCGACATCAAGGGGGACCTGTCAGGCCTTGCCGCCGAAGGTGTCTCCAAGGATTTCCTTGAAAAACGGGCCAGTGACGTCGGCATTGCCGGCACTTACGAGTACCAGGCCTTTCCGACCGTCTTCTGGGATCTGCTCGGCAAACAGGGACATCCGATCCGGACCACGGTCTCGGAGATCGGCCCCTTGCTGCTGGCGCGTCTTCTTGAGCTTAACGACACCCAGGAAGGTGTTTTGAATGTCTTGTTCGAGCTCGCGGACGACGAAGGGCTTCTGCTGCTCGACCTCAAGGATCTGCGCGCGATGCTTGCCCATGTCGCGGAACGTGCATCGGAGCTCTCCACACTTTACGGAAATGTGTCAAAGGCATCCATCGGCGCGATCCAGCGCAGGCTGCTTGTTCTGGAACGCCAGGGCGGCGAGAACTTTTTCGGTGAACCGGCGCTCGACATTCGCGACTTCATCAGAACGGCACCCGACGGCCGCGGCATCGTCAATATCCTCGCTGCGGACAAGCTGATGACGTCCCCGAGGCTCTATGCCGTCTTTCTTCTGTGGCTGCTGTCGGAACTCTTTGAGGAGTTGCCCGAGATCGGCGACCCGAAGAAACCCAAACTGGTGTTTTTCTTCGACGAGGCGCACCTCCTGTTCAGCGGTGCTCCCAAGGCGCTTGTTGAAAAGGTCGAGCAGGTTGTCCGCCTGATCCGCTCGAAGGGCGTCGGCGTCTACTTCGTGACCCAGAACCCGCTCGATATTCCCGAAACCGTGCTCGCCCAGCTCGGCAACCGCATCCAGCATGCCTTGCGCGCATTTACCCCGCGCGACCAGAAGGCCGTCCGCGCGGCTGCCGAAACGTTCCGGCCCAATCCGGACCTGAACACCGAACGGGTCATCACCGAACTTGGCGTCGGTGAAGCTCTTGTGTCGACACTCGAAGGCAAGGGTATTCCCTCTGTCGTCCAGCGCACTCTGATCCGGCCTCCGTGTTCCCGTCTCGGGCCCCTCAAGCAGGCGGAGCGGCGGGCACTGATCCAGTCGAGCGCCGTGTTCGGGCTTTATGAGCGCGCCAAGGACCGCAAATCGGCCTACGAGATCCTGATGAACCGCGCCGAGGAAGAACACCGCGAGGAACAGCGCAGCCGCGACCTTGAGGAAAAGCACGCCCGCAAGCACGGCGAGCCCCGGCGGTCACGGTCCGGGTTCCAGTTGCCCGACTTCGGGCGGGATGACCGGCCGAGAAAGGAAAGCATCAAGCGGCGGTCGAAGCGCCGAAGCCAGCGGGACAGTGTCCTGGAGGCGGGTTTGAAGTCGGCAGCCAGAAGTCTCGGGACCTCGCTCGGGCGCGCGCTCGTTCGCGGATTGATGGGATCTCTCAAACGCGGAAACTGATCATTCATGGACAACAGCCGGGAGATAGAGCGACGGGCCTTGGCCGTTGGAAAATGGTCCAATCTCTTCATGGCCATCGCCGGTGTCCTTACCGCCTGGCTGTCGCGGTCCGACGCCATGCTGGTGGACGGGCTTTATTCCGCCGTCAATTTCATCTCCGCCATCGCAGCTGCCCGGATCGGCGCGCGTGTTGGATTGCCGCCAACCAAAAGCCGGCCATGGGGGCATGACTTTGACGAGGTTCTCTACGTCACGTTTCGCAACCTCATCCTGATCGGCATTCTCGTCTTTGCCGCCATCGTGTCCGGCACCAAGATCTGGACCTTCTTCACAGGCGGTGAGGTCCCTGAACTGGTTTTCGGACCGATCGTGATCTATTCGGTCACGATTGTTCTGATCTGCCTCGCGCTCGCGTTCAACTATCATCGTGCCTACAGGAAATCCGGCAAGCGCAGCTCGCTCCTGAAAACGGAGACCCGCGCGGCCCTGATCGACGGGGCCTTGAGCGTCGGCGCGGGAGCCGCCTTGCTCTCCCTTCCCTTCCTGGAAGACACGCCCCTCGGCCCCTATGTGCCCATCGGCGACGCGGTCATCGTCATCATCCTTATCCTCGCCATCATCTGGCAACCGCTCGCAACCTTCCGCACAACGCTTGCCGATCTTGCGGGCGTCAGCGCACCCGGCAGCACCTATGCAAAGGTCTTGCGAGCCGCCCGCGACCTTTGCCGCGACCGGGGCTATACGCTCCATCGCGCGGCAGTCCTGCAGGCCGGGCGCATGCACTACGCTGCCGTCTACCTCGACCCGCAAAAGGCCGTTCTGGCGGAGGAAATAGACGGTTTTCAGAGCGAATTGTCCGAGCGTCTGGAACAATCGCTCGGTCCCACCCGCCTGGAGATCATCGTCACGGCGAGAGGCGGTTTGCCGTCTTCTCCCCCGCTCCTTCCACAGAAGGGATAAATCCATTTGCGCTTCAGGCAAGCTTGTGGCCTGTTAGGGACTTCTGACAGGCATGTTGTTGTGCCGGCCACTCCAATCAGTCTCAAATTCGAGGATCCGTCATGAGTTCCATCGACAAGGTCTTGTCGCGTATCGATACCAATTTCGACGCCAGCCTCGGCCGCCTTTTCGAGCTTCTCAAGATCAAGAGCATTTCAACCGATCCCGCATTCGCCGCTCCGTGCAAGGATGCCGCCGCCTGGCTGGCAGCGGAACTGAACGCAATCGGCATCGAGGCGTCGGTGCGCGAAACCAGTGGCCATCCCATGGTGGTCGGCCATCGCACGTCCGGCAAGCCCGGTCCGCATGTCTTGTTCTATGGTCATTACGACGTGCAGCCTGTTGATCCTCTGGAGCTGTGGGAAAACGATCCGTTTGAACCCAGCATCAAGACCCGCGAAGACGGCAGCAAGGTTATCATGGCGCGCGGCGCATCGGACGACAAAGGCCAGCTGATGACCTTCGTCGAGGCCGCCCGTGCCTATATCGAGGAGACGGGCGACCTGCCGGTTGATGTCACCATTCTTTTCGAAGGCGAGGAAGAGTCCGGCTCGCCGTCGCTGCAACCGTTTCTGGAGGCCCACAAGGACGAACTCAGCTGCGACATGGCCCTGGTGTGCGATACCGGAATGTGGGATGCCGAAACCCCGGCGATCGGCGTCATGCTGCGTGGCATGGTCGGCGATGAAATCGTCGTCAAGGCGGCAAGCCGCGACCTGCATTCAGGGCTTTATGGCGGGTCCGCACAAAACCCGAACCATATCGTCGCCAGCATCATTGCCGGTTTGCATGACGAAAATGGCAAGGTCACGCTGCCGGGGTTTTATGACGGTGTCCTGGAATTGCCTGAAGACGTGCGCGCCATGTGGGACAATCTGGGCTTTTCCGTGGAGGAATTTCTCGGTGACGTCGGATTGAAATATCCGCGCGGGGAAAAGGACCGCAACCCGCTTGAACATCTCTGGTCCCGGCCGACGGTGGAAGTAAACGGCATGTGGGGCGGCTACCAGGGGGCCGGATCAAAGACCGTGATCCCTGCGGAGGCACACGCCAAATTCACGTTCCGCCTGGTGGGCGATCAGGATCCGGACAAGATCCAGAAAGCCTTCAGGGCCTATGTCCGCTCGAAGGTTCCCGCCGACTGTTCCGTTGAATTCACCTCCAAGGACGGCAGTCCCGCCCTTCGCCTGGATCTCAAGATGCCCGCACTCGAAAAGGGCGAGATTGCGCTGAAGAAGGAATGGGGCAAGGAAGCGGCGCTCGTGGGAATGGGCGGCTCCATCCCGATCGTTGGCGACTTCAAGCGCTTTCTCGGTATGGATACATTGCTGATCGGCTATGGCCTTGAAGACGATCAGATCCATTCGCCAAACGAAAAATACAATCTCACCAGCTTTCACAAGGGCACCCGGTCCTGGGCCCGCGTGCTGGACGAATTGTCGAAAAGCTGAAAAGGACCCTCATCCGCGGCTCTGACGGGCTTGCTGAAAGGGCGGACAGGAAAAAGATGAAATCCATATGTGTCTTTTGCGGATCGAGTTTCGGCACGCGCGCCGGTTATGCCGAAACGGCACTAG